>NZ_JAJSOU010000003.1:0-426286 GCF_021282405.1 Buttiauxella cochleicola
AGGAACGTTGAAGACTACGACGTTGATAGGCTGGGTGTGTAAGCGTAGCGATACGTTGAGCTAACCAGTACTAATGATCCGTGAGGCTTAACCTTACAACACCGAAGGTGTTTTGGTTGAGAGACTACGATATTGATTTTCAGCTTGAACCGAGATTTTAAGTCGATGGTTATGTGAAAGTATGACGGTTGATGAAACAGAATATGCCTGGCGGCAACAGCGCGGTGGTCCCACCTGACCCCATGCCGAACTCAGAAGTGAAACGCCGTAGCGCCGATGGTAGTGTGGGGTCTCCCCATGCGAGAGTAGGGAACTGCCAGGCTCTAAATTCAAAGCAGTAAAAGCCAGAATGTGACATCTGGTGGTAATAAGAAAGAAATTCGGTGGAGCGGTAGTTCAGTCGGTTAGAATACCTGCCTGTCACGCAGGGGGTCGCGGGTTCGAGTCCCGTCCGTTCCGCCACTTAATTAAGCCCTGAGTCTTTTAGACTCAGGGCTTTTTTTATACATAAAATTCATGAATTTTTTCCTATTGTTGCTTTTTACGCAATTATCTTCTGCATTTATCCATCTTTTTCACCAAAGTTAAACCCTTCATAATCCTCGAAAGACAAAGATACGTCCCCCAACGAGGTTAATAATGACAATTCCTGCATTTGGTTTAGGTACTTTCCGTTTAAAAGACGACGTAGTTATCGCATCAGTAAAAACCGCGCTTGAATTAGGTTACCGCGCGGTCGATACCGCACAGATTTATGACAATGAAGCTGCTGTAGGGCAGGCGATTGAAGAAAGTGGTGTTGCACGCAGTGAGCTTTTTATCACCACCAAAATCTGGATCGAGAATCTTAACAAAGAAAAATTAATCCCAAGCTTGAAAGAAAGTCTGCGCAAATTGCGTACAGATTATGTCGATTTGACTCTAATTCACTGGCCATCACCAAACGATTCAGTGCCGGTTGCAGAGTTTATGCAGGCGTTACTTGAAGCGAAAAAAGAAGGACTGACGCGCAAAATTGGTGTTTCTAACTTCACTATCGACCTGATGCAGCAGGCTATTGATGCGGTGGGGGCAGAAAATATAGCGACCAACCAAATTGAGCTTTCACCGTATTTGCACAACCGTAAAGTCGTTGATTGGGCACATGAACATAACGTCCATATCACTTCTTATATGACGTTGGCTTATGGTAAAGCGCTGGAAGATGAAGTGATTGGCCGCATTGCGCAGAAGCACAATGCAACGCCTGCACAGGTCATCCTGGCATGGGCAATGAAGTTGGGTTATGCGGTGATTCCTTCATCTACAAAACGTGAGAATCTGCAAAGTAATCTACAAGCGCAGACTCTCATGCTCGATGAGGAAGATATGATGGATATAAGTAAACTGGACTGTAACGATCGACTGGTTAGCCCAGAAGGTCTGGCTCCACACTGGGATTAATTTTTCATTACAGCCCCTGCGGGGGCTGTTGTACATGCTCACTTAGAAAATCAATAAATGCTCTAATCCGGCTACTGACAGCGCGATCGCTGTAATACACCGCACTGAATGGCATTTCTACGGGCAGCAGTCTGTCTGTCAGCAATTCCACAAACTTCCCTTCAGCTATTTCTTTATTAATCATATAGTCAGATAGACACGCAATCCCATTTCCCGTCAGGCATAGTTGCTTAAGTGTTTCACCACTATTCGATGTTATTCCCGGCGTGATGTCATAACGCAGCCCATCAGCCTGAGCGACTGGCCATTTGTTCAAGCTCTCTGTTTCAGAAAATCCCAGACAGATATGATCCTGAAGATCCTCAGCACATTGTGGCATACCGAACTGCGCTAAATATTCCGGCGAGGCAATAATTTTACGGCGGCTGGAAAAAAGAGGCCGTGCCCGCAACGTTGAGTCTGTCAATGTGCCCACTCGTATCGCTACATCGACTTTTCGCTCAATCAAATTAATAAATGTCTCAGATGAGATGAGGGAAAGCGTCACCTCTGGATAGCGTTCACGAAAGGGCTTAATCAGCGGCATTAAAAGATGCAGCATGACAGGCGTTGCAGCATCGATGCGTAGTAAACCACGAGGGCTTTGTCGGGTCTCCATCAGCTCATTTTCTGCAGCAGCCATTTCCTGCAAAATCTGTTGAACACGACGGAAGTAGCGCTCGCCTTCCTCTGTGAGACTCAGTTGGCGCGTTGTACGATTTAGCAGAGTCACACCTAGCTTCATTTCTAATTTCTTTACCGAGCGACTGACTGCCGAATTTGCCATCTCGAGCAGAGTCGCTGCGCGACTAAAACTCCCGCTTTCTACGACAGCGACAAAAATCGCCAGTTCTTCTGAGGTGGCCTTCATTATTGCTCCTGAGACAATATTCTATTGAGATTTTGCATATTTTTGTTATTTAACCATCTTGCCATAATGCGTGTCATCAAAAGACACCCGTTATGGAGTAAATTATGCCTCTGGCGCTTTGGGCACTGACTATCAGTGCATTTGCAATCGGTACTACCGAATTTGTGATTGTTGGGCTGGTACCAACTATTGCTGACCAACTTTCAATTTCGCTCCCTTCTGCGGGATTGCTGGTTTCAATTTATGCATTAGGGGTTGCGGTTGGCGCTCCTGTGCTAACCGCTCTGACAGGAAAGTTGCCTCGTAAACAGCTACTGATTGGCTTGATGGCGCTATTCACGGCAGGTAATTTACTTGCCTGGCTTGCGCCAAATTATGAAACACTGGTCGTTGCTCGTCTACTTACAGGCCTCGCACACGGTGTTTTCTTCTCAATTGGTTCAACTATTGCAACCAGTCTGGTACCTAAAGAAAAGGCTGCTACCGCAATCGCCATTATGTTTGGTGGTTTAACCGTTGCATTGGTTACAGGTGTGCCCCTCGGAACATTTATCGGCCAGCATTTCGGATGGCGCGAAACATTCCTCGCCGTTTCAGCTATTGGTGTTATTGCCTTGATCAGTAGCACTATTCTGATCCCAAAAAATATTCCAACACGTGCGGTTGCTAGCTTAAAAGATCAACTGAAAGTGATGACTCATCCCCGCCTATTGATCATTTATGCAATAACGGCTCTGGGATATGGCGGCGTGTTTACTGCATTTACCTTCCTGGCTCCGATGATGCAAAACCTTGCAGGTTATTCACCAGCGGCAGTGAGCTGGATTTTGCTGGGCTACGGTGTCTCTGTTGCTATCGGTAATATCTGGGGCGGTAAACTTGCCGATCGCCATGGTGCAGTGCCTGCTTTGAAATTCATTTTTGCAGCACTTGCAGCATTACTACTGGTCTTCCAATTTACTGCGAGTTCACATATTGGCGCTTTAGTGACGGTGTTGATTATGGGCGTCTTTGCATTCGGTAATGTACCGGGATTGCAGGTATATGTTGTGCAGAAAGCAGAGTTATATGCGCCAAATGCTGTGGATGTTGCCTCTGGACTGAACATTGCCGCTTTTAACGTCGGGATTGCATTAGGATCTGTTATCGGTGGTCAAACAGTTCAAAGCTTTGGTTTAGCTCAGACGCCGTGGATTGGGGCTGTAATTGTTGTTGGTGCACTGTTCTTAATTACCATCAGTGGTCGACTAGATGCACGTCGTGAAGTTGCTATCAGTTAGTGAATTAGAACATGGCTGTTAGCAATGACTTACGGTCTTGTTCGTCAATGGTTTGAATTGGTCGTTGAAACTCGACACCAAAGTCCCTATAACTGAAAGACAGCCTTCGATTTGGAGGCTTCTTTAGTTACAGAGGTCATTAGTAAAAACGTGCGCAAAAATACTTATGCCATGAGATATGTTGCCGGTCAGCCAGCAGAACGCATTCTGCCTCCTGGCTCATTTGCAACTATTGGTCAGGCATTGCCGCCCGGAGAACCTTTACCAAGTGAAGGCTCACTAAAAGTATTGGTGTGGAATATCTTCAAACAGCAGCGTGCAGAATGGCTTTCTGTACTGCAAAACTTCGGTAAAGATGCTCACCTTGTTTTATTGCAGGAGGCTCAAACGACCCCTGAACTGGTAAAGTTTGCCACCAGTAATTATCTGGCTGCTGACCAGGTTCCGGCATTTGTTCTGCCTCAACACCCCTCAGGTGTTATGACACTTTCCGCTGCTCATCCTGTTTATTGTTGCCCACTACGTGAACGTGAGCCGATTTTACGCTTATCCAAATCCGCATTAGTGACCGTATATCCACTGCCTGATGGTCGGCTGTTGATGGTTGTAAATATCCACGCGGTCAATTTCAGTCTTGGTGTCGATGTCTACAGCAAACAGCTTGGGCCGATTGGCGATCAAATTGGTCACCATAATGGGCCGGTTATTATGGCGGGTGATTTTAACGCCTGGAGCCGTCCACGTATGAATGCGCTTTACCGCTTCGCTCGTGAAATGACTTTGCGGGAAGTACGCTTCACCGATGACCATCGCCGCCGTGCTTTCGGTCGTCCGCTTGATTTCGTGTTTTACCGTGGTTTAAACGTTGCGGAAGCCTCTGTTTTGGTGACTCGTGCGTCCGATCACAATCCTCTACTAGTCGAATTCCGTCCTGGCAAACCTGAGCTGAAGTAAGGTAAGTCAGGTCTGCCATTGGGCAGACTATGTGCTGCCCTTACTTACAATCATCTGCAAGGACAATACAATGACAACACAATCTCACCATGACAAAGTCGATCAACAGTTTGGCTCGCAGGCCAGTGCCTATCTGACAAGTGCTGTGCACGCTGCTGGCCGCGATCTGGAGCGTCTAAGCGCGCGTCTGGCTGATTTTCCTGATGCACGTCTGCTCGATATGGGGTGTGGGGCGGGGCATGCGAGCTTTATTGCGGCCGCTCAGGTGAAAGAGGTGATTGCTTATGATCTCTCGGAACAGATGCTGAGTGTGGTCAATGATGCTGCTAAAACGCGTGGCATCTTCAACATCACGACTCGACAGGGTTATGCAGAAGTGTTGCCGTTTGATGATGGCTCTTTTGATGTGGTGATTAGCCGCTATTCAGCTCATCACTGGCATGATGTTGGTAAAGCATTGCGTGAAGTAAAACGAGTCCTGAAACCAGGTGGTGTAGTTATTTTTATGGATGTGATGTCTCCAGG
This sequence comes from Buttiauxella cochleicola, assembly GCF_021282405.1. Taxonomy (NCBI): domain Bacteria; kingdom Pseudomonadati; phylum Pseudomonadota; class Gammaproteobacteria; order Enterobacterales; family Enterobacteriaceae; genus Buttiauxella; species Buttiauxella cochleicola. Next base: position 5,113 of record NZ_JAJSOU010000003.1, read on the forward strand.
CCATCCAGTTCTCGATATCTGGCTGCAAACGGTTGAAGCATTGCGCGATACATCTCACGTTCGGAATTATTCCAGTGGCGAGTGGTTGAGCCTGTTTAATGATGCGGGCTTGGTCTCGCAAAACCTCTTATGCGACCGATTGAATCTGGAGTTCACATCCTGGATTGCCAGAATGAGAACACCTGAAGCTCTGGCTGACGCTATTCGAATCTACCAACAGAGTGCATCAGACGAAGTGCAGCACTATTTTGAGTTGCAGGGAGATGGCTCTTTCACCAGTGACATTATTATGGTGGAAGCCAAAAAGGTTTGATGTTTTGAAATAGAAATAAAAAAGGCACCCAAAAAGGTGCCTTTTTCTTTGATTAACAATCAAGTATCAGGTGTAGAGTTGTTGCTAACGAATAGCGTCAACTGATCTCCAGGTTTCAGATCGTCTGTATCGTCGTTCCAGCGCAGAACATCCTTGATGTTCACACCGTGACGTTTCGCGATACTCGACAACGAGTCACCCTTACGCACCTTATAAGTGATGCTATCGTTCTTAGCTAAACTCTGTACGCCATTTTTGACGCTGAGTGTTTGGCCGACTTTAATGTGCGCGCCGCGTATGCCGTTCCAGCTTTGCAAATCTTTTGCACTCACGCCTAAGCGTGAAGCGATGCTCGATAAGGTATCACCTGAACGAACACGGTAAGATTTGCTGCCACCTGCAGTACTGCGGTTATCAGCGACTAGCCGAGGCTGCACTGCTGCAATTTCACCAGAAGCCAAAGAGGCTTTTAGCTGATCAGCATGCTTTTTAGGCACCATTACATAACGCTGATTCTTGCCAACGGTGGAAGTTTTCACCCCGGCGTTGAATGTCTTCAGCGTGCTTAATGATATACCTGCCATTTCGGCAACCTGCGTAAGCTCAACCGGATCACTTACTTCTACGCGTGCTAATGCACGGCTTTCGTCAGTAGTTGGTAAGCGTACGCCGTACTTTTTGCTGTTTTTGAGAATATCACTTAAAGCCAACATTTTTGGTACGTAAATTTTGGTTTCCCGTGGCAGTGAAAGCGACCAAAAATCCGTTGGTAAACCACGAGCTTTATTCGCTTTCATTGCCTTCAGTACACGACCTTCGCCGCTGTTGTACGCCGCTACGGTTAATAACCAGTCGCCGTCAAACATCTTGTTCAGACGCTGCATCATATCGAGTGCGGCAGTGGTGGAAGCCACTACATCACGACGTGCATCGTATGCTTTGGTCTGTTTTAAACCATAATTTCGACCCGTACTCGGTACAATCTGCCAGATGCCAGCGGCATTCGCAGAAGAGGTAGCGTGGGGGTCAAAAGCGCTCTCCACTATGGGTAGCAGTACTAGTTCCATTGGCATGTTACGTTTCTTAACTTGCCCGGCAATCCAGTACATATACGGCTCTGCCCGTAATGTTACATCGTGGAGATAGCTCTTATTCTTCAGGTACTTCTGTTTCTGTTCGCGGATCCGGATATTCTCCGGTACCCCCATCTTTAGCTCGTCGCCAATGAAGTTCCACAAGTTTTGGTTATCCGCGAGGTATGTCCCATCGTCCATCCATCGCGAACCTGTGTACTTTCCTGCTTCACCTTGACCAGCTGCAGACAGACTCTGTGCGTGCTGTTGGATGTTGCCGTCATGCCTTGACGCCTGGCACCCCACAAGCAAAACAGAGGCGAGTAATATCGCTTTTGCCTTCATGTGTGTGTCAAATGGTTGCTTAAAAGACGAGCAAGAATACCTTCCACTTTAAAACAACACAACCAAAAAATTCAGAAGGTATCTTTCTTTGTCCGTAACCAGGCGAATATTTGCTGTGGTTGTTGCAAGTTTGTTTCTTTGTTTATTTTTCTTTTTAAATCAATATCATCTGTTCTTAAGAATAAATTTATTTCGCGTTCATTTACCAGAGAACTTGGTAAGGTTGATTGGTTTTTTGCACGTAACTCATTAACTTTTCGACAGTATCGGTTTAACTTCTCATCGTCTGGAAGGATAGATAAGGAAAACTTCATATTTGAAAGAGTGTATTCGTGTGCGCAGCAAATTAACGTATCGGCGGGTAATTTGTTAAGTTTTTGAAAAGAATCATACATATTTCCCGCCGTGCCTTCAAAAAGCCTTCCGCAGCCGCCAGAAAACATCGTGTCACCGCAAAAAAGATAAGGTGCGCTATAGAAACAGATATGTCCTAAAGTGTGACCCGGTGTGGCAATTACAGTAAATTCATACTTCAAAATATTGACCGTTTCGCCCTCTCTGACTACCCGGTTCGTTCCCTTATCTTGTGTCTCCTCTGGGCCATATACCACAAGGCCTGGATACTTTTTGAGTAGTTCTTTTACGCCGCCAACATGGTCGTTGTGATGATGGGTCAGTAAAATAGCTTCTGGCTGCCAGTGGTTATCTTCAATGGCTTTTAGTACTGGATGAGCTTCGCCCGGGTCGACGATGATGCATCTGCCTTGCTCATCATTCAGAACCCAGATGTAGTTATCCTGGAACGCAGAAATACTGTTAAGATTCATAATTCAACCTCTCTGAATTGCGCTAAGAAGGTAGTGATGAAACCGGCAAGGATACCTGTAAATTTCATTTCACCGCATCATTGGGGAGAACTGCCCTGGGGCGAGTACTACCGTGAGGCGCTGGAATCCCAACTTCAGCCGTGGTTTGCTAAGATGTTTGGTTTCCACTTGCTGAAAATCGGTAACTTAAGCACCGAAATCAACACAGAGGCCTGTGCTATTTCACACCAGGTTAATGTTGCCTTACAAGGCGAACGACTCCAGGTGAATGCCGATCCGCTGTATTTGCCTTTTGCGGGTAAATCAGTCGATGCATGTATGTTGGCTCATACATTGCCGTGGTGCCAGGATCCTCATGGGTTATTGCGTGAAGCTGACCGGGTATTAATTGATGATGGCTGGCTAATTATCAGCAGTTTCAACCCGGTGAGTTTATTAGGTTTAGGCAAAGTCGTGCCATTTATCCGCAAACGTGCGCCATATCGCTGCCGAATGTTTACGCCGATGAGGATGTTCGATTGGCTGGCATTGCTGAATTTTGAAGTGATGCACCAACGCAGTTTCCAGGTTTTACCCTGGAGTAAACAAGGTGGGAAAATGCTCAGTACCCATCTTCCTGCGTTGGGATGCATGCATGTCATTGTGGCGCGTAAGCGGACATTGCCTCTTACGCTCAATCCAATGAAAAGCAGGAAAGCAAAAACGCAAATCCGCTCAGCTGTGGGGGCAACACGGCAATTTCGTGAAGCAACTAAGGCTTCGCCGTCTCTGGCTGATAACCCACGTCCTCGAGAGTTGGATTAGAAGCAGCTTCACGGGCGAGTTCATCACAACGTTCGTTTTCAGGGTGACCGGCATGGCCTTTCACCCATTCCCAACTGATTTTGTGCTCGCTTAAGGCAGCATCCAGTCGCTTCCATAAATCGACATTCTTGACTGGTTTTTTATCGGCCGTTTTCCAGCCACGTTTTTTCCAGTTATGAATCCATTGGGTAATACCCTGACGAACATATTGGCTGTCGGTGCTAAGCACAACGTCACAAGGCTCGACCAACGCCTCAAGTGCAACGATTGCCGCCATCATTTCCATGCGATTGTTTGTGGTCAGGCGAAAGCCGACGCTAAAAATTTTTTCGTGCTGTTTGTAGCGTAAAATAGCACCATATCCACCCGGGCCCGGGTTGCCGAGGCAAGAGCCATCGGTGAAAATTTCTACCTGTTTGCGCATCTCTGGTAGACTTCCTGTGATTAAAAAACCAAGTCTGACATAAACGAGCGCCATGAGCACAGCAATTACACGACAGATCGTCCTCGATACAGAAACCACCGGTATGAACCAAATCGGTGCTCACTATGAAGGGCACCGCATTATTGAAATCGGTGCGGTTGAAGTCATCAACCGCCGCCTGACGGGTAATAATTTCCACGTATACCTGAAACCTGATCGTCTGGTAGACCCGGAAGCCTTTGGCGTGCATGGAATTGCCGATGAGTTTCTGGCAGACAAGCCAACCTTTGATCAGGTTGCTGATTCGTTCATGGACTATATTCGCGGCGCAGAGCTCGTCATCCATAACGCATCGTTTGATATCGGGTTTATGGATTATGAGTTCGGCAAACTCAAACGCGATATTCCAAAAACTAATACCTTCTGCAAAGTTACCGATAGCCTCGCTCTCGCCCGAAAAATGTTCCCGGGCAAGCGTAATAGCCTCGATGCACTTTGCTCACGTTATGAAATAGATAACAGCAAGCGAACGTTGCACGGCGCATTGCTCGATGCCCAAATTCTGGCCGACGTCTATTTAATGATGACGGGTGGACAAACTTCTCTGAAGTTTGCGATGGAAGGGGATGTGCAGCAGCGTAGTGGAGATAACGGAATTCAACGTGTTGTACGCCGCAGTTCGGGTATACGCGTCATTCGTGCCAGCGATACAGAACTGGAAGCGCATGAATCGCGACTCGACCTGGTGGAAAAAAAGGGCGGAAGTTGCCTGTGGCGTTTATAAAAGCAGCGCAAATGCATTAAAAATCACCGTTTGGGTGAAATTAACGGCAAACGATTAGTTTAATAAGAAAAAACGTTGACGCTCATCAGCCCTATACGTATTATTTGCCTCGTTCCCGACGGGGAACAAAACGCGGAGCGGTAGTTCAGTCGGTTAGAATACCTGCCTGTCACGCAGGGGGTCGCGGGTTCGAGTCCCGTCCGTTCCGCCACAATTAGAAAGCCTGAATCAGAAATGATTCAGGCTTTCGTCGTTTTATTCCTTCGAAACTACAACCTGTCCATTGTATCCCGCAACGTCACTCACTTTATCTGCACGTGCCAACCAGCGATAACAGCCTGCACTCAGGAATGCGCCGATAAACCAGCTAAAGTTAGCCACCTCATGCAGTGCCGGAATAAAGCTGATGATTAAGCCAATGGTAACCGATGGCAGCAGTGCGAGAATCGCTTTTGGGTTGAAACCACTTTTGTACCAGTAGCGGCCTTTTGGCGTGTCATCAAACAGATCGTCGATATAGATTTTGCTGCGTTTAATGATGTAGAAGTCAGTCAGCAGAATACCGAACAGTGGCCCAATAAACGCACCCAGCACATCCAGCGTGTAGTGAATAAGTTCTGGTGACTGGAACAAGTTCCATGGTGTCAGCAGTACAGATCCCACGGCTGCAATCATCCCACCGGTACGGAAGCTGATTTTTTGCGGCGAGCAGTTCGAGAAGTCGAAAGCAGGTGATACAAAGTTTGCCACGATATTAATACCGATAGTGGCGGTGATCATGGTCAGTAAACCGATGGCCATCGCGAGGCTATTGCCCACATGGCTTACCGTTTCGATAGGGTCGGTGATCATTTTGCCAAACAGGGATTGTGTACCGGAAACAATCACCACGGTCACGATAGAGAACAGCAGGAAGTTAAACGGCAGCCCCCAGCGGTTGCCACGACGGATCTCTTTCATACTCTTGCCATAGCGCGAGAAGTCACCGAAGTTCAGCAATGGGCCTGAGAAGTATGAAACGACCAGCGCCGTTGCGGTCAGCATCTGCCACGCCTGCTCACCAGAGCTAAGTTGTTTGCTGGCAAGCGTAAATGAAATTCCGTCAAATCCAGTTTGATACAAAATCCAGCCCGCCAACGCCATCATCACGATGTATACCGCAGGCCCTGCAATATCAATAAATCGTTTGATAGCGTTCATGCCGTGCCAGAACACCATCGCCTGAAGCACCCACATAATGCCGAAGCAAACCCAGCCGAGATGCGACAGCCCCAGGAAATGCCCGGTGGTCATTGGCGCAAGCGAGGGCCAGAATTTCAGCATAACGAGCATCAATGCATTTGCGGCCAGATAAGTCTGGATACCGTACCAGGCGAACGCGATTAACCCGCGTATCACTGCCGGAATATTGGCACCGAACACGCCAAATGCCTGGCGGCAAATTACTGCGTAGGGTACGCCCGCCATTTGGCTAGGTTTTGCTACCAGGTTCGCGCACAGCTGTACGATGCAAATCCCTACCAGCAAGCAAAGCAAAACCTGCCAGCTTGCCAGCCCTAGTGTGAAGAAGCTGGCAGCCACCACATAGCCACCCATGCTGTGAACATCGGACATCCAGAAAGAAAAAATATTGTACCAGGACCATGTCTGGTTGCGCGTCGGCGCCAGATCATCATTACACAGGCGCAGGCTGTAGCCGGCATTGGCGCTCTCGGTCAAAGCTGATGACGTATTTTCATTGTTTGGCATGAAATCTGCTCCTTTAAAAACAGATGCTGACGGAATGTCTGCAACTTTCGTTGCATTAACCGGGCCAGGTTTCATGTTTTGTGGAACAAATGGATTATTCAGGCTTTTTGGTGCATTAATAAGGCCGTGTGATTACTTATTGCGCTTTGCTATGGTGCATTTTAACATTTCGTTGCCCGGATCTGGTGCTAAACCGGTGGCAAAAAATACAGAGGACTCAACATGACGAAACATTTGATTCAGGTGATTAACCCGAATACTAACGTGGCAATGACGCACACCATCGCGCAAGCGGCGCGCAGTGTCGCTGCACCTTCCAGCGAAATCATCGCGGTTTGCCCATCACAGGGCGTGGAGTCAATAGAAGGACATTTTGATGAAGCGATAGCGGCTATTGGTGTGCTTGAGCAAATCAAACTTGGCAAAGAGCAGGGGGTCAGTGGTCACGTCATCGCCTGCTTTGGCGATCCTGGTTTACTGGCCGCACGTGAACTCGCCAGTGGCCCGGTTATCGGCATCGCCGAAGCTGCGATGCATGTTGCAACCATGGTTGCGACACGTTTTTCTATCGTCACCACTTTGCCGCGCACTGTGATTATTGCGCGTCATTTATTACGCCAGTATGGCTTCGAGCACCACTGCGCAGCGCTGCATGCGATCGATTTACCGGTACTTGCTCTGGAAGATGGCACGGGTCTTGCTCAGATGAAGGTGCGCGAGCGTTGTATACAAGCCATGAAAGAAGATAACAGCGGAGCGATTGTGCTCGGTTGTGGCGGGATGGCTAATCTTGCACGGGAACTTACTGCTGAGTTGGGTATTCCCGTAATTGATGGCGTAACAGCAGCTGTGAAAATGGTCGAGTCCCTCATCGCTCTTGGGCTTGGAACCAGCAAACATGGTGACCTCGCGTATCCGAATAAAAAGCCGTTATCAGGCTGTTTTGACATGCTGAGTTGAAATTCTGGCTCGGCTCATAAGGAACCGAACCATGAATGAAGTACCGAAAACTAAAAACTATCACTTCACTGAAAACTACCCGCGTGACATGAAAGGTTATGCGGGTAAGCCGCCACATGCGCAATGGCCAAATAACGCCCGCGTAGCTGTGCAGTTCGTTCTCAATTTTGAAGAGGGGGGTGAAAACCACGTTCTGCATGGTGACAGCGGCTCGGAACAATTTCTTTCCGATATCATCGGTGCGGCCAGTTTCCCTGACCGCCATATGTCGATGGATTCTCTCTATGAATACGGTTCGCGAGCCGGGTTCTGGCGCATCCATAACGAGTTCCAAAAACGTGGCCTGACCATGACGGTATTTGGCGTAGCAATGGCACTGGCGCGTAACCCTGAAATTGTTGAAGCAATAAAAGCAGCTGATTACGACGTGGTAAGTCACGGCTGGCGCTGGATCCACTATCAAAATCTGGATGAGGCAACTGAGCGCCAGCATATGCACCAGGCCATCGAAATCCTCGAAGATTTGTTCGGCAGCAAACCGCTCGGTTGGTATACCGGCCGCGATAGTCCGAATACGCGTCGGCTGGTGGCGGAAAATGGCAGCTTCCTTTACGACAGCGATTATTACGGCGACGATTTGCCATTCTGGAGCAAAGTTAGCTGTAGCGATGGTTCGACAAAACCGCATTTGGTGGTGCCTTACACGCTTGATGCCAACGATATGCGCTTTGCAACCGCGCAGGGTTTTAACACCGCCGAACAGTTTTATACCTATCTGAAAGACAGCTTTGATGTGTTGTACGAAGAAGGGGAAACTGCACCGAAAATGATGTCTATCGGTATGCACTGCCGTTTACTGGGGCGGCCGGGTCGTTTCAGAGCGTTGCAGCGTTTTCTTGATTATGTGCAACAGCATGATGATGTGTGGATTTGCCGTCGTCAGGAGATTGCCGAGCATTGGGTGAAGACGCATCCATATTGTGAATAAATGATGTGGCGGCGGGTGACATTTCGTTTCCCGCCCACGGTCTTTAACCCATCACGCTGACATGTGCGGCGACAATTCGCCAGCCATAAGGAAATTTGACCCATGTTTGCATCTGGCGGCCAATTTTGTCGCTTCCCTCGCGGGTGAATTCAGTGCTGGCAACAGCCATATCATCGCCATAGGTGGTGATGGTGGTATTTTGCAAAAGCCGGTCTAGCCCTTGAGACGAGCGAGCATTTCTGAAAGCTCTTATCTCATCGATACCATAAAGATTTTCACTCGCACCAAAGCGAACGGTACGGGGATCGGCCCAAAACAACTCATCTAAGACCGCAACATCGTTGCTGATCAACGCCTGTTCGTAGCGGTAAAAAGCGGCACTCACCTCATTGACGATTGCCGGGCGATCAATATTGTCACGCATCATAGTATTTACCTTACCTGGTGGTTTTCCCTGCCAGCATACCCTGTATTTCAAGCTGATGGGCAGCTCTCAGGCAGATATCTTCCCGCCATGGTGGTGCAATGAGCTGCACACCGATGGGATGCCCACTTGCAGTCATCAATGGCACCGTGACGACTGGTAAACCAAGGAATGAAATAGGTTGTGTCAACATACCCATGCTGGCTTTCACGGGAAGCTCCGTCCCGTTAATTTGCATGGTTTGCTGTCCAATTAGTGTGGCACTACAGGGTGTTGCTGGTGCGATAAGCAGATCATACTTTTCGAAGAGCGGTAAAGTTTTATCCCGGAACCATGATCGGAAGCGTTGCGCTTGAGTGTACCAGGCTGATGGTGTCATCGCTCCAGCCAGGAGGCGTTCACGGGAGTTAAGCTCAAAACGTTCCGCCTGTTCACGTAGTGCCGGTAAGTAATGGTTTCCCCCTTCAGCGGCAGAGAGCAAAAATGCTGCCGAGCGAGCAAATTCAGCTTCAGGCAACGTGATGTAATCCAGTGCTTCAAGCGTTTGAGCCACTCGAGCGACGGCAGTTTTGGCATCGTCATCACACCAAGTCTCAAAAAAACCACCCAACACCGCACAGCGTAAATTCCCCGGCTGTTCCAGTTTATCGGCGAGGGGTTCAACTCCCCGAGTCGATTGGAAATGGTCATTCGCATCCCTTCCCTGAAGCGCATCATAAACCAGAGCCAGATCGTCCACGCTGCGCGCCAGCGGGCCGATATGATCCAGGCTTGCAACAAAAGGCTGGCTGCCGCTGCGCGACAATCTGCCGAAAGTCGGTTTCAGACCCAAAATGCCGCATAACGAAGCGGGGACGCGAATCGAGCCGTTAGTGTCAGTGCCGAGGGTAAAATTCACCATTCCAGCCGCGACGGCTGCGGCAGAGCCACCGGATGAACCGCCCGCAATTCGTGTTAAATCATGCGGGTTGCGGGTTGCGCCATAATAGCTATTTTCGGTGGTAAAGCCGTAGGCGTAGGCATCCATATTCAGCGCGCCTGAAAGCATGGCTCCGGCAGCGTTTAATTTTTTAATCGCGAAGGCGTCAGTGCTGGCGGGCGATTGCATACTAAATAGCTCGGCCCCGGCAAGCGTTGTTACGTCTTTAATATCAAAAAGATTTTTTACCGCATAAGGCACGCCAGCCAACGGCGGCAGCGTTTCCCCGCGCACACGGAGTTGGTCAATGGCGGCGGCTTCTTGCAGTAAACGCGAGGCAGTGATTTCCGTAAACGCATTAATTTCAGAATTGGCTTGCTCGATTTTCGCAAGCGTAAGCTGCGCCAGTTCCTGTGCGGAAAACTCGCCAATAGCTAATCCTTGCTGAATATCGCGAATGGAGAGTGCATTCATAGCTTATAAATCCCCGCGACTTCCTGGCGTTCAGGCAATGGAAAATCCATGAGCGGTTCTGCCAGTTTCTCCATGCGAGTCAATTGCACTTCAAGTTCCTGGCGGCGTGGCTCATCAAGAGGAACGTCAAGCAGTTGCTCCATGACTTTGATGTACGCGGGCCAGTCGATAGAATTTAATAGCATTTTGTTCTCCTTAAAATCCGGCTGCGCTGCCGTTGCTGCGTGGATCGTATGCGCCCTCAAGCATACCGTTGGTATGGCGCACGATGGCTCCGGCATGGCCCACAGCTTCGCTAAAATCTGGCAATGCTTCGACTTCATGACCCAATTCACGCAGTGCTTTGAAAGTTTCCGGGCTAAACCGACCTTCTAATTTCAGGCTGTCGGAGGCTTGCCCCCAGGTTCTGCCTAATAACCATCTTGGCGCGGTTACAGCTTCTTGTAACGGTATGCCCTGAATTACGTGGCGCGTAAAAATAGCCGCCTGAGTTTGCGGTTGCCCGTCGCCACCCATCGAGCCGTAAACCATCGTGCGCCCGTCAGCCAGGCGTGCGGCGGCCGGGTTCAGCGTGTGGAACGGCTGTTTTCCGGGAGCCAGGCTGAGCAAACTTTCCGGGTTGAGGCTGAACGCCGCCCCCCGGTTTTGCCACAGCACACCGCTTTTTGGCAGCACCACGCCGCTGCCAAATTCGTGATAAATGCTCTGAATAAACGAAACCGCCAGGCCGCTGCTGTCTATCACGCCCATCCACACCGTGTCGCCGGGGCCTTTGCCGGCTCCCCAGTCTGCGGCCTGGTTGTCATCAATTTCTGCGGCGAGGGCGGCGAGCGCTTCTGGCTCAAGCAAACTCTGGATGGACGTGGTGATATGGCGTGGATCGGTGATGTATTTGTCCCGCAGCGCAAAGGCTTTTTTGGTCGCTTCGACGATGCGATGAACTGTTTGAGTTTCACTGGCTTGTGCCATATCCAGATTCTCGGTGATCCCCAGGATCGCCAGTGAAACCAAGCCTTGCGTCGGCGGCGTCATATTATAAACATCGCCCAACTGGTGGCTCAGATGCAGCGGGATGCGCCGTTTGGCGCGTTGCGCGGCAAGATCCTGCAACGTAATCGGCATGCCTGATTCAGCAAGTTCTTCGGTGATCAGGGCTGCGAGCGGGCCGCGATAAAAGCTATCAAGCCCTTCAACTGTCAGGCGCGTTAAGGTTTCGGCCAGGCGTGGCTGAGTGAAACGGCTGCCCGCGCGGGGGATTTCGCCTCGGTCTAAAAAGGTTTCGGCAAATCCGGGAATGTTAACCAGCTCGTCGTATTTGCTATGGGTCGCAAGCGTTTGAGATTGGGTCACCGGAATGCCATCAGCCGCATAGCGAATCGCATCGGCAAGTAAGCGCGAGAGCGGCAGTTGCCCACCACCAAGCTGTGCGGCAATTTTTAGCGCTTCGTCCCAACCGCTAAGGGTTCCAGGCACGGTTAACGCGGCTTTGGGGCCACGATGAGGAATCGATGTTTCGCCTGCGTAAAATTCCAGCGATGCGAGTGATCCCGCAGCACCGCTGGCATCAATCGCAATCGGCTCACCTTCCGGCGGTACTATCAACCAAAAACCATCGCCGCCAATGCCATTCATGTGAGGATAAACCACGGCGATCGTTGCCGCCGCTGCCACCATCGCCTCGATGGCATCACCACCATGGCGCAACACGGATAATGCGGTTTCACTGGCTAAGTGGTGCGGTGTAACGGCCATACCGGAAGGTGCCATATTGCTTTGCATCATCGTTTTATCTCTCAGAACGGAAGCTGGGTAATATATTTAAGCAAGAGATGTTCCAGGTTGACGCGGTTTGTTTCACTGTGTCAGGCTCGAATGAAACAATAGTTACAGAGGTCATAATGAAACAATTAGACGAGCGCTTAAGAGCGACATACGAGCAGCTTTCTCCGCAGGAACAGCGAGTTGCTGCTTTTATTGTCGATCATTTTGATGACCTGATTAGCTACAACAGCGCTGAGTTGGCCCATCTTTCTGGCGTATCTAAAGCCACTGTGAGTCGTCTATTTAAGCGCCTGGGTTATGACCGATACAAAGATATGCGTGAAGAACTGCGAACCTTGCGTCAGAGCGGAATGCCCCTGACGGAAAACCGCGATGCAGTACAAGGTAACACGTTACTGGCGCGGCATTACAAACAGGAAATGGCCAACCTGACACAGTGGGTTAGCTTGTTAGATACTCAACAATTTATCGATGTAGTCTCGGCACTTACTTCAGCAAAACGTATTTTTATTATTGGTTTACGAAATTCATGGCCTGTAGCGATGCACCTACGCCAGCAGTTACTACAGGTTCGTAGTGATGTCTGGTTATTGCCTCAACCAGGGCAGACGCTGGCAGAAGAGGTGGTGGATATCAACGAACATGACTGCGTTATCGCTATCGCATTCCGCAGGCGACCTCGCATCATTAAGCCACTGCTGGCCAATTTACATAAGCGGCAGGTACCGCTGCTGGTAATGAGCGAAGCACAGGGTTCCGGCCTGACCCCATACTGCCGCTGGCACTTTGCGGCACCGCTGGACAGCGTTTCAGCTTTCGATAGTTATAGCAGTGCGATGAGTCTGGTGAATCTGTTAGCCAACGCAGTGCTACATGAAGCGTTAACCACTGGTCGTCAGCGCATTCATCATATTGCCGAACTCTATACTGAGCTTGATGAGTTAGAACAACGCTAGCGCACCATGTTGGTGCTTTTGCACACATCGTGGGAACCATTCTGGTTCATTAACCTGGTCAGGTAAGTATCATTATTTACGTTAAGTATCGGCTTTTGTTTCTTTGCCACTGATGAAAATGAATGGCACATTAGTTGCAGAATATTTTTATAAAGAATCTTTTGTTTCATATAGAACTAAAGGAAATGCCATGTTAGATATTCAGCACTTCGCGCAAATCAATCCGCCACACCGTTTGTTGATGGGGCCGGGTCCAATCAATGCCGATCCCCGTGTATTACGAGCTATGGCGAGCCAGTTGATTGGGCAGTATGACCCGGTGATGACTGGCTATATGAATGAAGTGATGGTGCTGTATCGTGAGCTTTTCCGCACGCAAAACCGCTGGACGATGCTGGTCGATGGGACTTCCCGTTCTGGTATCGAAGCGATTCTGCTGTCAGCGATTCGTCCGGGCGACAAAGTTTTGGTGCCGGTATTTGGGCGTTTCGGCCATCTATTATGTGAAATAGCACGTCGATGCCGTGCTGAAGTTCACACCATTGAGGTTCCCTGGGGCGAAGTGTTTACCCCGGATCAAATCGAAGATGCCATCAAAAGTGTTAAACCACGTTTACTGTTGACCGTTCAGGGCGACACTTCCACGACTATGTTGCAGCCGCTGGCTGAGCTGGGCGAAATCTGCCGTCGTCATGGAGTCTTGTTCTATACCGATGCAACGGCTTCATTTGGTGGCAATGTGCTTGAAACGGATGGCTGGGGATTAGACGCAGTTTCCGCAGGACTGCAAAAATGCCTCGGCGGCCCGTCTGGCAGTTCGCCGATAACTCTCAGCGCACAGATGGAAGAGGTGATTCGCCGCCGTAAATGTGTTGAAGAAGGGATCCGTACGGCTGCGCACCAGGATGGCGACGACGAAATGATCTATTCGAATTATTTCGATCTCGGCATGGTGATGGATTACTGGGGGCCGGAGCGCCTGAACCACCACACGGAAGCGACCAGCATGTTGTTCGCCGCCCGTGAATGCGCGCGCATTATTCTCGAAGAAGGTTTGGATGTTGGAATCGCTCGTCATGAATTGCATGGGAGGGCGCTGGTGGCCGGTATACAAGGTATGGGTCTGGAAACCTTCGGAAACCTCCAACACAAAATGAATAACGTACTTGGCGTGGTGATCCCATCAGTGGTTCACGGAGAAGAGGTGCGCAAAATGTTGCTCGAAGATTTCCATATCGAAATCGGCACCTCTTTCGGCCCGCTGCAAGGCAAAATCTGGCGCATCGGCACCATGGGTTATAACGCGCGTAAAGATTGCGTGTTGCAAACTCTGACTGCACTTGAAGCAGTATTGAACCGGCTTGGTTTCAAAACGACGCAAGGGGCGGCGATGCAGGCTGCATGGGATGTTTATTCACAAGGAAAAAGCTGATGGTAAAACTTGTGATGAATGCCGCCGAAGCCAGCATTGCTGCTAAGCGCGTGATGCAGCGAGCGGATGAACTGGCGCAAATTAGTGAAACGCCAGGCCAACTCACGCGTGTGTATCTTTCCCCTGAACATCTACGCGCTAATCATCTGGTGGCAAACTGGATGGAGCAGGTCGGGATGACTACCTGGCAGGATGCCGTGGGCAATATTTGTGGGCGCTACGAAGGGGCAAGTGAAGGCGCTCAGGCCATTTTGCTGGGCTCTCATCTCGATACTGTGCGCAATGCCGGTCGTTACGATGGCATGTTGGGTGTATTGGCTGCGTTGGAAGTAGTCGGTTATTTATACCATCACGATCTTCAGCTCGAACAGGCGATTGAAATCGTTGGCTTTGGAGATGAAGAGGGCACGCGTTTTGGCATCACATTATTAGGTAGCCGTGGGGTGACCGGAACCTGGCCGGATAACTGGCTGGCATGTGTTGATGCTGCAGGGATTAGCGTTGCACAAGCATTGGTCAATGCCGGTTTTGACCCTTCACGAATTAAAAGTGCTGCGCGTAGTCCGGAAGAGTTCAGCGCCTATCTCGAATTGCATATTGAACAAGGGCCGGTGCTGGAGTGTGAAAATCTGGCGCTCGGCGTGGTGACCGCCATTAACGGCGCTCGCCGTTTGAAATGCCGCTTTGTTGGCGAAGCAGGGCATGCAGGCACGGTGCCGATGACTATTCGTAAAGATGCGCTCGCGGCCGCCGCTAATTGGATGACTTACATCGAAAGCGCGACTGCCATTTACGCCCCAGATATTGTTGCGACAGTCGGCTCGCTGCAATGCTTGCCGGGCGCGGCGAATGTTATTCCAGGTGAAGTCCTGCTCACGCTGGATATCCGTAGCCCGAGAGATGCAGATCTGGAAGCATTGCTGGGAAGCTTGTTAAGCGAAGCGCAGCAAATCGCCGCTCAACGAGGTGTGACGTTCGACTCTGAAATCTATTATTCGATTCCCGCCACGCCATGCGACGCGGGTTTACAGCGCCAGTTAACATCAGCCATTGCTTCGGTGCAGGGGCGTAGTTTATCTCTGCCAAGTGGCGCGGGGCATGATGCGATTGCGATTGCTGAACAGTGGCCGGTGGGTATGTTGTTTGCGCGTTGTGACCGTGGAATTAGCCACCATCCTGCAGAGTCAGTGATGGAAGTTGATGTGATGCAAGCTGTGAGGGCTTATACGCAAACGGTTATGGCATTGGCTGCGAAAAATACCCTGATTGAATTTAACGATGGCTCAGAGAATGAAGCCCTAAACCTGATAGCGCCATGTGTGGCAATCCCTGCATGGACCGAAAAGCTGGTAGCAGCGCGTCCATATTTAAACGTTGACGTGTTACAGCATTACGCTTCGCAACTGACGCTGGACTGGGGAGGGGAGGAGTTGGATCATGCGCTGGCGGCACATGCGCGTATCGGTGAAAAAGCACAGGGCGATGGCAAAGAAGCCCTATTTTCTAAAGGCGAGCAGTCTGCTGTAGATACGCAAAATAGCGCGTTAACTCTCGCACTGGCACAGGGTAATGCTGAATATGAAGAGCGGTTTGGGCGCGTGTTTCTTATTCGTGCGAAAGGGCGAAGTGGTGAAGATATTCTCACTGAACTCCATCGCCGCCTGAACAATTCCCCTGCACAGGAAGAAACTGAAGCGCTGGAGCAATTACGCCAAATCACGTTACTACGTCTGGAAGGAGTATTTGCCCAATGAGCCAACTGAGTACTCATATTCTTGATACGGCACTGGGTAAACCAGCCGCGGATGTGGTGATTTACCTTGAGCACCAAACTGCAGGAAACTGGGAACGGATTGCGCACGGAGTCACTGATTCTGACGGGCGCCTGAAAGATTTCACTTCGGAAGAGTTGATGCCAGGGCGCTATCGTCTGAGCGCAGAGATCGGTTCATATTTTGCAAAAACACACCGAGAGACGTTATATCCCTCGGCACAAATTGATTTCGTTATTACGCAACACGGCGGGCATTATCACCTGCCGTTTCTGATTTCCCCGTGGTCGTGGTCGACCTATCGGGGAAGTTGATTACAGGCTAAACGGATCTGCGTCTTGCCAGGCGGGGAATTTCTCGCGGTATTCCTGCAAAGCGATCAGCGATAAATCGGCGTCGAGGCGCATCGCCTGATGGGCTTCGCCATTCGCCAGAATTTCGCCCTGCGGATTAATAATTTTGCTGTCGCCACGGTAATGATGACCGTTACCGTCGGTGCCGACGCGGTTGCAGCCTGCCACATACGCCTGGTTTTCAATGGCGCGAGCCACCAGCAAACTTTGCCAGTGCAAAGAGCGCGGGGCAGGCCAGTTCGCCACATATAACGCCAGATCGTAATCGTTGCGGTTGCGTGAAAATACCGGGAAGCGTAAGTCGTAACAAACCTGCGGCAGAATGCGCCAGCCACGCCACTCGACGATGACACGCTCGTTACCGGCTTGATAATGATGATGTTCATCCGCCATGCGGAACAAATGGCGCTTATCGTAGAAATGCACTTTGCCGTCGGGCTGTACCAGCAGGAAACGGTTTACCGGCCCGCGTTCGGTTTGCAGGGCAGCGCTTCCGGCGATCATCGCCTGAGTTTGCTGGGCTTTAAACTGCATCCAGTCAATCACTTCTTCTTCAGCAAGCGACTGTGTGGCGGCTTCCATTGCAAAACCGGTAGTGAACATTTCCGGCAAGACAATCAGATCGCGGCCATGAATAGCGTCCAACTGTACATCGAAATGGCGCAAGTTTGCCGCGCCGTCCATCCAGACCAGCGGTTGTTGCAGAACGGTGATTTTCAAACCAGACACAATCGGAAGCCTCATGATAAACAGTGTTTCATTCACTTTAGCATGAGTAGAAAAGAAAAAACCCCGCGAACGGGGTTTTAGGAAGGCTTATGCCGCTTCAATCTTACGATGCTTTTCCGGCACCTTTACCGGCATGGTTGCCAGCTCCTCCGGCTCAAATTCATCGACGTTAATACTGCGCAAACGGCTTGCTTCAGCTTTGGTGAGGATCGCCGCTTCTTCCGCGTTGATTTTCCCTTCTGCCAGCCACTGTTTCGCCTGCTCATCAAGACGGGTGAACGACAGGTTACGCCCGGTTTCTTTGCAAACGCGCAGGTGGATTGGCTCAGCAGCCATCACGTCCATCAATGCTTCTTCCAGCAGTCCAGCCGGGTTGAACTCGCTTGGTGTCAGATACTGACCGCGACCGATACGTGAACGGGTAGCGGATGGGATCTGCATAATCTTCGCCAGTTTATGGTCCAGCTTGTCCGATGGTGCATCGTAACGACGGCCCAGTGGGAAGATAACCACGCGCAACATGCCAGCCACAAACGCATTCGGGAAGTTACGCAGCAGGTCGTCAATCGCTTGCTCGGCTTGATACAGCGCATCCTGCACGCCCCAGTGAACCAGCGGTAAATCCGCTTCGTTACGGCCTTCATCGTCATAGCGTTTCAGCACGGAAGAGGCGAGGTACAGCTGGCTTAACACATCACCCAGACGAGCGGAGATACGTTCGCGACGCTTGAGGCTACCGCCCAACACCGCCATGGAAACGTCTGACAGCAACGCCAGGTTGGCGCTCAGGCGGTTCATATACTGGTAGTAGCGTTTGGTAGAGTCTTTGGTCGGCGTAGCGCTGGTCAAACCGTTGGTCAGGCCGAGCCACAGGCTGCGCATTTTGTTGCTGCCGACGTGGCCGATATGCTTGAACAGCAGCTTATCGAACGCGTTGACGTCGTTGTTTTGCGCCGCATTCATCTCGTCGAGAACATACGGATGGCAACGAATGGCCCCCTGGCCGAAGATAATCATGCTGCGGGTCAGGATATTCGCGCCTTCAACGGTAATCGCGATCGGTGCGCCCTGATATGCTCGCGCCACAAAGTTGGAGTTGCCGAGCATAATGCCTTTGCCGCCGAGAATATCCATTGCGTCGAGGATCGCGCGCTGGCCGCGGTGGGTACAGTGGTATTTCACGATAGCCGACAACACAGCCGGTTTTTCGCCGAGCATAATCCCGTAAGTCACCAGAGAAGCTGCGGCGTCCATCACATAAGCGTTACCGGCAATACGCGCCAGTGGCTCTTCAATCCCTTCCATTTTACCGATAGAGATCCTGAACTGGCGGCGAATGTGCGCGTAAGCACCCGTTGCCATCGCCACAGATTTCAGACCGCCAGTAGAGTTGGATGGCAGGGTTATACCACGGCCAACAGACAGACATTCCACCAGCATACGCCAGCCCTGACCGGCCATTTTCGGGCCGCCGATGATGTAATCAATCGGTACGAAAATATCTTTCCCGCGAGTTGGACCATTCTGGAATGGTACGTTAAGTGGGAAGTGGCGTTTGCCAATTTCTACGCCCGGCGTGTGCGTTGGGATCAGCGCACAGGTAATGCCGAGTTCTTCTTCATTGCCCAGCAGTTTATCCGGGTCAGACAGTTTGAAGGCCAGACCCAGAACGGTAGCAATTGGTGCGAGCGTAATGTAGCGCTTGTTCCAGGTCAGACGCATACCGAGGACTTGCTGGCCTTGCCATTCGCCCATGCAGACAATACCTGTATCAGGAATTGCACCTGCATCGGAACCTGCCTCTGGGCTTGTCAGTGCAAAGCATGGGATCTCTTGCCCACGCGCCAGGCGTGGCAGGTAATGATCTTTCTGCTCGTCAGTACCGTAATGTTGCAGCAATTCGCCCGGGCCTAATGAGTTAGGCACGCCGACGGTAATCGCCAGAATCCCGGAAACCCCAGACAGTTTTTGCAGCACGCGAGATTGTGCGTAAGCAGAGAACTCGAGGCCGCCGTACTCTTTCTTGATGATCATCGCGAAGAAGCGATGTTCTTTTAAATATGCCCACAGTTCTGGCGGCAAATCGGCCATTTCGTGGGTGATCTGGAAGTCATTCGCCAGACGGCAGGCTTCTTCAACCGGGCCGTCGATAAAGGCCTGTTCTTCTTCAGTCAGTTTTGGCTGCGGGTAGTTGTGCAGCTTTTCCCAGTCTGGTTTACCGCGGAAAAGATCGCCTTCCCACCAGGTGGTACCAGCATCGATAGCTTCTTTTTCAGTACGCGACATCGGCGGCATAACTTTACGGAAGCTGCGGAAAACAGGAGCTGAAATCAGAGATTTACGCATTGGCGTAAAGACGAACGGTACCAGAATTATCGCGAGTGGAACCAGTACCCAGATAGACCAGATACCAGCAAAACCAAGCGCGGCTGTCCACGCCAGTAGAATTGCGCTACTGAGCAGCAAATTGACCTGGTGATAGAAAAGCACACCGAGGAGAACAACGGTTGCGACAATACTCAAAATCAACATAAAGGAAACTCCCTTGCTTGTAGGAGGTCTGACCACTTGGATGTATTGGTTTTAGTTCATGTGGTTTTTTTTAGCAATATATTCACAAAATAATTACAACTCAGCTCACATTGTTACCGCACGGAACAGCAAAAGCAGGAGGATATGGCGCTTCTCGCGCTATCCGGTAAACTGCTGGGGTTAATCAATCGAAAAATACTGAAGGACATCCTCATGTACCAGGATCTTATTCGTAATGAATTGAATGAAGCGGCTGAAACGCTGGCTAACTTCCTGAAAGATGACGCTAACATTCACGCCATTCAGCGTGCGGCGGTGCTGCTGGCTGATAGCTTCAAGGCAGGCGGTAAAGTGCTTTCTTGCGGCAACGGCGGCTCACATTGTGACGCTATGCACTTTGCTGAAGAACTGACTGGGCGTTATCGCGAAAACCGTCCGGGTTACCCGGCGATTGCGATTTCTGACGTTAGCCACATCTCTTGCGTGGGCAACGATTTTGGCTACGACCACATTTTCTCTCGTTACGTTGAAGCGGTAGGTCGTGAAGGCGACGTGTTACTGGGGATCTCCACTTCAGGTAATTCTGGCAACGTAATTAAAGCCATTGAAGCGGCGCGTGCGAAAGGCATGAAAGTCATTACCCTGACCGGGAAAGACGGCGGCAAAATGGATGGAACTGCGGATGTTGAAATTCGTGTTCCACACTTTGGCTACGCTGACCGTATTCAGGAAATTCACATCAAAGTGATTCATATCCTGATTCAGTTGATTGAAAAAGAGATGGTTAAGGCTTAACCAGTTCCCCTCTCCCGAAACGGAGAGGGTTGTATTAAGTTGTGGGAGGTTAAGATGTGCGAACTGCTCGGGATGAGCGCCAATGTGCCGACGGATATTTGCTTTAGTTTTACCGGTCTGGTGCAGCGTGGCGGGGGAACAGGGCCGCATAAAGACGGCTGGGGTATTACTTTCTACGAAGGTAAAGGCTGTCGTACGTTCAAAGATCCGCAACCGAGTTTTAACTCTCCCATCGCAAAACTTGTGCAAGATTACCCGATCAAATCTTGTTCAGTGGTCGCGCATATTCGTCAGGCTAACCGCGGCAAAGTGGCGCTTGAAAATACCCACCCTTTTACGCGCGAGTTATGGGGTCGTAACTGGACCTATGCCCACAATGGCCAGCTCAAAGGGCATCGTTCACTCGATACCGGCCCGTTTCGCCCGATTGGTGAAACCGACAGCGAGCAAGCATTTTGCTGGCTGCTTCATAAATTGACGCAACGTTATCCACGCACACCTGGCAATATGGAGGCGGTGTTCCGCTACATCACCGAACTTGCGGTGCAATTGCGTGAGAAGGGCGTGTTCAATATGTTGTTGTCGGATGGGCGCTACGTGATGGCGTTCTGTTCCACCAATTTATACTGGATAACCCGACGGGCACCGTTTGGCGTGGCAAAACTGTTGGACCAGGATGTGGAAATTGATTTTCAGGAAGAGACCACACTCAACGATGTGGTCACTGTAATTGCGACTCAGCCCCTGACTGGCAACGAAACCTGGCACAAAATTGCACCAGGTGAGTCTGAACTATTTTGTCTCGGGGAGCGCGTAGTTTGATGCCAACTGCGGTTGCGTCGATGGCGTAACCGGCTTACTAACCACGTAATTACCGCTAACAACTGAAACGCCCGGCGGCTGGTGATTCGCCATGAAGTAGTCATAACCCGGCTTCAGTTGTTTCCAGAAGTCGATGTAGTAAGAGTACTTGTGACGCTGCATATTGGCATCTGTCATGCGGAACGGATAGATGCTGACCTGTACGCTCGGCTGGCCGAAGACCAACGCGCCGGTCACAAACTGGAAAATCTCATCAATGTTGGTGTCGGTCATGGCGTAGCAGCCGACGGACACACAAGCACCGTGAATCATCAGATATTGACCCTGATAACCATGCTGGCGATCAAACTCGTTCGGGAAGCCGATATTAATGGCTTTATAGAAACGGCTGTCGGGTTTGAGCTGGCTGCGGGTCACGTTATAAAAACCTTCAGGACTTTTAAAATCACCCTGACGCTGTTTTGGACCTAGCCCACCGGAATAGTTACAGATGCTGTAGCTGTCGAGTAATTGGAACTTCTCGCCCATCTTCACGTATAACTCTAGCGTGCGCTCTTCCTTAAATATCTGAATATAAACCGGAGAGCCCATAAGTTGTTGCTTGAATTCTTTACTGACAGGCGTGTTAGACGAGTTGCCGCTTAAAAGGCTGGCAAACGACATGCACGGTATCAGAAGCATCGCAATAATAAGTGCGATCTTACGCATACTGCTTGATTCCTTGATAAAGCTTAGACCAAATGCCAGGACGGCAAAAAGAGACCCGAAATCAGATTACTCTGTATTAGGAGCGCTCACATTAGCATCGTTATGAATTTTCGCAACCCTAAAGCAGAGCGTATTAAGCTATAAAATTGGACTTTATAGAATACTTTTGGATAGCGGGAGAGCAAGCGTTTTGCGTAACAGCTCGCATTGCTGGATATCTCTATGCTGATTTCTGCCCCTTCAGCGGGCTAATGATGCTAAAATCCTTCGCGAATGTTGACCTGCGGATATGAAAGGAAACTATCCATAAGTCAGTTGTTCCGGTTACTCGGGCGACTTATACCTCCCTCTCGTAATAGTGAATGGATGCGTTTCCTGTTTTATCTGCCTTATATGTCGCATCGGTTGAACCCTTATTCGACCCATCCGTTGTCGGCTACAGTTTTTTGTCGGTATGTTTAAGCCAATTTTAAACGTGATAACCTTATGATAAAAATCAAAAAAGGTCTGGATTTGCCTATTGCCGGTTTACCGGAACAGCAAATCCATGACGGCCCAGCGATACCTTTCGTGGCCCTGCTCGGTGAAGAGTATGTCGGCATGCGCCCTTCTATGCTTGTGCAGGAAGGCGACAAGGTATTGAAAGGCCAGCCTCTCTTCGAAGATAAAAAGAACCCTGGCGTGCTCTTTACCGCTCCTGCGAGTGGAACGGTCACGGCGATTAATCGTGGTGAACGTCGCGTACTGCAATCGCTGGTTATTGAGGTTCAGGGTGATGATCAGGTCGTTTTTGAACGATTTGCACCAGAAAACCTTGGCAAACTCCCGCGTGAAACAGTTCAGGCACAACTTCTATCTTCGGGCCTGTGGACTGCACTTCGTACGCGACCATTCAGTAAAGCACCGCAGCCTGCGAGTGTTCCCGCGGCCATTTTTGTGACCGCTATTGATACCAATCCGCTGGCGGCCGATCCGCAACCTATTATTCGTGCACATCGCGAAATGTTTGACGCGGGCTTAACACTGTTGTCACGGCTGACTGATGGAAAAGTCCATGTCTGCCAGGCTGGTGGCGGTAAATTGGGCGGCCATGCTTCCGGACAAGTGACGTTTAATGAATTTGCTGGCCCTCATCCTGCTGGGTTAGTGGGCACACACATTCACTTCCTTGAGCCCGTTAGCCTGCAAAAAACGGTATGGCATCTTAATTACCAGGATGTGATTGCCATCGGCAAATTGTTTGTTGAAGGTGAATTGTGGACCGAACGTGTTATTGCGTTAGCCGGTCCGCAGGTTAAAAAACCACGCCTGATTCGCACTCGCCTGGGGGCCGGTCTGGAAGTACTCACAGCCGGTGAGCTGGAAGAAGGTGAAAACCGCATCGTATCCGGTTCTGTATTAAGTGGAACCATGGCCGCTGGTCCTCGTGCCTGGCTTGGTCGTTTCCACCTGCAGGTCACGGTTCTGAAAGAAGGGCGTGAAAAAGAACTATTTGGCTGGGTAATGCCGGGTGCCGATAAATATTCAATTACACGCACCACGGTTGGCCACTTCCTGAAGCGCAAACTATTTAACTTCTCAACCGATACCAATGGTGGTGAACGCGCAATGGTGCCGATTGGCAACTATGAACGTGTCATGCCGCTGGATATTCTGGCCACGATGTTATTGCGCGACTTACTGGCAGGAGATACTGACAGCGCTCAATTGCTGGGGTGTCTGGAGCTGGATGAAGAAGATTTGGCGCTTTGTACCTACGTTTGCCCGGGGAAATATGAGTATGGCCCGGTGCTACGCGAGGTATTAACCCGCATCGAGCAGGAAGGATAAGTCATGGGCTTGAAGCATTTATTTGAAAAACTAGAGCCGCACTTCACACAAGGCGGAAAGCTAGAAAAGTACTATCCGCTCTTTGAAGCGACGGCGACTCTGTTTTATACGCCAGGTATCGTTACGCCTGGCGCCTCCCACGTTCGTGATGCTATCGATCTGAAGCGCATGATGATCCTGGTGTGGTTCGCTGTATTCCCGGCAATGTTCTGGGGCATGTACAACGTCGGGCTGCAAACTATTCCTGCCCTGAACAAGATGTATGGCGCAGAACAACTCCAGCAGGTGATTTCATCCGACTGGCATTATGTGATTGCGCAGTGGCTGGGAGTGAACTTTACGCCTGATGCTGGCTGGCTCAGCATGATGACACTGGGTGCTGTCTTCTTCCTGCCAATCTACATCACGGTATTTTTGGTAGGCGGTTTCTGGGAAGTGCTGTTCTCTATCATTCGCAAACACGAGATTAACGAAGGCTTCTTCGTGACTTCGATTCTGTTTGCGCTGGTGGTGCCACCAACTATGCCTTTGTGGCAAGCCGCCCTCGGTATCAGTTTCGGTGTGGTTATCGCCAAAGAGATTTTCGGTGGAACAGGCCGTAACTTCCTGAACCCTGCACTGGCTGGCCGTGCATTCCTGTTCTTCGCTTATCCAGCGCAAATCTCGGGCGACCTGGTGTGGACCGCGGCTGACGGTTTCTCTGGAGCAACTCCGCTTTCACAATGGTCCCATGGCGGTGGTGAAGCATTAGTCAATGTTGTTTCGGGCCAACCAGTGACATGGATGGATGCTTTCCTCGGCAACATTCCCGGTTCGATTGGTGAAGTCTCAACGCTGATGATTCTGATTGGCGGGGCGATTATCCTGTTCGGTCGAGTCGCATCCTGGCGCATCGTTGCGGGCGTTATGCTCGGTATGATTGCCACAGCAACTTTGTTTAACTTCATCGGTTCTGAAACCAATCCGTTATTTGCGATGCCGTGGTACTGGCATATGGTGCTGGGTGGTTTTGCTTTCGGCATGATGTTTATGGCGACCGATCCGGTTTCGGCATCGTTTACCAACAAAGGTAAATGGTGGTATGGGGCACTCATCGGCGTGATGTGTGTGTTAATTCGAGTTGTAAACCCGGCCTATCCAGAAGGGATGATGCTGGCGATTTTGTTCGCCAACCTCTTTGCACCGTTGTTCGATTACCTGGTGGTGCAAGCCAATATCAAGCGGAGGAAGTCGCGTGGCTGAAGTAAAAAGTAACGATAGCATTGGCAGAACACTGCTGGTGGTGCTGGTGCTTTGCCTGGTTTGCTCCGTTGTGGTGGCAGGTTCTGCTGTTGGGCTTAAAGCTCGTCAGCAAGAGCAAAAAGCCCTCGATAAGCAACGTAACATTCTTGATGTTGCGGGCTTAGCCACACCAAAAATGACAGGTGAAGATGTTAAAGCAGTCTTTGAATCACGCATTACACCGCGTTTGTTGGATTTGAAAAGTGGCGAGTTACTGGATAAAGACTCGTCTAAATTCGACCAGGCGGCAGCATTACGTGACCCTAATCAGAGCAAAGCACTCACATCTGACGAAGATCGTGCCGGGATAAAAAATCGCAGCAATATTGTTGAGATTTACCTGGTGCGAGATGAGCAAAACAAAATCCAGGAAGTTGTCTTGCCCGTGTATGGCAAAGGCTTGTGGTCGATGATGTATGCCTTCGTTTCTCTGCAAACCGATGGCCGTACGGTTAAAGGCATCACTTACTATGACCAGGGTGAAACCCCGGGTCTGGGCGGTGAAGTTGAAAACCCGAACTGGCGTGCGCAGTGGATTGGCAAGAAGCTGCTTGATGATAATGGCAAGCCTGCAATTCGTGTTGTGAAAGGCGGTGCGCGTCAGGGCGATGAATACGGGGTAGATGGTTTATCTGGTGCCACGCTCACAGCAAACGGTGTACAACACACTTTTGATTTCTGGATGGGTGAGCTCGGTTTTGGTCCATTCCTGAAACAAGTACGTGAAGGAGCGCTCAACAATGGCTGATATTTCAGACATGAAAGAGGTCAAACGGGTACTGGTTAGTCCTCTTGTGGATAACAACCCGATTGCCTTGCAAATACTCGGTGTCTGTTCGGCGCTGGCTGTAACAACGAAGCTGGAAACAGCATTCGTAATGACCATCGCGGTAACAGTGGTGACAGCGTTCTCCAGCATGTTCATCTCGATGATCCGTAACCTGATCCCAAACAGTGTGCGAATCATCGTACAGATGGCGATCATTGCTTCGTTAGTTATCGTCGTAGATCAGATTCTGCGTGCTTACGCCTACGAGATCTCCAAACAGCTTTCGGTATTCGTTGGCCTAATCATCACCAACTGTATTGTGATGGGGCGCGCTGAAGCCTACGCCATGAAGTCACCGCCGCTGGCGAGCTTTATGGATGGCATCGGTAACGGCCTGGGTTATGGCGTGATTCTGCTGCTGGTTGGTTTCCTGCGTGAGCTGATAGGAAGCGGCAAACTGTTTGGTATCACGGTGCTTGAAACGGTTCAAAACGGTGGCTGGTACCAGCCAAACGGGATGTTCCTGCTGGCGCCGAGTGCGTTCTTCATTATCGGCCTGTTGATTTGGGCACTGCGTACGCTGAAGCCTGCGCAGCAGGAAAAGGACTAACTGACTATGGAACATATGATTAGTCTGTTTGTGCGTGCCGTGTTTATTGAAAACATGGCGCTCGCGTTCTTCCTTGGCATGTGTACCTTCCTGGCGGTTTCCAAGAAGGTTTCCACGGCATTTGGTTTGGGTGTGGCGGTTACCGTTGTTTTAGGGATTGCTGTTCCGGCGAATAACCTGGTTTATAACCTTGTGCTTCGCGACGGTGCACTGGTTGAAGGTGTTGACCTCAGCTTCCTGAATTTCATCACCTTCATTGGTGTGATTGCAGCGCTGGTGCAAATCCTTGAGATGATCCTCGATCGTTTCTTCCCGGCGCTTTATAACGCGCTGGGGATCTTCCTGCCGCTTATCACCGTTAACTGCGCCATCTTTGGTGGCGTGTCGTTTATGGTGCAGCGTGATTACAGCTTTGGCGAATCCATCGTTTATGGCGTGGGTTCCGGTGTGGGCTGGATGCTGGCGATTGTCGCGATGGCTGGGATCCGCGAGAAGATGAAATATGCCAATGTGCCCGCAGGATTGCGCGGCTTAGGAATTACCTTTATCACCACTGGATTAATGGCGCTGGGCTTCATGTCATTCTCCGGTGTGCAGCTATAAGGGCGAAAACGTATGGAAATTATTCTTGGCGTGGTGATGTTCACGCTAATCGTTCTGGCACTGGCGCTGTTGATTCTGTTTGCCAAATCAAAGCTTGTGAACTCCGGCGATGTGCTGATTGAAATTAACAACGAAGCCGATAAGCAGTTCCATGCTCCGGCTGGGGACAAGCTGCTTAACACGCTTTCAAATCAGGGGATTTTCATCTCCTCGGCTTGTGGCGGTGGTGGTTCGTGCGGGCAATGCCGTGTGACCATTAAAGAAGGTGGTGGCGATATTCTACCGACCGAGCTTTCGCATATCACCAAGCGTGAAGCGAAAGAGGGTTGCCGTCTTGCCTGTCAGGTCGCTGTGAAACAGGACATGAAAATTGAGCTGCCGGAAGAGATATTCGGCGTGAAAAAATGGGAGTGTGAAGTTATCTCTAATGATAACAAAGCGACTTTCATCAAAGAGCTCAAGCTGCGTATTCCTGACGGCGACGTGGTGCCGTTCCGTGCTGGTGGCTATATCCAGATTGAAAGCCCGCCGCATGAAGTTAACTATCAAGACTTCGATGTTCCACAGGAATACCGTGGTGACTGGGACAAGTTCAACCTGTTCCGCTTCAAATCTGTGGTGAAAGAACCCTGTGTTCGTGCATATTCCATGGCGAACTATCCGGACGAAGCAGGCATTATCATGCTGAACGTGCGTATCGCGACACCTCCGCCGAATGTACCAGATGCTCCTCCGGGGATTATGTCCTCGTATATCTGGTCGCTGAAAGCGGGCGATAAAGTGACAATTTCCGGGCCATTTGGTGAGTTCTTTGCCAAAGAAACGGACGCTGAAATGGTGTTTATTGGCGGTGGTGCGGGTATGGCACCAATGCGTTCACACATCTTTGACCAGCTCAAACGCCTGCACAGCACCCGCAAAATCAGCTTCTGGTATGGCGCTCGTTCTTTACGTGAAATGTTCTACGAAGAAGAGTTTGAAAAGCTGGCGCAGGAGAACCCGAACTTTAGCTTTAATGTGGCGCTTTCTGATCCACAGCCAGAAGATAACTGGACGGGCTATACCGGCTTCATTCACAACGTATTGCTGGAAAACTATCTACGTAGCCATCCGGCGCCGGAAGATTGTGAATTCTATATGTGTGGGCCGCCAATGATGAACGCAGCGGTGATCAAAATGCTCAAAGACCTGGGCGTTGAGGATGAAAATATCATGCTCGACGACTTTGGCGGCTGACGGGAGCCATTATGCTGACGGTATTTTTAGCCACCTTCGCCATTTTTATTCTGGTGATATTCGGTATGTCGCTCGGCGTTATCGTGAAGCGTAAAGCGCTTCAGGGTAGCTGCGGTGGTATTGCCGCGCTCGGCATGGAGAAAGTCTGCAACTGCCCTGAACCTTGCGATGCGCGTAAGAAGCGAATCGCGAGAGCGGAGCGGCAGGCAAAATTTCAGCAAAACCGCATCTTGTAAGCCTTCTGAAACCTCCCGCATCGCCGGGAGGTTTTCTTCGCTCCACACTTTCCACTCTTTATTAATTGACTGTATACTTATCCAGTAAAATAACTGGTGTGAAAAAGTATGCGTAAAATCATTCATGTCGATATGGACTGCTTTTTTGCAGCGGTGGAGATGCGTGATAACCCCAACTTGCGGGATATCCCGCTAGCGATTGGCGGCAGCGCGCAGCGACGTGGAGTGATCAGTACCGCAAATTACCCAGCACGAAAATTCGGTGTACACAGCGCAATGTCGACTGCAATGGCACTCAAATTATGCCCACACCTGACACTTCTGCCTGGGCGTTTTGACGCATACAAAGATGCATCAAATCATATTCGTGAGATATTTAGCCGCTACACCAATCTTATTGAACCGCTATCGCTTGATGAGGCTTATCTGGATGTTACCGATAGCCTGAACTGCCAAGGCTCCGCAACATTGATGGCGAAGGAAATCCGCCAGTCTATTTCCGACGAACTTAATCTCACAGCCTCTGCGGGGATAGCCCCGGTAAAATTTCTCGCCAAAATTGCTTCCGATCTTAATAAGCCTAACGGGCAGTACGTCATTACGCCCGATGAAATCCCTGAATTTTTAGCAACCTTGCCGTTGGGTAAGATTCCAGGCGTGGGCAAAGTCACCGCTGGAAAACTGGAAAGCCTGGGGCTGCGCACCTGTGCCGATGTACAAAAAACTGATTTAGCCTCGTTACTCAAACGTTTTGGGAAATTTGGGCGGGTACTGTGGGAGCGAAGCCAGGGCATTGACGAGCGGGAGATAAACAATGAACGGCAGCGCAAATCTGTTGGAGTAGAGAAAACATTGGCCGAAGACATTCATGAATGGCGTGAGTGTGAAGCCATTATTGAGCAGCTTTATGCTGAACTTGAGCGACGGCTGAAAAAGGTGAAACCAGATTTATTGATTGCTCGTCAGGGAGTCAAACTCAAGTTTAATGATTTCCAGCAAACCACTCAGGAACATGTCTGGCCGCAACTAAATAAAGCCGATTTAATCGCAACGGCGAAGAAAACATGGGAAGAGCGCCGGGGAGGGCGAGGCGTAAGGCTGGTGGGGCTGCATGTCACGTTACTTGACCCACAGTTGGAGCGTCAACTGGTTCTGGGATTATAAAAAAACCCTCTCAATGAGAGGGTTTTGATCAACATGTATTTGGCTTATTTAGCTGGAATCGCTTTCAGTAACTCAGTCAGCAGGATCCAGTATTGGCCAACGCTTGCAACATGAACTTGTTCATCAGGCGAGTGCGGACCTGTAATGGTCGGCCCAATAGAAACCATATCCATCTCAGGGTAAGGCTTCTTGAACAGACCACATTCCAGACCGGCATGGATAACCATGATGTTTGGCGTCTTGTTGAACAGCTTTTCGTAAGTTTCACGAACCAGTGCCATTACCGGGGATTTAGCATCCGGCTGCCAGCCAGGGTAGCTGCCTTTGGCAACACTTTCTGCACCAGCAAGCTGACCCAGTGCGTGAAGCATGCCCACCACATAATCTTTACCGCTATCAATCAACGAACGAATCAGGCAGATGATTTCTGCGCTTTCGTCAGTCATTGTCACCACACCCACGTTCAGTGAGGTTTCAACTACGCCTTTTACAGCGTCGGAATTGCGGATAACGCCGTTCGGCATTGCGTTGAGCAAGTTAATGAAAGCTTCGCGGCTTTTTACTGTCAGCGCAGATTTGTCTGTGCTGGTCGCTTCAACCAGAACGGTGGTGTTTTTTTCAACGGCACCCAGCTCATTTTGCAGAATTGACAAGAACTGCGCTGCCAATTGCTTGAGTTGTGCTGCTTTATCGGCAGGTACAGCAAGGATAGCTGAACCTTCACGAGGGATTGCGTTACGCAGCGTACCGCCGTTCAGATCAATCAGACGAGCATCCAGTTCTGCTGCGTGAGCGAACAGGAAACGCGCCAGCAATTTGTTTGCATTGCCCAAACCTAAATGGATCTCAGCGCCAGAGTGACCACCTTTCAGACCTTTGATGGTCAGTTTGTAGGTTTCGTAACCTGCTGGAATCGCTTCACGTTGCAGTGGCAGCGTGGAGATAAAATCAATCCCGCCAGCACAACCCATATAGATCTCACCTTCTTCTTCAGAATCGGTGTTGATCAGGATATCAGCTTGTAACCAGCCAGCTTGCAGGCCAAAAGCACCATCCATACCCGCTTCTTCGGTCATGGTCAGCAGGACTTCTAACGGGCCATGAGACACGGAATCATCAGCCAGCACTGCCAATGCAGACGCCATACCGATACCGTTATCCGCACCCAGCGTAGTGCCGCGCGCTTTAACCCACTCTCCATCGATATACGGCTGAATCGGGTCTTTGGTGAAATCATGAACAGTGTCGTTATTTTTCTGCGGCACCATATCAAGGTGAGCTTGCAGGACGACCGCTTTACGGTTTTCCATACCAGCTGTTGCAGGTTTGCGGATCAGGATATTACCAACCTGGTCGCGCTCAACATGCAGGCCTTTTTCTTTTGCCCAGGACAGAATATGTTCCGCGAGTTGTTCTTCATGATAAGAAGGGTGCGGAATAGAACAGATTTTGGCAAAAATATCCCACAGCGGCTGCGGAGATAATTGAGACAATTCAGACACGATAAGTCTCCTTGACATCGACTCTGCTGACAATTTTGGTTCGCAGAGCGCAGGATTGATCTTAATGAAATACAACACAAGTAAGCATTGTGCGCTGGCCTGAGAATACCACTATAACTAAGGCTGTGACGACCTAAAGCACGTAAAAACGAGGGAGACAGGCCTACAGTACTGGTTTTTAGTGCGTCAGATCTCTATAATCTCGCGCAACCAAAACCCCTTTGAACATTTTTAAGCCGTTAATAACTGGCTGGGATAATTTCACATGAGCGAAAAATACATCGTCACCTGGGACATGTTGCAGATTCACGCGCGTAAGTTGGCAAGCCGTCTGCTTCCTGCTGAACAGTGGAAAGGCATTATTGCTGTTAGCCGTGGCGGCCTGGTTCCTGGCGCACTGCTAGCACGTGAACTGGGGATTCGTCATGTTGATACTGTATGCATCTCCAGCTATGACCACGACAACCAGCGTGAGCTGACCGTGTTGAAACGTGCTGAAGGTGATGGTGAAGGCTTCATCGTTATCGATGACCTGGTAGACACTGGCGGTACCGCAGTTGCTATCCGTGAAATGTATCCAAAAGCGCATTTCGTCACTATCTTCGCCAAGCCTGCTGGCCAGCCTTTGGTTGATGATTACGTTATCGATATCCCGCAAGATACCTGGATTGAACAGCCGTGGGATATGGGCGTTGTGTTCGTACCACCATTAGCTGGTCGTTAATAACCGTCATCCTTCGAGTCACACCTGTGTTGGCTACGCTCGCTTACCCCAGTCACTTACTTTAGTAAGCTCCTGGGGATTCGCTCGCTTGCCGCCTTGTTGTGACACGAATGATTTAGTTATTAATTAATAGCCTGAGAATTTGCACTGATTTACGCCCGGCATAGCCGGGCGTTTGTGTTATTTGGATGCTGACAGAGTACAATAGCCTCATTCCTGACGTTTGTATGGAGGCAGAAACGATGTCACAGGCCAATCTTAGCGAAACCCTGTTTAAACCAAGATTTAAGCACCCCGAAACATCGACTCTGGTTCGGCGCGCTAAGCATCAAGCGGCCCCCGTTATCCAGTCTGCTCTGGACGGTGCAACAGCCCCTCAGTGGTATCGTATGATCAACCGACTGCTCTGGGTTTGGCGCGGTGTCGATCCTCTTGAAATCCTCGAAGTACAGTCGCGAATTGCCATTTGCCAGGCCGAACGTACCAATGATGAGTTATTTGATACGGTCATTGGCTATCGTGGTGGGAACTGGATCTATGAATGGTCAAAGCAAGCAATGCAATGGCAACAGCGAGCTAACCAGGAAACAGACAAGGTGCTTAGCGGCAAGTATTGGTTACAGGCCGCTAATCTTTATAGCATTGCAGCCTACCCGCATCTGAAAGGTGATCAACTTGCAGAACAGGCACAAGTTCTGGCAAATCGCGCGTATGAAGAAGCTGCTCCACGTCTTTCTGGAGGCTTGCGCGAACTTGAATTCCCAATTCCTGGTGGCGGAACAATAACCGGATTCTTACACCTTCCAAAAGAAGGGCAGGGGCCATTCCCGACTGTGTTAATTTGCGGTGGCCTTGACGCTTTGCAGAGCGATTATTACAACTTGTTTGATAAGTATTTTGCACCTGAAGGTATGGCGATGTTGACCATTGATATGCCATCGGTCGGGTTTTCTTCAAAATGGAAATTGACTCAGGATTCCAGCCTGTTGCACCAGCATGTGCTTAAAGCATTGCCAAACATACCCTGGATTGACCATACCCGTGTCGCAGCGTTTGGTTTCCGTTTCGGCGCGAACGTCGCAGTGCGCTTAGGCTATATCGAAGCACCACGTTTGAAAGCTGTGGCATGCCTTGGGCCTGTTGTTCATAGCTTACTGAGCGATGCATCACGTCAGGCACAGGTACCGGAGATGTATATTGATGTACTGGCTAGTCGCCTTGGGATGAATGATGCATCAGATAGCGCCTTGCGCGTGGAGTTGAATCGCTATTCATTAAAAACCCAGGGACTGTTAGGGCGCCATTGCCCAACGCCAATGCTATCTGGTTATTGGGAAAACGATCCGTTCAGCCCGGAAGAAGACTCTCGTTTAATCACTTCGTCATCTGCGGATGGTAAGTTGCTAGCGATCCCGTTTAACCCGGTGTATCGCAACTTTGACAAAGCGCTGAAAGAAATTACCGGATGGATCAAGCATAGATTACGTTAATGATTTGCTAAATTTCATTGGTTTGGTAAAACAGTTGCTTCACAACAGGAGATCGCAATGACGTTACCGAGTGGACACCCGAAAAGTAGATTGATTAAAAAATTCGCCTCGCTTGGCCCATATATCCGGGAAGAGCAATGTGAAGATAACCGTTTCTTCTTCGATTGCCTGGCTGTGTGCGTTAATGTGAAGCCTGCACCAGAAAAACGTGAATTTTGGGGCTGGTGGATGGAACTGGAAGCGCAGGAAAAGCAATTTACCTATACATACCATTTTGGTCTGTTCGACAAAGATGGTAAGTGGACTGCAACAGCAGCAAAAGACAAAGAAGTAGATGAAAGACTTGAGCAAACACTGCGTGGTTTCCATGAGCGTCTGCGCGAGTTATTAAGCACTCTGGGTCTGGGTTTGGTGCCTGCAGAAAACTTTGCAGAAAAACCAGTAAAGCTTTCGGCCTGAAATAAAAAACCCCCGCCCATGATGGATGGGGGTTTTCTTTTTCTAATTAGAATTGATAAACAATACCGATTGCAACAACATCATCACTATTCAGATTTAATGCATTGTCATCACTGAGTTGGTTTATTTTGTAATCAACATAAGTAGACATGTTTTTGTTAAAGTAATAAGTCGCAGCGACATCGATATATTTCACTAAATCGGCATCACCGATTCCTTCAATATCTTTGGCTTTTGACTGGACATAACCAAGTGATGGGCGAAGTCCAAAATCAAATTGATACTGTGCAATAACTTCGAATGCCTGGTTTTTATTTGCAAAGCCGCTAATGCTACTATTTATTCCATTAATTGATGCCGTACCAGAAATTGGCGTCATATTACGTGTCTCGGCATACATTGCAGCCAGATACACTTTATTCGCGTCATATTTCACGCCGGTAGTCCAGGCTTCGGCATTCTCACCCTTGCCGTAAGCCTGGTTTTTCTGCGCCAAAGTACGGTTGGAGTTGGCGTAACCCGCACCAACTGTCAGGCCAGTATCGCCAATATCATAAGACAGTGAAGTACCAAAACCGTCACCGTTTTGTTTGCTGGCTGCACGGCCGTCATTCTCGTTTTTTCCTTGATATTGCAGGGAAAGCTTCAGGCCATCAACCAGACCAAAGAAGGTGTTATTGCGATAGGTCGCAACACCATTAGCACGGCCAGTCATAAAGTTATCGGTTTTGGTGTAAGAATCATCACCAAACTCAGGCATCATATCGGTGTAGGAAGCGATGTTGTACAACACGCCGTAGTTACGACCATAATCAAATGAACCAATATCACCCGCTTTTAACCCAGCAAATGCCAGGCGAGTTTTGGTTGTATTAACATCACCTTCGGCTTTGTTAGCGGCAACTTGATATTCCCACTGCCCGAAACCAGTTAGTTGGTCGTTAATTTGAGTCTGGCCTTTAAACCCCAGGCGGACATAAGATTGGTCGCCATCTACAGCGTTATTATC
Organism: Buttiauxella cochleicola; assembly: GCF_021282405.1. Taxonomy (NCBI): domain Bacteria; kingdom Pseudomonadati; phylum Pseudomonadota; class Gammaproteobacteria; order Enterobacterales; family Enterobacteriaceae; genus Buttiauxella; species Buttiauxella cochleicola. The sequence continues at coordinate 39,991 of NZ_JAJSOU010000003.1, forward strand.
ACTTAAATAGTGTTCTGCTTTTACTTTTCCGTAAAGGTCGAGTTTATTGCCATCTTTATTATAAATTTCCGCTGCCTGCGAAGAAGTTGATGACGCCAGAAAACCCAATACCATTAATGCCAGTGTGCTTTTTTTCATTTTCTCATCCCAATGATGTATGCGCGCTAAAATTTAATCGGGAAATATCCCGTTAAAAAACGCAGAGAGTTTTATCGCCTTGAGATGAAAGTTTTATGACATAGTAAGAGAAAGTTTAAATAAACGTAATAATTTATATTTGTCATGAAATTGTCAAAATTTGCCGTTACGGTTATCGATCGTTTACGCGAAGTTAACCGTTTTCCGTGCCGGGGCAGTTGGCATTCATCGCGACTCCTGTTACAACGTCATTTGGCATTTTAAATTTCCAATTTCGCTAACACGGCAGAGAATCATGAGTGACAGCCAGACGCTGGTGGTAAAACTAGGCACGAGCGTATTAACCGGTGGCTCACGCCGCCTGAATCGGGCTCATATTGTTGAGCTGGTGCGCCAATGTGCACAACTTCATGCCTCCGGGCATCGTATCGTTATTGTGACGTCTGGGGCGATTGCCGCAGGACGTGAGCATTTGGGCTACCCCGAACTCCCCGCAACTATTGCGTCGAAACAATTACTGGCCGCTGTTGGGCAAAGCAGGTTGATCCAACTCTGGGAACAGCTATTTTCTATCTATGGCATTCATGTTGGGCAGATGCTGCTCACGCGTGCCGATATGGAAGATCGCGAACGTTTCCTGAATGCGCGAGATACCCTGCGAGCGCTGCTGGACAACAATATCGTACCTATAATCAATGAAAACGATGCTGTTGCGACGGCAGAAATTAAAGTTGGCGATAACGATAACCTTTCTGCGCTGGCCGCTATTCTTGCGGGTGCCGATAAGTTACTCCTGCTGACAGATCAACAAGGGTTATTCACTGCTGATCCACGTAATAATCCAGCCGCTGAATTAATTAAAGAAGTCCATGGTATTGATGATGCGCTGCGCGCCATCGCCGGTGATAGTGTTTCCGGGCTTGGGACCGGTGGTATGGGCACTAAATTACAAGCAGCTGATGTTGCCTGCCGTGCTGGAATAGATGTTGTGATTGCGGCAGGAAGCAAACCTGGCGTTATTGGTGATGTGATGGCAGGGACTCCTGTCGGAACACGTTTCCATGCGCAGCAGTCCCCGTTAGAAAATCGTAAGCGTTGGATATTTGGCGCACCGCCAGCCGGTGAAATTACAGTTGATGATGGCGCGCTGGCCGCGATCCTTGAACGTGGTAGTTCTTTACTGCCCAAGGGTATCAAAAATGTGACAGGCAACTTCTCTCGTGGAGAAGTTATTCGCATTCGTAGCCTCGAAGGGCGTGATATTGCCCATGGGGTCTGCCGCTATAACAGCGATGCTTTACGTCGTATTGCGGGCCATCACTCTCAAAAGATCGGTGAAATCCTTGGCTACGAATACGGCCCAGTAGCGGTTCATCGTGACGATATGATTGTTAATTAAGGAGCAGGTAATGCTGGAACAAATGGGCAAAGCCGCTAAAGCGGCTTCTTATCAGATGGCCCTGCTCTCCAGTCGCGAAAAAAATCGTGCGCTGGAACGAATTGCAGATTATCTGGAAGAACAAGCTGAAGGTATTTTAACGGCCAACGAGCAGGATTTAGCTGAAGCAAAAGCCAATGGTTTGAGTGAAGCGATGCTCGATCGCCTACAACTTACACCTTCACGTCTGAAAAGCATCGCCGATGATGTTCGCCAGGTTTGCAATTTGGCCGATCCTGTTGGTCAGGTAATAGATGGGGGCTTGCTTGATAGCGGCCTGCGTCTCGAACGTCGCCGTGTTCCATTAGGTGTCGTAGGGGTAATTTATGAGGCCCGCCCTAACGTAACGGTTGATGTAGCCTCATTGTGTCTAAAAACTGGTAATGCAGCGATTCTACGTGGTGGTAAAGAAACATGGCGTACAAACGCCGCGACAGTAAAAGTTATTCAGCAAGCTCTAATGGAGTGCGGTTTACCAGCGGCGGCCGTTCAGGCGATTGAAAGCCCGGATCGCGCCTTGGTGGGCGAGTTACTGCGCATGGATCGCTACGTAGATATGTTAATTCCGCGCGGTGGTGCTGGTCTGCATAAACTTTGCCGTGAGCAATCCACCATTCCGGTGATAACGGGTGGTATCGGTGTTTGTCATATTTTTGTCGATGAAAGTGCGGAGTTTACTCCTGCGTTGAAAATCATCGTAAATGCGAAAACACAACGCCCAAGCACCTGTAATACGGTGGAAACTTTGCTGGTGCATCAGGAAATTGTCGAAACTTTCCTACCGGCTTTAAGTAAGCAAATGGCAGAGTCTGGCGTTACGTTACATGCGGATGAAAAATCGTTGCTACTTTTGCAAAACGGGCCGGCAGAAGTGCTGCCAGTGAAAGCAGAAGATTACGACGATGAATGGTTGTCATTGCATCTGAATGTGAAAGTTGTCGCTGATATTGATGACGCTATCGATCACATTCGGCAGCACGGCACACAGCACTCAGATGCAATTCTGACGCGTACGTTAAGCCACGCGAATCGCTTTGTGAATGAAGTCGATTCTTCAGCTGTTTACGTGAATGCTTCAACGCGTTTCACCGACGGCGCCCAGTTTGGTTTAGGTGCTGAAGTGGCCGTAAGTACACAAAAACTTCACGCACGTGGTCCAATGGGTCTTGAAGCACTGACGACTTATAAATGGATCGGATTCGGCGACGATACCATTCGCGCATAAGTGAATCAAAGGTAATACATATAAATCTGGAAATTATAAGCTTATATGTATTACCTATCACTTTCTTAAATTAAATGCATCTAGCACATTTGATTTTGAAATGAATCAATATCTCTACTGTTCAATTCTGTACTTCTGCGTATAAAAACCATCAGTTATTTACATGTTGTCTATATTACATATCACACTAACTTAATGTTAATTCACTTCATTTAAATAATATATTAATAAAGGTGATTGATACATTTTATATATGATTTGCTTTTATATTTTTGCATGTCGTTAATATATAGGTAATTATTGGTCATAAGTGCTTGCGGCATCTTTGTGATATTTGTCTTTTTTCGTACTTACTAAATAAATTAATTGAACCATTCGCTATCGGGGCATAATAATCTTTCCGCTAACATCATTACATCTATTAGTGATAACCGCTTATTGCATTGACTATTGATGGACCAACATAAGTTCTAGTCCCTGAGGAGGGATGATAAATGCACTCTTGGAAAAAGAAACTCGTTGTATCACAACTTGCATTAGCCTGCACTTTGGCAATTGCTTCTCAGGCACATGCTGCAAGTAAAGATATCTCAGGTACGACATACAATACATACGTTCACTATAATGATTCTACTTTCGCTGACGGTGTTTACTATCAGGGGTATGTGGGCTGGAATAACTATGGTACTGACAGTGTTTACAATGGAAATATTTACCCAGTAATCAATAAATCTACCGTAAATGGTGTTATTTCCACATATTACCTTGATGATGGTATTTCTACCAACACCAATAACAACAGTCTGACAATCGCAAATAGTACCATTCACGGTATGATAACTTCTGATTGTATGACAACTGAGTGTGTTGACCGCACTACTGGTTATGTTTACGACCGTCTGACGCTGACAGTTGATAATTCAACGATTGATGACAACTACGAACACTATACCTATAACGGTACGTATAATGATGCAGCAGATACGCATATTATAAATGTATACAATAAAGGTACAGCCATCACTCTGGATCAGGAAGTTGATCTATCCATTAAAAATAACTCACACGTTGCGGGTATTACGCTGACTCAGGGTTATGAGTGGGAAGATATTGATGACAACACTGTTAGTACTGGCGTAAATAGCGGTGAGGTGTTCAATAATACCATTACTGTGGCCGATTCTACCGTGACTTCAGGTTCATGGACAGATGAAGGTACATCTGGTTGGTTTGGTAATACCAAGAATGCAAGTGATTATAGCAACACTGTTACTCGTGATGATATTGCGATCTCTGCAATTGCCAACCCGAATGCTGACAATGCCATGCAGACAACTGTTAACCTCAGCAATTCCACGCTGATGGGTGATGTTCTCTTCTCAAGTAACTTTGATGAGAACTTCTTCCCGAATGGTGCTGATTCTTATCGCGATACAGATGCAAGTGTTGATACTAACGGCTGGGATGGTACCGACCGTATGGATGTTACCCTAAATAATGGTAGCAAATGGGTCGGTGCAGCAATGTCTGTTCATCAGGTGGATACTGATGGTGATGGTATTTACGACAGTTCCGCATCAGGTACCGATGCAACTGCAACACTGATCGATATCACTGCTAATAGCCTATGGCCATCATCAACTTTCGGTATCGATAACTCTGATACTGCATACAATGAAGGTCACGTTGCTGGTAACGAAGTTTATCAGAGCGGTCTGTTCAACGTTACGTTGAATGGGCGTTCAGAATGGGATACGACTAAAGCATCTCTGATTGATACATTGAGCATCAACAGCGGTTCTCGGGTAAATGTTGTAGATTCTTCCTTGGTTTCTGACTCAATTGCTTTGACCGGCGGTTCTTCTCTGAATATCGGTGAAGATGGTCATGTTGCAACAGATTCTCTGACTATCAATAATAGTACAGTATCTCTCGCTAGTGATGTGTCTGCAGGCTGGACTGCTGCTGATGCTGCTTTGTATGCAAACACAATCACTGTGACCAACAATGGTCTGTTTGATGTGAAAACTGATCAGTCTAATGTTAGTTCGTTCCGTACTGATGTACTGAATGTAACCAGCACAACTGATAGTGCAGGCAACATCCATGCAGGTACGTTCGACATTCATAGTAACCGTTATGTGCTTGATGCTGATCTGAGCAATGACCGTACGAACGATACTTCTAAGTCTAACTATGGCTATGGTGTTGTCGCTATGAACTCTGATGGTCACCTGACCATTAATGGCAATGGCGACGCTTATGACACAAATCACACAGAAGCAGGCCAAAACGAAGTTGATAACGCAGGTGACGTCGTAGCTGCTGCTACCGGTAACTATAAAGTGCGTATCGACAACGCGACTGGTACAGGTTCTGTTGCTGACTATAAAGGTAACGAGCTGGTCTATGTTAACGACAAGAACAGCACTGCAACCTTCTCTGCTGCTAATAAAGCTGACTTGGGTGCCTACACCTACCAAGCTGAGCAGAAAGGTAACACTGTAGTTCTGAAGCAGGATCGTTTGACTGATTACGCTAATATGGCGTTAAGCATCCCTTCAGCTAACACTAATACCTGGAATTTGGAACAAGACGCTCTGGCGACTCGTCTGGCGAATGGTCGCCATACTCCAAATGGTGATACTGGTGGTGCCTGGGTTACTTATATCGGCGGTGGCTTCTCTGGCGATAACGGCACGCTGAACTACGATCAAGACGTAAATGGCATCATGGTTGGTTTGGATAAGCAGATCGACGGCAACTCGGCTAAATGGACTATCGGTGCAGCAGCAGGCTTTGCGAAAGGCAGCATCAGCGATAACAGCGGTAATGTCGATCAAGACAGCCAATCTGCTCGTATCTACTCTTCAGCTCGTTTCCAGAACAATATTTTCCTGGATTCAACGTTGAGCTATAGCCACTACAGCAACGATTTGACTGCACGCATGAGTAACGGATCTGCGGTTGATGGCGATATTTCTTCTGATGCCTGGGGCTTCGGTATGAAACTCGGCTATGACTGGCAGATTAATCAGCAAGGTTACCTGACTCCATATGCTTCTATCTCTGGCTTGTTCCAGGATGGCGACAACTATCAACTTAGTAATAATATGAAAGTGGGTAGCCAGTCATATGACAGCATGCGTTATGAGTTGGGTATGGATGCGGGATACACCTTCAACTACGGTGATCAAGCTCTGACTCCTTACTTCAAACTGGCGTACGTCTATGATGATTCAAACGGCAACAGTGCTAATGTCAACGGTGATGACATCGACAATGGTGTTGAAGGTTCAGCTGTACGTGTAGGTCTGGGTAGCCAGTTCAGCTTTACCAAAAACTTCGCAGCTTATGCTGACACTAACTATCTCGGTGGTGGCGATGTTGATCAGGATTGGTCAGCAAATGTTGGTGTTAAGTACATCTGGTAATAATATAATGAATGACGTGGTTCAAACGATAATCTGAACCATATCTAATATGAATATATTAACAGTAATAAATGCCTGTCTCGAATAGAGACAGGCATTTTCTTGTGGCTCTTAAGATAAAGGAATATCGATTATGCATATGAAACCATTAACCCAGCTCGAAGCTATTCGCAGCAGGTTGGTGGACGCAGGCAAGAGGTTCAATTTGCCTGCAGACAGTGAATTAGGGATGTTCAATGAAGATAACGAGCAACTTATTTTGTTCTTTAGTGAGGGGACGATTGTACTACATCGAGAAGTTGATGGACTTTTGATGGATCTTATATCGGCGCCAACATGTATTGGCCTGGCAAATATATTGAAACCTTCTCAATTTAAATACCGAGTAATTACTCAAACTGATTGTCAGGGATTTACTATTCCCGTAAGCCTTGCATTAGAAATCATCGAAAGAAATAAACTGTGGCAACAGGTTTGTCACTGGACCACCTTCCTATTACATAGTCTTGAGAGTCGTGATGCTCGTTTCATTGGTGCATCAAAGTATTCTCAAATTCGAGCGACCTTGCTCATTATGGATTCATGGAGTCCTGAATTACGTGAGCGTACAGGTGTCATAACGTTTGTACAAAAAAGAACTAAAATATCACGCTCAGTTATTGCGGAAATTTTATCTGCTTTACGCAAAGGTAATTATATTGAGATGGACAAAGGTAAGCTTAAATCAGTCAATCGTTTACCGACTAGTTATTAAAAAATAAGCAGGTCGGCATACCGACCTGCTTTACCACTTAAGAGGCGGGGCTAGTCTGTGGGGTAAACCCACTTAATTCTGAAACTAAATCATTCACACCATTACTCATATTCACGAAACGAGTTAATGATGAGCGAGTGACAACGACAAAAACGCCGACATTGCTTTCCGGGACCATTGCCATATAAGTGATGAAGCCACCACCACCACCAGTTTTCTGCACAATACCTGGTCGGCCATTTTTAGGCGCCATATATACCCAGCCAAGCCCTAAAGCATCTGCTTTTCCTGGGACATCCATGCCGATCACTTTAGTCAGTTGAGTACGTTGATAGATAAGCGTCTGCATTCTGTCTGCCTGGGTATTACGGCGATGGAAATCAGAGCTCAGGAATTGCTGCATCCAGCGCATCATGTCATCAGGCGTGGAGTAAACACCACCGCTTCCAATTGCCGCAAGTGTGTTATCGCACGGGCTCGCCCCTTTTTCAGCGACCATCAGGCGTTTGCACTGGTCAGGTGAAGGAGTGAACGTGGTGTCCTTCATCCCTAGTGGGCGAGTTATCTGTTCTTCGAACAGTGCGGGATACGGTTTCCCTGCTGCCTGAGACAGGGCATCAGCCAGCAAGTCAAAAGCAAGGTTTGAATAAGCGGCGATAGTACCTGGAGAGCTCTTTAAACTTGCAGTGGCAAGCCAGTTCCAGCGCTGATCGCGTGTCGGCCAGGTAAACACAGTTCGATGAGCCGCACCGCCGGGTTGTTCACGGGGTAAGGCACTTGTATGCGTAGCCAGATTAACAAGAGTGATGGGGTTACCATTGTATGTTGGGACCCTGGCTCCCGACGGGGCATATTTACTTAACGGATCATTAAGCTGAACTTTTCCCTGATCCAACATTTTTACCAACATCTCACTGGTCATCAGCTTGGTCAACGATGCAATGCGGATAACAGAGTCAAGCTGCGGACGGACGTTATTTCCGGGCCGTGTTTCACCAAAGCTTCTGAAAACGCGCTGATTACCATCAATCACTACCATTGCCATACCCGTAGCTCCGCTGCCGTAATAAATATGGTTGGCATAACGGTCTGCAATCTCGGAGGCAAAAACCGGATCGGGAGATGTTTGTGCAAAGCTCAAAATTGGCAGCGCAGCAATAACGAGCGCCGCAAGACGCGGGAGAAGAATTTTCAACGCAGGTAATCCATAAACGAAGAGAAGCGATATTGATCGTATTTATACTACTCTATGGCGCTGCGCAAACGCGGAAAATGAGGAATGTGATAAGAAAAAGCGTAACGCGCCATTTCAACGAGTTTTTCGCTCAGTAATGCACCACTGCTTGTCGCCGTGGTGCACCTGATATTAGTTAGTTTTTTGTACGTCTTTCTGCGTTACGTCGTCAGTTGTGCCGCCTTTTTTAAGCATTTTATCGTCGCCTTTGTGCTCAGAACGCATTTCGTGCCCTGATTCGCAGCCTTTTTTGTTTTCGTTTCCAGCTGCACGGCAGTCATCAATAATATGGCCCGGGTTATTGAGTTGTTCTTTCTCAGCCTGCATACCTGAGGTACTGGTAGCTGGGTTTTCGGCAAATGCTCCTGCGGATGCGAACAAAAGAGTGCTTGAAAATAAGGCTAATGTTAGTTTTTTCATAGGGCCAGGTTCCTGAAGTATGTAGGGAAATCCCAATAAGTATTGGCACAAATATCGGTTTGCGACAGGTGAAAAGATGAAAATTTATTCATCAGGAATGGGGGAGTGATTGGTTGCGTTTTACCTTAGAAAGAACAAAATCAGACTTTTGTTGTCTGTTTTTTGAGCTTAAAAGTGCGTATAACGCCTGTTGCTGATGTAATTGTAGGAAATAAGCAAAAAAACTGACAACTCCTATACATAGCTTGATCAGAAAATGCGTATCATCAGCGGAACATTGATTACTGTGCTGCAACTATTACTGCCCGATCGCGTCTTAGTTATGGCACCTCGCTGTACCGCTAATGATTTAACTCCTTATGCGATACACACCAATTACGCATAAAGAAGCAGAAAATGTCTAGCAAACCGTCATTTCGAAAAGATCTCCTTCACCCTCGCTATTGGCTGACCTGGTTTGGTCTTGCCATCTTGTGGCTTTGGGTGCAACTGCCATATCCCGTGCTGCTTAAAATGGGCGACTTAATTGGTCGGGCATCAATGCGTTTTCTTAAACGCCGGGTTTCTATTGCTCGTCAGAATCTCAAACTTTGCTTCCCGCATTATAGCGACGTGCAAATTGAAGAACTCGTTAAGCAGAATTTCTCCTCGTTGGGGATGGGGTTGATTGAAACAGGAATGGCCTGGTTTTGGTCTGATGCGCGGGTTCGGAAATGGTTTGATGTTAGCGGCCTTGAACACATCACTGCAGCTAGTGATAAAGGGAAAGGCGTTCTGGCCATTGGCGTGCATTTCATGTCGCTGGAATTAGGTGGCCGCGTCATGGGCCTTTGCCGACCAATGATGGCGATGTATCGCCCACACAATAATAAAGCGATGGAGTTCGTGCAGACCCGTGGTCGCTCTCGTTCCAATAAAGCCATGATCGACAGGCGTAACTTGAAAGGCATGGTGAAGGCGCTTAAGTCCGGTGAAGCGGTGTGGTTTGCACCCGATCAGGATTACGGCCCAAAAGGCAGTTCATTTGCACCCTTCTTCGCTGTACCGCAGGCAGCAACCACCAACGGGACTTACACTATTGCCCGTCTGGCGAAGCCTGTGCTTCTTACAATTGTTCTGTACCGTAAATCTGATGGCTCAGGTTATCAGTTGGTTATTGGGCCAGAGATGAATGATTACCCGCTCGATGATGAACAAGCCGCAGCGGCATATATGAACCGTAAAATTGAGCATGAAATTATGCGTGCGCCAGAACAGTACCTTTGGTTGCATCGTCGTTTTAAAACCCGGCCTGACGGTCAACCCAAACTTTACACGGTTTAAAGCAAAACCAGGCTTATGCTACGCTCATGACTTCCTTGTTCATTGAGAGCTTAATTATGCCTGCCCAACGTGTACTGATGGTTATCGATATGCAAAACGGGGTATTTGATACCCCACGTTTTAACCGTGAAACCTGCACGACTCGTATTAACCAACTGATCGATGCCGCAGAAAAAGTTATTTTCATCCAACATACAGAACCTGGCTTTGAGCAGGGGAGCACGGCGTTTAGTTTGTTACCTGAGCTAATACAGCCAGCCGATGCGCTGTATGTAACCAAAACAGCCTGTGACGCTTTTTATCGCACGGAACTTGATGAACTGCTTCAACGCCACAAAATAAACGAATTTGTGGTGTGCGGTTGTGCCACAGATTATTGCGTGGACGCTACTATTAAAAATGGAGCCAGTCGCGGCTATGCCATGACTGTTGCCCTTGACGCCCATACCACAGCAAATCGTCCGGCGGCTCTTGCTGAAGTGTTGATCGAGCATTACAACGATGTCTGGCGTAACTTTACGATTCCTGGAAATACTCTGCGGGTAAAATCTACCGCAGAAATCCTTGAGCAATGGTAGAGCTGCACTAACCCTTACATCTCTTGATACAACATTCAGTGAGCCTTATTTTTCCGGGAAAGTTATAACAATAAGAGTGTGTTTTCAGGAGTGTTGTAATGTTTAAATCGTTTTTCCCACGCCCGACAGCATTTTTCGTGTCGGCTTTTATCTGGGCAATGATCGCCGTTATTTTCTGGCAGGCTGGTGGAGGCAACTGGCTTGAGCATATCACCGGCGCGAGTGGCGAAGTGCCAATCAGTGCTGCTCGTTTCTGGTCGATAAGCTATCTAGTGTTTTACGCCTATTACGCTCTTTGCGTGGGTATGTTTGCACTATTCTGGTTTATCTACAGCCCGCACCGTTGGCAGTATTGGTCTATTCTCGGCTCCTCGCTGATTATTTTCGTGACCTGGTTCCTGGTGGAAGTCGGGGTGGCGGTGAATGCGTGGTATGCCCCATTCTACGATTTAATCCAGACTGCGCTCAGTTCTCCCCATAAAGTGACCATTGAGCAGTTCTATCATGAGGTTGGCGTATTTCTCGGTATTGCACTGATTGCGGTGATCGTTGGTGTGATGAATAACTTTTTCGTCAGCCACTATGTCTTCCGCTGGCGTACCGCAATGAACGAATACTACATGGAGAACTGGCAGATGCTGCGCCATATCGAAGGTGCCGCACAGCGTGTGCAGGAAGATACCATGCGCTTTGCTTCCACTCTCGAAGATATGGGCGTCAGCTTTATTAACGCGATTATGACGTTAATTGCCTTCCTGCCTGTGTTAGTCACTCTGTCAGCTCACGTTCCAGATTTACCGATTGTTGGGCATATTCCTTACGGTCTGGTGATTGCTGCCATTATCTGGTCACTTCTGGGAACAGGGTTGCTGGCTGTGGTAGGGATTAAACTGCCAGGGCTTGAGTTCAAAAATCAGCGTGTTGAAGCGGCGTACCGTAAAGAGCTGGTTTATGGCGAGGACGACCCATCTCGTGCTTCTCCACCAACAGTAAAAGAGCTGTTTGATGGTGTGCGCAGAAACTATTTCCGACTCTATTTCCATTATATGTACTTCAACATTGCACGTATTCTCTACTTGCAGGTTGATAATGTGTTCGGCTTGTTCCTGCTGTTCCCATCGATTGTGGCTGGGACTATTACGCTTGGCTTGATGACGCAAATCACCAACGTGTTTGGTCAGGTTCGTGGTTCATTCCAGTATTTGATTAGCTCGTGGACTACGCTTGTTGAGCTGATGTCTATCTATAAACGTCTGCGCAGCTTTGAGCGCACGTTGCAGGATATTCCGGTAGAAGCAGCGAGCGAGTCAGTCTAAAAAAATGGGCGGGAATTTTCCCCGCCCATTTAATTTAATGCCCCGCAGACGGAGCGCTTGGTGCGCCCGAACGTACAAACGGCGGGCGCGCGAACCAAATCACGATAATCAGCGCCATAAACCCCCAGCCTAAAATCCAGAAATAATCGATGGTCGACATCATGTACGCCTGCTGCTCAATGGTTTTATCGATAAACGCCATATGCTGCTGCGTCGCGCCACCCATTTTATCCAGATAATCCACCGCCGCCGGGTTGTAGTTGGATACGCTCTCCGTAAGGTTGGCGTGATGGAAAACCTCACGGCGCGACCAAATCCACGTCGTCAGTGAAGAGGCAAACGAGCCGCCTAACACGCGGAAGAACGTCGCCAGGCCGGAACCTTCTGCCACTTGCGCACCGTTCAAATTCGACAGCACAATGGTGGTAATCGGCATAAAGAAGAACGCCACGCCAATCCCCATAAACAACTGCACTTCGGCGATAGTGCGGAAATCCACATCGGTGTTGAACTGCGCGCGAATCAGACAAGACGCGCCCATGGTCAGGAACGACAGCGAAGCCAGAATGCGCAGATCAAACTTACTGGCGTAGCGCCCGATAATCGGCGTCATCATTAGCGGTAACACCCCCATTGGCGCGGCGGCAAGCCCGGCCCAAATCGCGGTATAACCCATCTGCGTTTGCAGCCATTGTGGCAAAATAATATTGATGGCAAAGAATGCGGCATAACCCAATGTGAGCGACAGCGTGCCAATCGCAAAGTTGCGATCCTTAAACAGGCGCAGGTTCACAATCGGGTGGCGTTCGCCCAGTTCCCACATCACAAACGAAACCAGTGAGATAGCCGAAATGACCGACATAATAATAATGTGCGGCGAGGCGAACCAGTCGAGATCGTTGCCTTTATCCAGCACCACCTGTAGCAGCCCAACGCCAAGCACCAACAACGCAATACCGATATAGTCGATTGGCGCGTGTGTCGTGGTTTCTTCGCGAGCACGTAACTGCGTCCAGACCACAATCGAGGCGAAAATCCCAATCGGCACGTTGATATAGAAAATCCACGGCCACGAGTAATTATCGGTGATCCAACCGCCGGTAATCGGCCCGACAATCGGCGCAACCACGGTCACCATCGACAGCAGCGCCAGCGCCATACTGCGTTTGCTGGAGGGGAATATAACCAGCAGCAGCGTCTGGCACATCGGGAACATTGGCCCGGCGAAGAAACCTTGCAGCGCGCGGAAGAAAATCAGCTCGGTCATGCTGTGTGCAAAACCGCACAGGAACGAGGTGAGGGTGAACATCACCACCGAGCCAATAAACAGCTTGAGCTGCCCAAAGCGCCGGGTAAACCAGCCGGTCAGCGGTAGGGCAATAGCGTTACACACTGCAAACGAAGTGATAACCCACGTGCCTTGATCCGCACTGACGCCGAGATTACCGGCGATGGTCGGCAACGCCACGTTGGCGATGGTGGAATCCAGCACCTGCATAAATGTAGCCAGCGACAGCGCGAGCACCGCCAGCCACATATTGGGAGGCGTAAATGCAGCCTTATCTTGCATAACGTCTCTCTTAACGGGCGCTTGCGGCTACCGTTTTGCTATTGTCATGAAGGATTTTAGCCACCAGTTTGTCCGCTTCAGCCAGCGGGTTTTGATACACATCCGTGGTGAAACGCGGGGCGCTAACCGTTTGCTGTGGCAGAAGATGGCCGCCTTCATCACGAATATCGACACGGACATTCATCGACAGACCCACGCGCAATGGGTGCTTCTGCATATCATGTGGATCAAGTGTGATACGAACAGGCAAACGCTGAACAATCTTGATCCAGTTACCGCTGGCGTTCTGGGCAGGCAGCAGTGAGAACGCGCTACCGGTGCCAATCCCCAGGCTTTCAATCGTGCCGTGGTATTCCACATCATCACCGTACAGATCGGCGTTGAGCGTCACTTTTTGCCCCAGGCGCATGGTGTTCATTTGGCTTTCTTTAAAGTTGGCATCCACCCACACTTCATTGAGCGGCACGATAGCCAGAAGCGTGGTGCCTGAAGTCACTCGCATCCCCAGTTGCACGGCGCGTTTAGCGACAAACCCGCTTACCGGCGCAACGATAGTGCTACGTGAGTTATCAAGGTAACGCTGGCGAAGAGTGGCGACCGCGCTTTTGATCTCTGGATGGCTATCAATAACGGTGTCATCCACCATCGCGGTATTGGTGCGTAACGCCTCTTGTGCGGCGGCCAAATCACTCTGTGCGCTGGTCACAGCGTCGCGGTAATGGGAAAGATCTTCAGCCGCTATAGCGCCGGTTGAGAAGATTTTCTGGCGGCGAGCGTAATCGTTTTGCGCCGTTTGCAGGGCGACTTTTTTCGCTGCGACTTGTGCACGGTAATTATCCGCAGTGCTGTACAACCCGCGAACCTGGCGAACGGTATTCGCCAGATTGGCCTCCGCTTGCTGAAGCGCGATTTCGGTATCACTCGGATCAAGCAGCACCAGCGGCTGGCCTTTTTGCACATAATCACCTTCGTCAACGCTCACCTGCGTCACCGTGCCTGCAATCTGCGGCGTTAACGTGACCTGGTTGCCATTCACATAGGCGTCGTCAGTTGACTCGTAATAACGCGCATATAACAAATACCAGGCCAGACACCCCGCGGCTGCCAGCACAAGAATCAGGATAAGAATAATAAAATTACGTTTGCGCTTACTGGAACGCTGAACGTGGACTTCTGGAGTGGTTTCCATTATTTGGCCTTTATTCGCTGTTATCGATGTGGCGCAGTAATGTCGTCGGGCAACATTTTGGTAATCAACGCTACCAATTGTTCCGATTCATCCTGCGTCAGGCGTGCGGTGAGATCGCCGATGATTGAGGCGAGCGCTTCATTTTGAAAATGGTCGCAAATTATCTGGCCTTTATCGGTCAGAGCCAGAATCACCTGGCGCTTATCGTGTGGATTTGGGGAGCGAACGATCAGTTCGCGTTTGACCATACGATCAACCATGCGGCTCATTGCGCCAGCATCCATCACTAGAGTTTTGCTGATTTCGACCGGGCTTGTGACGCCTTTATAAATATTAATCAGCACCTTAAATTGCGCGGCGGTAATATCCATACCAGAGAAATACTGGCTGATAAGCTGGTCTTTAAACTGGTTCGCAAGGTGGATAAGCAAACCGAGATGAAATTTGTTGTCGATAATACCCGGATTGTTTTTCATGATATCTGCCTGGTCAGTAATTACATGTGAAATTACTGACCAGGCAGATAAGTGTCAAGTTTATGTCAAGAAGATCGCACTTTATGTCAGCGAGCCGATGGCCCTTAGCATTTATCAGTCAATCTCTGATAAACGGCAGATTGCAGAACTGCTATTGTTTCATCCTGCGTTAGAAAACAATTACAACGGAACGTTATGACCACAGTCACTTTAAGCAGACAGCATGGGCTTTTTGCCCTCAGCCTCGGTGCTATTTTTGTCCTGGCTGGGTGTGCCACTAAAAGCACGCCCTCTGTTTCGGAAACCAAAAAACCTGTTGATGTTGAAAGTGTAGTGAAGCAAAAAATCCCTGCCAGCGTGAAAGACCGCAACAGTTGGGCTAAGGATTTGGCAACCACGTTTAAGAGCCAGAATATTGCCCCAAGTGAAGAGAATATCTGTTCGGTGTTGGCGGTGGCGCAGCAGGAATCCAATTTGGTTGCTGACCCGGCGGTGCCAAATCTAAACAAAATTGCCTGGAAGGAGATCGACCGTCGCGCTGAAAAAATGCATATCCCGGTTTTTCTGGTCCACACCGCGTTATTAATTAAATCGCCAAATGGGAAGAGCTACAGCGAGCGCCTGGATAATGTGAAAACCGAAGGGCAGCTGAGTGCGATCTTTGATGATTTTATCGACATGGTACCAATGGGGCAGAAACTTTTCGGCAATCTGAACCCGGTACACACTGGCGGGCCAATGCAAGTTAGCATCGCTTTTGCTGAGCAGCACACTTCAGGTTACCCGTGGAAGATGGAAGGCACAGTGCGCCAGGAAGTGTTCACTCGGCGTGGTGGATTATGGTTCGGTACCTATCATTTGCTGAATTACCCGGCAAATTATACTCAGCCGCTATATCGTTTTGCCGACTTCAATGCGGGCTGGTACGCCAGTCGTAATGCGGCATTCCAGAGTGCGGTCAGTAAGGCAACCGGTGTGAAACTGGAGCTGGATGGCGACTTAATTTTATATAACACCGACAAAGCAGGCAGCACTGAACTGGCAGTAAGGAAACTGGCAGGCAAACTCGACATGGGCGAAAGCCAGATTCATCGTGCTTTGCAAAAAGGTGACAGCATCGACTTCGAAAAAACGGAGTTATACCAGCAGGTTTATGCGATAGCAGAGAAAAAAGCGGGCAAGAAATTGCCGCGTGAAATGTTGCCGGGTATTACGCTTGAGAGTCCGAAAATTACGCGTAATTTGACGACAGCATGGTTTGCAAAGCGGGTTGATGAGCGGCGTGCAGCCTGTATGAAATTGTAAGTCAGACTGCCAGGGCGGCTAAGTGGGTGATACTTTGCTTACCCGCCCTACGAACGAAGTTTTCGGCTCTGCATTGGATAAGACACCTTTAAAAATGGTGGCGTTGGTAGAATTTTAGCGCAAGGCTAATCAAACCGATGACCGTACATCCTGCGAGGAATGGCACCAGTCCAAATACAGTGCTTACTGCAAATCCCATTTCAATGTGCGGACGTGACGCATCATTACCCTGCGCGAGATGTTCAAGTACTCCAGGAGAGTGAACCATCAAACTCAGTATCTGCGTACCGACCCAAAAGCAGAACAAAATGAACACAGCGTAAGCCAGATTACTCCGGGTAGATCCCTCTGCTTTCGTTGTTGAAATCGTGGTTATTACAGGAACAACCTGTTTCGACAAACTCATATCAGCCATCACGACCTCCCATGCAACAGTAAAACGATTCAGGCTGCGGCCTGCTACTTCAATTGCGTTGAGTTTGGCAGGTCATATGGGTTGTCAATATCAGATTGTTGGTAATTTAACGGGCGGAATGCTCCTGGTTTGTGAATGTATGTTTGAGATCACATATTTGTAACTTAAATGGAATTTGCGTAACAATATTCTGTTTAGCCCGCATTAACGTGCGGATTCTCGTTTCTCCCTATGCCACAATAAGTCCTCTTTTTGCCCTGACGGATTGCACCATGTCTGCGAAAACACTCTCTTTAAAAATGCGCCGTGACTGGCACTATTACGCTGTAGCGATTGGTTTGATCTTTATTTTGAATGGTGTGATTGGCTTGCTGGGGTTTAAAACCGAAGGCTGGCAAAATTATGCTGTTGGGCTTGTGACTTGGGTAATTTGTTTCTGGCTGGCTGGGTTTATTATTCGCCGTCGTCCAGAACCCGAGGATACGGAGACGGCGAAAGAGTAAGGCTTAGGCCGTAATCGAACTCTTCAGAGCGCAATCTTGTAGATGGCGCTCAAGAGCCAGTTCAATTAAACGTGTAATCAGTGTCTGATAATCTAAACCGCTTGCCTGCCACAGTTTTGGATACATGCTGATATTAGTAAAACCTGGCAGTGTGTTGATCTCATTGATAATGACTTCATTATCAGCTGTCAGGAATACGTCAACTCGCGCCATTCCGCTGCATTCCAGGGTCTGATAAGCACGTACTGCAATCTCACGGATTTTGTCGTTAATATCTGCCGGGATAGATGCAGGAACAACAACTTGCGCGCCTTTATCATCGATGTACTTAGTGTCGTAAGAGTAGAAATCACTGCTTACCACCACTTCACCACAGGTACTCGCTTGTGGCTCATCGTTACCTAACACAGCACATTCAATCTCACGGCCTTTAATGCCGGTTTCCACCACAACTTTATGGTCAAACTCGAAGGCTAACGTGACTGCCGTTTCATATTGCTCAGCGGTGTTTATTTTGCTGACGCCGACGGATGAACCCTGGTTGGCAGGTTTAATAAACAATGGCAGGCCAAGTTTTGCTTCGACTTCGGCAAAGCTGGTTTTGTTTCGGTTTGAACGGGTGAGGGTAATAAATGGAGCAACATTCAGACCAGCGTCACGTAACAGGCGCTTAGTGACATCTTTGTCCATGCTTACGGCTGAACCCAGCACACCTGAGCCAACGAATGGTAAGTTAGCCATGCGCAGCATGCCTTGCAAAGAGCCATCTTCGCCCAACGTGCCGTGAACAATCGGGAAAATGACATCTACAGGCGCTAAAAACTCGGCGGAGGAGGATTCAATCAGTTGGTTTTCTGTTTGACCAGGCACTACGGCAACATTAGTCCCTGAGCGATTCAGAGCGATTAATGCCGGGTTTTCTGCATTTAACAGATAGTTGGACGCATCATTGATATGCCACTGGCCTTGTTTATCAATACCCAGTAACACGACTTCAAACTTTGATTTATCAATGGCGTCGACAATATTTTTCGCCGACTGTAATGAAACTTCGTGCTCAGCTGACTTGCCCCCAAACACGATACCAACCCGCAGTTTTGCCATGCCCAAATCCATCCTTAAACAGTACAAAGGCGGACAACATACCACGCTCATTACGAGGATTCATGTGCTTCCTGCCGCTTAAAACCGACCGGCTTCTATAATGATTATTCCGTAAACAATATCAGGTGATGGGATGGCAAAAGGAGTGACGATTGTGATTGGAATGGTCATCGTGGCGACGGCTGGCT
The DNA here is from genome assembly GCF_021282405.1 of Buttiauxella cochleicola. NCBI lineage: Bacteria > Pseudomonadati > Pseudomonadota > Gammaproteobacteria > Enterobacterales > Enterobacteriaceae > Buttiauxella > Buttiauxella cochleicola. The sequence goes on from NZ_JAJSOU010000003.1 coordinate 58,601, forward strand.
TTTGGCTCTATGAGCGGCTGCCCGCGCAGTACAATCCGTTTGCCCCACTTTCCATTGATGACCCGCCGACGCTGGTCACGCGCTATAAACTCCGGGCGTTGGCTAATCATCCGCAAGCCTGCCTTGCACTGTTAGAACAGGCAAAATCCCGTGGGCAGCTGAATTTCCGTAGGGTGTCCGATACCACTGGCAATTGCCCGCTGACCGATGCTGTACGCGTGCAGGATTTTGGCAGTGTTACGCTGAGCAGCAGTTTTCTGGCTAGTTGCCCATTGGCAGTAAGCAGCACAATGTTTGTTCACCAACGCGCGGCACCGCTAGCGCAAACAGAATTTGACAGCAAACTCACACGCATTAATCACTTAGGCAGTTTCGCCTGTCGGAATATTTACAATCGAGAAGGCGCTCGTTTAAGCGAGCATGCCACGGCGGATGCGCTGGATATCAGTGGATTTGGTTTTGCCAACAAGCAACAAATCAGCGTCCTGAAGGGTTGGCGTGCGAATGGGAAAGGGCGGGAATATCTTCATGCCGTGTTTGAAAATGGCTGCCCATTTTTTGGCAACTCCCTCGGACCAGAATACAACGCAGCGCATGCTGACCATTTCCATCTCGGGATGCGCGGCCATGGGCTTTGTCGATAAAATTAATTTGTATGATAAACTTCACATTATTCTGCTGTTCTTTTTATCCCACTAATAAAGCGTAAACGGTATGGAATCCTGGAAGGTCAACATTATCTCGGTGTGGTTCGGTTGTTTTTTTACCGGGCTTGCCATTAGCCAAATACTGCCGTTTTTACCGCTTTATGTAGAACAACTTGGTGTGACTTCTCACGAAGCGTTATCAATGTGGTCGGGTCTGACCTTTAGCGTGACGTTTCTGGTGTCCGCCATTGTTTCTCCGATGTGGGGAAGCCTTGCAGACCGCAAAGGCCGAAAATTAATGCTGCTGCGTGCTTCTCTGGGCATGGCGGTCGCTATTTTGCTACAGGCATTTGCGACTAATGTTTGGCAACTCTTTATTTTACGCGCTGTGATGGGGTTAACCTCCGGTTATATTCCAAACGCGATGGCGCTGGTGGCTTCTCAAGTTCCAAGAGAACGCAGTGGCTGGGCGTTAAGTACACTTTCCACCGCACAAATCAGTGGTGTTATTGTTGGTCCACTTTTGGGTGGATATATGGCTGATACCCTTGGGTTGCGGATGGTCTTCTACGTCACGGCTGCATTGTTGATGGTAAGTTTTTTAGTGACGTTATTTCTGATAAAAGAAGGCGCGCGTCCCAATATTAGCAAGGCCGATCGTTTATCGGGTAAAGCTGTGTTTGCGTCATTACCTTATCCTAAATTAATGATAAGTCTGTTCGTCACCACGATGGTCATTCAACTTTGTAATGGTTCAGTCGGGCCAATACTTGCCCTTTTCATCAAGCATCTTTCCCCTGAAAGCAATAATATTGCATTCATTAGTGGTTTTATTGCTGCTGTTCCAGGTATATCAGCTCTTATTTCTGCTCCCAGATTAGGTAAGTTAGGAGACAGAATCGGCACAGCCAGAGTATTAATGGCGACGCTAATCTTTGCAGTAATATTATTTTTTGCTATGTCCTGGGTAACATCACCGCTGCAATTGGCTGTATTGCGCTTTTTACTTGGCTTTGCAGATGGTGCGATGCTACCTGCGGTTCAAACTTTGCTAGTTAAGTATTCCAGTGACCAGGTTACAGGAAGAATTTTTGGATATAATCAGTCATTTATGTATCTTGGAAACGTTGTTGGGCCGCTCATGGGGGCTGGCGTTTCCGCGATGGCGGGTTACCGTTGGGTATTTCTTGCTACCGCGTTGGTTGTATTGCTGAATGTCTGGCAACTGGCGGTAATGTTACGGCGCAAAAAGCAACAAGATGCCCAGAGAAAACAGTTTGGCTCATAATTTATCCCATTTATTCTGAAGCTATTTTTTATTGATTGCTTAAAAAATAGTCAGTCATGAAATTACTATACCATAGTTGTCATTCATTTTAGTGTCGGAATAGTTACCTGATAATATTTTTGGGCTCCGGCACATATTTAATAAGTCATATAAAAATATTCGCTTCAGCCTCTAGGCAATCTGAAATCATAATGCTAACGTCATGCTTCAAATCCCTGGTGGTTAGAACTATGAAAAACCTTATTTCTGAGTTACTGACTAAACTCGCTGAAAAAGAAGAAGAGTCAAAAGAGTTTGTTGCACAGATAGAAGCCCTGGAAATAGTGATTTTCGCCATTCTCGAAAGAATGGAGCGCAGCGAACGACTAGCAATAATCAAAAATATTGAAGATGCTTTAAATGAAACTCAGCCTGATGATTCAGTGACTGCTAATGATAATACTGTGCTTAAACAATATTTATCGCGATTATTGACTCCTCTGGCTACTTGATTTCATCTATTCTTAATTTCTTTTGTGGGAGTTTCACAATATTTATTTTCTTATTATTAATTAGAATAACTAAACTACATTAGCTTCCAGCTATCTTATCTCTCCTGGTACATTTTAATCCCCCTGAAACCCGGTGCCGATTGCTGCGCTTTATCGCTTCGCTTAAGCAATAGACAGAGCAATACACGGCCTGCCGGTTCGCCATTTTCCCAACTACAGACCAAAATTAATGCACCACAATAAAAAGGATGGTGCTATGAAAACTGTATTGATAATGGTGTTAATGGCGGGTGTGATGGGGTCGGCGGCGGCGGCAGATAAAGCGATGACGCCGCAGCAGCAACGTATGACGTCGTGTAACCAACAGGCGACCTCTCAAACTCTGAAAGGGGACGCCCGTAAAACGTATATGAGCAATTGCCTGAAAAACAGTCAGTCAGCGCCAGCAGATAAAAGTCTGACGCCGCAGCAGCAGAAAATGAAAGACTGTAATGCTGAAGCAGGCAAAAAAACATTATCCGGCGATACACGAAAAACTTTTATGAGTAATTGCCTGAAAAAACAATCCTGATAGCCTAAATGGGTGAGTCGGTTCGCTGACTCACTCATAAAATCATACTTTCCCCCGGATTAAACTTTCTATAATTACGGCAAATATTTCAGAATGTTCCTAATTATCATGAAAGATGAACACAGTTCTGGAAGATGGCTTCCTGGGGGATTTATGGAGAGCGCAACGTACCTTGATGAAGACCGGCATCGCTCGGCGCGACGATTTGCCCGACGACTTTACATCCCTCGAATCATAGGATTAGCGACAGGTTTTTTCTGTGTCTCCTCAGTGCTCGTTATGCAACCGGTGTCGGGGTGGTGGTGGTTGCTACTGGTCGCCTATAGTTTTATTTGGCCACACTTCGCATGGCAAACTGCAGATCGTGCATCCGATCCCGCTCGAGCCGAAATCCGTAACTTAATGGTCGATTCTTTGATGGGTGGCGTGTGGATTGCGGTGATGGGGTTGAACGCTTTACCATCAGCGCTAATTATCGCAATGTTGTGTATGAATAACGTCGGCTGTGGCGGATTGAAATTGTTCCTGGGTGGCTTGGGTGTAATTGTGCTGAGTTGCCTGCTGACGTTGGGTTTGTTTCACATGCCGCTCAATCTACAAACCATGCCATCACAGGTATGGATTTGCCTACCATTCCTGCTGATTTACCCGACTTACTTTGGCCTGGTCAGTTACCGAACTGCGCTCAAACTCTCCGAACATAAACGGCGTTTAATGTATATGAGCACTCGCGATGGCATGACGGGTGTATATAACCGCCGCCACTGGGAGCACCTGCTGCATGGCGAGTATGATAACTGCCAGCGTTACCAGCGTAGTGCCACTTTGTTACTCATTGATATTGATTACTTTAAATCAATTAATGACTCATACGGGCACGATGTGGGGGATGAGGCTATTCTGGCGCTTACCGAGCATCTGCAACTGACTCTGCGTATTACCGATGTTATCGGGCGCTTTGGTGGGGATGAGTTTGGCGTAATTATGTCCGGCACGGCTCAAGAAAGCGCAATACAGGCAATGGCACGAGTACGGGAATATCTTGAAGAGTTTCGCATACCTCATGCACCGCGTATTTCGCTGCGCATCAGCGTAGGAGTGGCGGAATTTGATAAAAGTATGGTTAATTATCGCGAATGGCTAAAAGCGGCCGATGTGGCGCTATATAAAGCCAAAAACCTGGGTCGTAGCCGCACAGAGGTCGCCGATATAGCGGCTTAAAACCTCTCCCATTGCAGGAGAGGGCAGAAAAATTATGATTTACCCAAGTGCTCGGATTTGGCCATACATTTCACTACGGCTTCCATCACTGCGGCTCTGAACCCTTTTTCTTCCAGAACTTTTACCGCTTCAATCGTTGTACCGCCCGGTGAACACACCATATCTTTCAACTCACCAGGATGCTGGCCTGTTTCCAATACCATTTTGGCTGAACCCATCACTGCCTGTGCTGCAAACTGATACGCTTGCTTGCGCGGCATTCCACCTAGCACTGCGGCATCAGCCATAGCTTCGATAAACATAAAGACATAAGCCGGTGCTGAACCACTGACACCAACGACCGGGTGGATCATGTTTTCAGAGACGACTTCGGCAAGCCCGAAGCTGCGGAAAATATTCACCGCATCGGCAATATCTTCTGAAGTAACCAGGGCGTTTGGCGTAATCGAGGTCATACCTGCATTCACTAATGCTGGTGTGTTAGGCATTGCGCGGATAATTTTGCGGTCATGGCCTAATGCTTTAGCCAACGAATCCAGCGTAATGCCTGCGGCAATTGAAATCACCACGGTATCTTTATTCAGGCTGGAATTAACTTCACCGAGAACTTTTAGCATCACATTGGGTTTCACTGCACCGAAGACGATATCGGCGATCTGCGCCACTTCTTGTGCACTTTGCGCCGCATTAATACCGTACTGGTCGCGCAAGGCTTCCACTTTATCGGGCGACGGTGTGTAGACCCAGATATTACCTGGAATTACCTGTCCACTGGCTATCAGGCCACCCAGGATGGCTTTTCCCATGTTGCCGCAACCAATAAATCCAATTTTCTTATCCAAAGTCTCACTCCATCTTTTGAGTTGTGTGATGAGCATAGCTTACCGTGCTTTCAGGCGCTCACGCTACGTCCAGGCGGAACAGCAAGCAAAGATAAAGTTGGCGATTGACGGAAAAGCACGGCAAGATCGCCCCATTCCCACAGACAATCAGGAGTCGTCATGCAAATTTGGGTGGATGCCGATGCGTGTCCAAAAGTCATAAAAGAAGTGCTGTTTCGTGCGGCTGAGCGCGCGCAAATTGTGGTAACTCTGGTAGCCAATCAGGGGCTGAAAACCCCACCTTCACGCTTTATTCGTACCCTGCAAGTAGCGACGGGGTTTGATGTGGCTGACAACGAAATTGTGCGCCGTTGTGAAAAAGGTGACTTAGTGGTCACGGCTGACATACCGCTCGCAGCGGATGTGCTGGAAAAGGGGGCGATTGCTCTTAATCCTCGCGGTGAGCTTTACACACCTGCTACCATCCGTGAGCGCCTGACGATGCGCGATTTTATGGATACATTAAGAGCCAGTGGGGTGCAAACTGGTGGGCCTGATAGTCTTAATCAGCGCGACCGCCAAATGTTTGCCAATGAACTGGAAAAATGGCTGCTTGTCGCCGGTCGTTCAAAAAGCGCTTAATACCGATGTAATTCTATTCCACGTACTAGCTTGCTGGTATGATGGCAACCTTTGGCGGACTTCTAAGGATTAGCCACCGATGACTCAACCCATTTATTTAGTCGGCGCGCGAGGTTGTGGCAAAACAACCGTCGGTGTTGCATTAGCGCAGGCATTGGGCTGTAACTTTGTTGATACCGACCACTACCTTTTAACCAGCACCAAGATGAGTGTTGCTGATATTGTGGCGCAAGAAGGATGGGACGGTTTTCGTCGCCGAGAATCTGGCGCACTGAAAAGTGTCACGGCCCCCAATACGGTCATCGCAACCGGCGGCGGTATGGTACTGGCTGAAAGTAATCGCCAGTTTATGCGTGAGCATGGTGTGGTTATCTATTTACGTGCACCGGCGCAAATCCTTGCTTCACGTTTAGAAGCCTTCCCGGAAGAGGGCCAACGCCCAACACTGACTGGCAGACCTATTACCGACGAAATCGTTGATGTTCTCGCGGCGCGTGAAGCGCTGTACAACCAGGCTGCACACCATGTGATTGATGCCACTCGTCCGCCAGCCGAGATTGTCGAAGCGGTGATTACAGCATTGCATACGGTTCGTGCCAGCTAATCATTGTCTATACTTAACGCTCATCCATAACCTAAGGAAGAGCGATGGCGAGCAATCCTCCCTATCCCCGAGAAGCACGAATTGTTACTGTTGAAAAAGGCGCTACTGACCAGACCGTGACCTGGTATCAACTCCGTGCTGACCATCCCCATCCTGATACGCTGATTAGTGAACACGAAACAGAACAAGAAGCGCTGGATGCGAAGCGGCGTTATGAAGATCCGCAAAAAACGTAGTACCTCGGCATGGACGCCATGATTACTCCCCTGTTTTCCGAATTAACTCAATGACCTGGTCACTAATCACACCTTTCGTTTAATCTTGTTGTTAACAAATCATTATCGTGATGTTGTATATATGTCGTTGACGTTTCGTTGAACATTCCGGCAGATGCTCTGCAATTATGCTGCTACGCTTTGTGGTTAATTATTGAGCGACCTTCAGCAGAGTATCATTCACAGGAAAGATACCAGTGCAGCAGTGAAGGACTGATATGGGACAAGGGCGGAACGAAACATGAAACAAACTTTGGCAATTCTCACCATTGGTGTCGTCCCGGTCAGTGAAATACTGCCGCTACTCACAGACCATATTTCTGAAGAACAAATTAAAACTTTCAGTCTGTTAGGTAATCTTTCTTATGACGAAGTGATGGAAGAATTTTCACCGTCACCCGATGAAGAACAACTTCTGACGCTGTTAACCGGTAATGTTTTGGCTTACGTGGGGAAGCAGAAAGTAGAGCGAGCGTTGCAAAGTGTTATTGAGGTGCTGGATAACCAGGGTTTCGATGTCATTTTATTGATGAGCACACACCGCTTAGCCAACCTCTCGGTGCGTAAAGGTATCTTGCTGGAGCCTGAGCGAATTATTCCACCGCTTGTGGCTTCAATAGTCGATGGACACCAGGTCGGTATCATTCTTCCCGTTCCCGAAATGATGAAATATCAGAATAAAAAATGGGAGTTACTCCCCATTGAGCCGCTGTATGAACTGGCTAACCCTGTTCATGGAACTGAGCAAGATCTCATCGAGGCAGGAAAAAAACTGGTAGAAAGTGGTGCAGATGTTTTGGTGCTGGACTGCCTTGGATTCCATCAAAAACATCGCGATTTGTTGCAAAAATCCTTAGATGTCCCGGTATTGTTATCGAACGTGTTGATTGCACGTTTAGCCTCGGAATTGCTCGCATAACGGCAGGTAATAATTTGCGTGACAGGCTCTCAAGTTCCCCTCTATATTGTTTTTTCAACTATTTTAAAAAGGGCCTGGTCATGCTTCAAAGTAATGAGTACTTTTCCGGTAAAGTGAAATCTATTGGTTTTACAAGCAGCAGCACTGGCCGCGCGAGTGTTGGGGTCATGGTTGAAGGTGAATACACTTTTGGCACGGCTCAACCAGAAGAAATGACCGTCATCAGTGGTGCATTACACGTTTTACTACCGGGTGAAACCGAGTGGAAAACTTATGCAGCGGGCACCGTGTTCCATGTTCCTGGACACAGTGAATTCCATTTACAAGTGGCTGAACCGACTTCCTATCTTTGCCGCTATCTTGCCGATAAGTAAGAATTTTATGTCCCTCTACCTCACAGGAAGAGGGACTCGCAATTTTAACGCTGGGCTTCGCCGCCTAACGCTTCAACCAGGTTCTTAATCAACGCTGCCAGTTCACCCGTCATCAGAATAAAATCTGCATCAAAACGAGCACCGAAATCTTCACGGTCAATATCCTCATTTTGGTCACGCAGCGTATCGGCAAACTTCAGGCGCTTAATCGAACCGTCATCAGCAATCAAAAACTGAATACGTTCTTGCCAGTCGAGAGCCAGTTTGGTTACCACTTTGTCAGCTTCGATATGGGCTGCAATCTCATCACAAACCAGATCCTGCTGCTTGCAGCGAATCACACCGCCGCCTTCGAGAATAGCTTTAAGCTCAGCTTCATCCATCAGCGCAAAGCCTGGAGGCACATCGCCAGAACGCACCCACTCAGTCAGCGTCAGCTCAATAGGGGTTTCCAGCGCAAGTGGCACAACAGGCAGCGAACCGAGGCTTTTACGCAGCAGCGCCAGCGTATCTTCAGCTTTTTTAGCACTGGCACAATCGACCATGATCAAACCGTTGACGGTATCGATCCACATCATTGTTTGATTGAAACGGCTGAAAGCACGTGGCAGTAAAGAGTGCAGCACTTCATCTTTCAGAGAATCTTTCTCGGTTTTTTTCAGCTTACGAGCTTGTTCGGCTTCAAGACGGCTGATCTTCGCTTCCAGTTCTTGTTTAATCACCGGGGCCGGGAGGATTTTTTCTTCTTTACGGGCGCAAATCACAATCTGCCCGTTGGCTACATGGGTTAATGCATCGCTGTGCGAACCCATTGGCGACACCCAGCCAGTCTTCGCCATATCCTGGCTGCCACATGGGGTGAAAGTAAACGCGGCCAACTGTTTTTCCATCTCATCCGCTGAAAGCGTGATGTCACGGCTTAAACGGTAAACCATTAAATTTTTGAACCACAACATGATTATTTCCCGGACTGTCAGTTAAACGCAGCGGGCATGATAACCAATCAGCCGCTGTGTTTCATTGCCTTTACGGGGCCGCACTTCTATTCTGTTGATAACACTAATTAAATGAGGGCATCGCTGTGCGCATTGGTATCGACTTAGGTGGAACAAAAACAGAAGTGATCGCACTGGCGGATGATGGTAAACAACTTTTCCGTCATCGCCTGCCAACACCGAAAAATGATTATCAGCAAACCATTGGCACCATTGCTGAATTGGTACGCCTGGCTGAGGAGGCCACAGGTGAGAAGGGAACGGTCGGCGTTGGTATCCCAGGCTCGATTTCGCCCTATACCCGTGTGGTAAAAAATGCCAACTCAACCTGGCTCAATGGCCAACCTTTCGACAAAGACTTATGCGATGCGCTAAGCCGTGAAGTGCGTTTGGCAAACGATGCCAACTGCCTGGCGGTTTCCGAAGCCATAGACGGTGCAGCAGCAGGGGCAGCGATTGTTTTTGCGGTGATCATCGGAACCGGCTGTGGCTCAGGTATTGCCATTAATGGCCGCAGTTTGATTGGTGGCAACGGTACTGCGGGCGAATGGGGGCACAACCCATTACCGTGGATGGACGAAGACGAGCTACGTTTTCGCGAGGAAGTGCCTTGCTACTGTGGCAAACAAGGGTGCATCGAAACCTTTATTTCCGGTACCGGCTTTGGCACGGATTACCATCGCCTGAGCGGAAAACAGCTCAAAGGCAATGAGATCATGCATTTAGTCGATCAACAAGATCCTGTCGCTGAGCTGGCGATCGCGCGTTACGAAATGCGTCTCGCAAAATCACTGGCGCACATCGTCAATATTCTCGATCCCGATGTGATCGTATTGGGCGGTGGGATGAGCAACAACGAACGCTTGTACAAAACGGTGCCGCAGCTAGTGAAACCATGGGTATTTGGTGGAGAGTGCGAAACCCCAATTCGTAAAGCGGTGCACGGTGATTCCAGCGGCGTCCGTGGTGCTGCATGGTTGTGGCCATTAGAGAAATAAAAGCGGGCCTATGACGCTGTGCCTGTAGCTCAGATAAGCGCAGCGTCATCGACAAAAATCACCCGACAGCAAACTCCTTCGCCAGGCGACTCACTCCCAATCCGTTGATTTTTTTAACCTTGATCTGTACCGGAATGCGCTCTTTCATTGCTTCAACATGGCTGATAACACCGATAGTTTTTCCACTGGCGTTAAGTGTATCCAGCGCATCTAGCGCGGTATCCAATGTTTCAGCGTCCAGTGTGCCAAAGCCTTCATCAAGGAACAGCGAGTCGATACGCGTTTTATGGCTCACCAGATCGGAGAGCGCCAGTGCCAGCGCGAGGCTGACCAGGAAGCTCTCGCCACCAGAAAGTGTACGCGTGTCACGCACCGCATCGGCCTGCCAGGTATCCACCACTTGTAATTCCAGCGCTTCGCTGTCTTTTCGTTGTAGCAAATAGCGGCCGTGCAGTCGGTTGAGCTGGTTGTTGGCAAGCCATACCAGGTTGTCGAGCGTCAGCCCCTGGGCAAACTTACGGAATTTGTCGCCTTCTTTTGAGCCAATCAGCGCATTGAGATAACCCCAGTCTTCAACTTGCTGCTGGCACTCAACAATGGCCTGCATCAGCCCTTGTTGGCGCTGACGGTTTTCCACGTCATGTTGTAACTGTTGTTGAATTTGCCCTTGCTGAGTGGTGTTCTCGCGCAGCTGTTGGTTGCAGCGAGCCAGTTGTTCTTGCAGTACGCTCAGTTGTATATCTTCCGCAAGTGCTTGCGGACGAGCCGCAATATGCTCTGCTAGCGCTTTCTCAGCCTGCTGGCAGAGCACGGTTTGCTGCTGGTGCTGTTGCTCAAGCTGCTGTTTCTTCTGCTCAAGCATCTGGCGTTCGTTTTCATCCAGCAACGCAGTCTGGAATGATTCGACATCGGCAAAGGGACTTGCGGCAAGCGCACTCAGGAATTGTGCGTTTGCCTGAGTAACACGAGTTTCCTCTTGCTGCAGTTGCTGTTGCAGCGTTTGCCATTGGCTCTCTAGTGCGATGCAATCGCTGTGCAACTGGTGCCAGTTTTGTAATGCTGCGATTTGTTCGCTTTCGGATAGCAACGCTGGCACGGTGCCATCGTCAATAAAGGCACTTAACACACCCTCAAGGCTTGCCAGTTGTTGCTGCACACGCGGTAACTGTTCACTGCGTTGCTGCCAGAGTTGCGATTCCTGCTGTCGCTGTGCCAGCCAGTTATTTTCTTCACCGTGAGCGGGATGTTGCAGGCCAACATTTTCCAGGGCGGTGTTCAACGCTTCACGTTGGGTTGCAATTTCATCGGCAAGTTTATGATGCTGGACTTTCGCCTGAGTTAGCTGTTCTTCCAGCACAATGCGCTGGCTAAGCTGATGCAGCTGTTGTTCGCGCTGCTCCTCACTTTCGAGCCAGTGCTGAATATCATCTTCGGGTGCCAGTACCAATTGCAGGCTGGCGCACAGTTGTTGCCAGTGAGCGCGCAGCTCGTTTTCCTCTTCATCCAGGGTCTTGATGGTATGAATAAGGTTTTCACGTTGTTTACGCTGTGTATCAAGCTGGCCTTTCATCGCAAAGCCCGCTTCTGCAAGGCTTGCCACTTCCAGTTTTAATTTATCCAGGCGCTGCTGGTTTTCACCTGGTTGTATCGCCTGGTAATCAGCGACCGCCGGGTGTTGCGTGGAGCCGCACAATGGGCAAGGTTGCTCAGGCTGCAAAAGGGCGCGTTCAGCTTCCAGGCTGACAATGCGTTTTTCCAATTCACAGACTTTCTCCAAATCACTCTCATGCTGGCGGCGTTCTTTATATTGCTGACGTTTAAGCACCAGCTGCGCATCGCCCTCGGTAATCTGTTTCTCAAGAATGGCTAGCTCTTGTTGCTGAAGAGCTTTGCGCTTGAGTAATGAGGAGATCTGCGGTTGAAGCGTTGCAAGCCTCTGGCGCTGAGGGCGTGCGGCAATCGTCGTCTGTAAATGAGCACTAACTTCATCTGCGCTAAGAGAAAATTCAATGACGGGCAGCAGAGCGAGTTTTTTCTGGCTGGCGTCGATATCTCGTTGCAAAGTTTGTAGCTGAGTGGCATCACGCTGTTGCTGACTGAAAGCCATTCGCCAGCCCGCCAGTTCTGCGCCCCACAAGCGAAAATGTCCGTGGGTTTTCAGCCATTCCTGAAGTTGAGTGTTCTCATCAGTTAGTTTTGCAGCCTGGCTTGCTGCAGCGAGCCGGGTTTGCTGGCGGCGTACCATTGTCTGAAGTAAGCGAGTGTTCACTTCTTCAGTTTTAATGCGCGTTGCTTGTAGAGTGGTTTGTAACTCCTGTAACCGTTTCCAGTCCGGGCGCAATTTTTCTGCGGGTTGCGCTCGGGTGAGTTTTTCTAACTGCGGTGCCGCTTCTGTTATCGCATGGGTTGCTGCATTCAACGCCTGTTGGGTCTGCGTATGCTTCTGCGTGAACTGCGAAAGCAGGCCGAGCCACTGCTGCTGCTGTTGGAGTTTAATCTGTTCTGCAAGCTGTACTTTTTCTTCAGTAGTAAGTGCCTGCAAACTCTCAGAAAGCTGCTGACGCTGCTCTTCGCTTAATAACGCCACACCCGCAGCCTGGGCTTGCAGATTCTCAAGTTGGCTGCGCACATTTTTATGGTTTTCGAATACTGCCGCTGAAACGGTACCGTAGATTTCAGTTCCGGTAAGCTCTTCAAGCAGGGAAGCCCGGTCATTGGCGTCGGCATTTAAAAAGGCAGCGAATTGCCCCTGCGAAAGCATCATTGAGCGGGTGAAACGGTCGTAATCCAGCCCGGTCAGTTTTGCTGTGATATCGAGCTTATCTTTGACTTTATCGGCGACAATCTTGCCGCTTTCCACTTCAGCAAGTTCTACGCGCGGGGCTTGCAGATTGCCGTTTACCGCGTTGCGTGCCCGGTTCTGGCTCCAGAAAGCACGGTACGCCACTCCTTTAACTTCAAACTCCACTTCCGCCAGGCATTCGGCGGTGTCTCGTGTCATTAAATCATTTTGCGACTGTGAGACAGTATTGAGGCGCGGGGTCTTGTGGTAAAGCGCGAGACAAATCGCATCGAGCAGCGTGGTTTTCCCCGCACCGGTTGGCCCGGTGATAGCAAATAATCCGTTGCTGGCAAAAGGCTCACTGGTGAAATCAATTTTCCATTCCCCTTTCAGGGAGTTGAGGTTTTTTAACCGCAGGCTAAGGATTTTCATGCCTGTTCCTCCGTGTCATGCAGGCTTGCTACGGTTTGAGCAAACAGAGTGCGCAGGCGTTGCGCGCGTTCTTCGGTGGTCTCTTCCTGAACCAAACGGCGCTCAAATACTTCCTCAACCGTCAGTTCACTCAGCGTTTCTTTATGCTGCTGAGCAATTACGCGCTCTCGCTGCTCACGGCTGCGACGTAGCAAAACCACTTCGACGGGGAGTGTTTCGGTCAGTTGCTGAATATGGCGTTGCATATCATGTAGATATTCGTCGGTGGCAATTTCAATATCCAGCCACACTTTGGGTTCTGCGGGGGCATCGCGCCACTGTTCTAGTTGCTGTTCAATCTCAGACAGCGAGCCTTTGATAACGGCTAAAGGTTGGCTGACAGGAACCGTCAGCGGGGTAACTTCGTGAAGCTTACCTTCATTAAACTCAACCAGATAAACGCTCTTATTCTTGCCTGTTTCGTCAAAACTAAGCGGAATAGGTGAACCGCTGTAACGGATATGTTCGGTGCCGCCAATTAATTGCGCACGATGAATATGGCCAAGCGCGATGTAATCGGCATCCGGGAAATGCTGCGCCGGGAAAGCATCAAGCGTGCCAATATAGATGTCGCGTACCGCATCGCTTTTGGTGACGCCTACTGTAGTTAAATGCCCGGTAGCGATAATTGGCAGCCTGGCATCAGCGCGTAAATCGCAGGCCGCGCGATAGCACTGTTGATAGTGCTCGCTGATGGCTTCCATTAATGAACGCTGTTTCTCATGGCCGGACAGCCCCGCCTGGCTATTTTGAATATCGCGTGGGCGCAAAAATGGAATAGGGCAGAGAATCGCACCGGGAAGACCGCTTTTGGATTTTAGAACAATAGCTTGCTGGCTGGTATCATGGCGGGCGCTGGCAATCACATATGTGTTCAGGCAGGCCATGAGTTCGCGAGACTCATTAAGTGTCGCGACGGAATCATGGTTTCCGGCCAGCACCACGAGCGAGCATCCCGTCGCCTGAAGCTGCACCACAAAGCGGTTATACAATTCTCGCGCATAGCTTGGCGGCGAGCCGGTATCAAAAATGTCACCCGCGACGATTATGGCATCCACATCATTTTCAACGACAGCGTTGAGCAGCCATTCAAGAAAAGCCTGGTGCTCAGGACCGCGACTTTTGGTATAAAAATTTTGACCTAGATGCCAGTCTGATGTGTGAATTATGCGCATGACCTGTCCGGTGGCTTAAAAATGAAGTCCCGATTATAAGGGGACGAGGCAAAAAACGGCATATGTCTCTGTGTCATAAATCAAAGTGATGGGTCATCAAACAGTCATGTTTTTCATAAATCTGTCATAAATCTGACGCATAATGGCGCCGCATTGAAACAACAATAATTATTCCTTGAGCAGGGCGAATCATGGCGAAGCGTATTTTAGTCGTAGAAGATGAAGCTCCAATCCGTGAGATGGTGAGCTTTGTGCTCGAACAAAACGGTTTTCAACCTGTAGAAGCGGAAGATTATGACAGCGCAGTGAATCTGCTGATTGAACCCTTTCCTGACCTGATTTTGCTGGACTGGATGCTACCAGGCGGCTCTGGTATTCAGTTTATTAAACATCTGAAACGTGAAGCATTGACCCGCGAGATCCCGGTGATGATGCTGACAGCGCGTGGCGAAGAAGAAGATCGTGTGCGTGGTCTTGAAGTCGGGGCTGATGATTATATTACAAAGCCATTTTCCCCGAAGGAGCTGGTGGCACGCATTAAAGCTGTCATGCGTCGTATTTCTCCTATGGCAGTAGAAGAAGTGATCGATATGCAGGGGCTAACACTTGATCCGTCGTCGCACCGCGTCATGGCCGGTGAAAACCCATTGGATATGGGGCCAACCGAGTTTAAGTTATTACACTTCTTTATGACGCACCCGGAGCGGGTGTATAGCCGTGAACAATTGCTCAATCATGTATGGGGCACCAATGTGTATGTCGAAGACCGAACGGTGGACGTACATATTCGGCGGTTACGCAAAGCGCTCGAACATAGTGGGCATGACAGAATGGTACAAACAGTACGCGGTACGGGTTATCGGTTCTCAACCCGCTTTTAATTCCTTATCAGGAGAGTGACGCGTGCTGGAACGGTTGTCATGGAAAAGGCTGGTACTGGAGCTGCTGCTCTGTTGTATACCTGCCGTCATTTTAGGCCTTATTTTTGGCCATTTACCCTGGTTTTTATTACTGGCAGTCACTGGGCTGCTGGTTTGGCATTTCTGGAATTTGCTGCGTTTGTCGTGGTGGTTGTGGGTTGATCGCAGCATGACGCCTCCGCCAGGGCGGGGGAGCTGGGATCCGTTGCTCTACGGCCTTCACCAGATGCAGTTGCGTAATAAAAAACGCCGCAAAGAGTTAGGTAACCTGATTAAGCGCTTTCGTAGCGGTGCGGAATCATTGCCCGATGCGGTTGTGCTTACCACTGAAGAAGGGACGATTTTTTGGTGTAACGGCCTGGCTCAACAGTTGCTGGGCTTACGCTGGCCGGATGATAACGGGCAAAACATCCTTAACTTGCTGCGTTACCCTGAATTTACCCGCTATTTATCACATAAAGATTTTGCTCGCCCGCTGACTCTCGTGCTCAACAATGGCCGTCATCTGGAATTTCGCGTAATGCCTTACAGCGACGAACAGTGGCTGCTGGTGGCGCGTGATGTGACTCAGATGCACCAACTTGAAGGGGCACGCCGTAACTTTTTTGCCAACGTTAGCCATGAACTCCGTACACCATTGACGGTGCTGCAAGGTTACCTGGAAATGATGCAGGACCAAACCCTTGAAGGCCCGCTGCGCGAGAAAGCGCTGGGCACGATGCGCGAACAAACCTCGCGTATGGAAGGGCTGGTTAAGCAGCTTCTCACGCTGTCAAAAATTGAAGCGGCTCCGGCGATGGTGCTCAATGAAAAGATTGATGTGCCACTGATGTTGCGTGTGGTGGAGCGCGAAGCGCAAACCCTCAGCCAGCAAAGACAGACGTTACAGTTTGATATCGACTCAACCCTGAAAGTGTTTGGTAATGAAGAACAATTGCGCAGTGCGATTTCGAACCTCGTATACAACGCAGTAAACCATACGCCAGATGGCACATATATTACGGTGAGCTGGAAAAGGATTGCCGGTGGTGCCTGCTTTAGTGTTGCAGACACAGGGCCTGGCATTTCAGCTGAACACATTCCGCGATTGACCGAGCGTTTCTACCGTGTCGACAAAGCGCGTTCACGGCAAACCGGTGGCAGTGGACTGGGGCTGGCGATAGTAAAACATGCTTTGAGCCACCACGATGCGCGGCTCCATATCGAAAGCCAACTGGGTATAGGAACGACGTTTTCCTTTGTACTGCCTGAGCGTCTCATTGTTAACGAGAAAGCCATTCAGGCAGAGTAGCTTACTCAAACCGTGTCAAAATAACTTTCCACAGGCCAGTCTTCTGGTCTGTCTTTTTTTTACTCAGATGTAAATCAAAAACCCTCAGTTGGTGATATTTTAACCATATAAACGACCATAATCATTTCTGATGGATAAACTAATCCTCTGCTTTCATGGTTAATTTAAGTATATCAATCTGGTTTTTGGATCCCTTCTTGCCTTCATTCGCTATAAGCGTTTTAATTGCGGCCCTGTAATTAGTAGTCCGACTGGATTTGAGTGGTAATTCAAACAACTATTCTTCTCCACCGATCCCGGAAAGGATTTTCCGCTGTCGTAACTACCAATTGCCGCTTTTATGCCGAGTTAACAGGTATAAAAATTTGAATACTTTCAACACCACACATCCACAGGCTGCATAAATTTTATGACTCATCATTTGAAATCTCGAGACATCCTCGCACTGGGCTTTATGACCTTTGCGCTGTTTGTCGGAGCAGGCAATATCATTTTCCCGCCAATGGTGGGTTTACAGGCTGGTGAGCATGTCTGGATTGCCTCCCTTGGCTTCCTGGTCACCGCAGTTGGCCTGCCCGTTCTGACTATTGTCGCTATCGCCCGCGTTGGTGGTGGTATTGATAGCCTGAGCTCGCCAATCGGCCGCCGTGCCGGGGTGCTGTTGGCCACCGTTTGTTATCTGGCCGTTGGCCCACTGTTTGCGACACCTCGTACAGCGACTGTCTCCTTCGAAGTGGGGATTGCACCGTTGGTAGGCAGCAGTGAACTTGCGCTGTTTATCTACAGCCTGGTTTATTTTGCCATTGTTATGGCCATCTCTTTGTATCCGGGAAAATTGCTGGATACCGTCGGTCATGTGCTGGCTCCGGTAAAAATTGTCGCGTTATTGGCGTTGTCAGTCGGCGCGATTCTGTGGCCTGCAGGCGGTATCAGCACCGCGACCGAAGCATACCAACATGCGGCGTTTTCTAACGGCTTCGTCAATGGTTATCTGACCATGGATACGCTGGCATCATTGGTCTTCGGGATTGTCATTGTTAACGCGGCGCGTTCGCGTGGCGTTACTGAATCTCGTTTGCTGACGCGCTATACCATCTGGGCTGGCCTGATTGCAGGTGTTGGTTTAACGCTGATTTACCTTGCTCTGTTCCGCCTGGGTTCTGACAGTGCATCGCTGGTTAGCGATCAAAACGCGAACGGTGCCGCAATTCTGCATGCGTATGTTGCTCATACCTTCGGTGGTGCCGGTAGCTTCTTCCTCGCGGCACTGATTTTCCTGGCGTGTATGGTAACGGCGATTGGCCTGACTTGTGCGTGTGCTGAGTTCTTCAGCCAGTATCTGCCGCTGTCTTACCGCTCGCTGGTGTTTATCCTTGGCCTGTTCTCGATGGTGGTTTCTAACCTCGGTCTGAGCCATTTGATTCAGATTTCGATTCCAGTGCTGACGGCGATTTACCCACCGTGTATTGCGCTGGTGGTACTGAGTTTCACCCGTCCGTGGTGGCATAATTCAACTCGCGTTATCGCTCCGGCAATGATCATCAGTACCTTGTTCGGTATCCTTGATGGGATTAAAGCTTCGGCAATCAGTGATGTTTTACCAGCCTGGACGGCGCGTTTACCGCTTGCGGATCAGGGGTTGGCATGGCTGGCACCAACGGTTGTCATGGTAGTTATTGCCATCATTTGGGACCGCGCCGCAGGGCGACAGGTGGCATCCGCCGCCCACTAAAAATTAAAATTATGTTCAACCACGGGGCTTAGCTCCGTGGTTTTTTTTATTGTTAAGCAGGTATGGAATCAATGGAAAACGCTAATAAACTTAAGCGTGGCTTGAGTACCCGACACATACGCTTTATGGCGTTGGGTTCGGCAATTGGCACCGGGCTGTTTTATGGCTCGGCAGATGCTATCAAAATGGCCGGGCCGAGTGTGTTGCTGGCCTACATCATTGGCGGTGTTGCTGCATATATCATTATGCGTGCACTTGGTGAGATGTCGGTTCATAACCCTTCAGCCAGTTCATTTTCGCGTTACGCGCAAGATAACCTTGGCCCGCTGGCGGGTTACATCACTGGCTGGACCTACTGTTTTGAAATCCTGATAGTAGCGATTGCGGATGTTACCGCCTTCGGTATCTATATGGGGCTCTGGTTCCCAGCAGTGCCGCATTGGGTCTGGGTTTTGAGCGTTGTATTGATTATCTGTGCCATCAACCTGATGAGCGTGAAAGTGTTTGGCGAACTGGAGTTCTGGTTCTCGTTCTTTAAAGTTGCCACCATCATCATCATGATTGCTGCCGGTATCGGTATCATCGTGTGGGGTATTGGTAACGGCGGCCAGCCAACAGGTATTCAT
The DNA here is from genome assembly GCF_021282405.1 of Buttiauxella cochleicola. NCBI lineage: Bacteria > Pseudomonadati > Pseudomonadota > Gammaproteobacteria > Enterobacterales > Enterobacteriaceae > Buttiauxella > Buttiauxella cochleicola. The sequence goes on from NZ_JAJSOU010000003.1 coordinate 77,444, forward strand.
AACTTATGGAGCAATGGCGGCTTCTTCAGCAATGGCTGGATAGGCATGATTATGTCATTGCAGATGGTGATGTTTGCCTACGGCGGCATTGAAATCATCGGTATTACTGCCGGTGAAGCGAAAGACCCGGAAAAATCTATTCCGCGCGCCATCAACTCCGTACCGCTGCGTATCCTGGTGTTTTATGTGGGTACGCTGTTTGTGATCATGTCGATTTACCCATGGAACCTCGTGGGAACCGGAGGCAGCCCGTTCGTGCTGACCTTCCAGCATATGGGGATAACGGCGGCGGCAGGTATTCTGAACTTTGTGGTGATCACCGCTTCACTTTCTGCGATTAACAGCGATGTATTTGGCGTGGGTCGCATGTTACACGGCATGGCAGAGCAGGGCAGTGCGCCGAAAGTCTTCGCTAAAACCTCACGTAATGGTATCCCGTGGGTGACGGTTTTAGTGATGTGTTTCGCGTTGTTGCTGGCGGTAGTGTTAAATTACCTAATTCCAGAAAATGTCTTCCTGGTGATTGCGTCGCTGGCAACCTTTGCCACCGTGTGGGTATGGATAATGATTCTGCTGTCGCAGATTGCTTTCCGCCGCAAACTCTCACCAGAACAAACAAAGGCGCTGAAATTCCCGGTACCGGGCGGCGTTGCAACTACAGCAGTCGGGCTAGTGTTCCTGGTGTTTATTATCGCGCTTATCGGCTGGCACCCGGACACCCGCATTTCACTGTATGTTGGCTGTGTGTGGATAGTTTTGCTGTTGGTCGGTTGGCTATTCAAACGCCGCCAGATACTCGCCGCAAGCGAAAGCAGCAACGGAGTATAATCACCGTTGTCAGGTGGACTAGCGAAAGCGACATCCACCTTCTTGCTTACATCTCCGGGCATTCCACTTTACTTATTGCATCCCAGTAGTTTTTCTCGTTGTTGCGCTCAAGCGCAATCCTCGCATCACGGATATAGGCTTTGTTATCCTCGTTAGAGAGGATTTTATTCGCCCAAACCTCATCAGATGTCTTCTTCTGCGGGTGGCAAGCCTTCTTCAAGTCACTGATAATTTGCTGTTTATATTTGCCAAACTGCAGAGATTCGTAAGCCGAATTTGCCAGAGAATTGGCAGACCAGACCACGCAAAGAAGCAGCGTAATATTTCGGACGATAGACATAACGGTCTCCTGAACGGTGAGAATATTCTCACTATAGGTAGCGCTAACTTATTAAGCAAACGGCTCAATTTCTCATCCCCCGCTTTCATCCCCCAATAAAAATAGCAACGATGAGTGATAGCCAGCTACGCTGTGGCAAGGTGGCGCAATAAATTTTCTGGGGATACGATTATGTTGAATGCATGGCACCTTCCGGTGCCCCCTTTCATACAAACACGTAAAGACAAGTTGTATATCACGCTGTGGGTTTCTGGCGATGATTTACCGCAGCGTGTAGTTCTGCGTTACGAAAAGGATAATGAAGAAACCTCAATACAGATGACGCGCCAAAAAGTGGCTCCTGAAGAAGGAGTGGTGGCATGGCGCGGCGTGATTGATCTAACCGAAGGGCAGCCGCGCCGACGCTACAGCTTCAAGCTGCTGTGGTTGGATAAACAGCGCTGGCTAACACCGCAAGGTTTGGGATCAATTCCGCCTGCAAGACTTGAGCAGTTTGCGGTTGATCTTCCGGATGACGGCCCGCAATGGGTACAGGATCAGATCTTCTATCAAATTTTCCCCGATCGTTTTGCGCGTAGTGAGCAACGCTCGCCCGAGCAGGATCAGGTTTATTATCACCATGCGGCAAAACGCGACATTGTTTTGCGCAATTGGGACGAACCGCTCAGTGGAGATGCCGGCGGATCGACATTTTATGGCGGCGATCTGGATGGGATTAGCGAAAACCTGCCGTACCTGAAAAAGCTGGGTGTCACCGCGCTGTATCTCAATCCGATCTTTACCGCGCCGAGCGTACATAAATACGATACTCAGGATTATCGCCACGTAGATGTGCAGTTCGGCGGCGATCACGCCTTTTTACGTTTGCGTAAAAATACTCAGAAATACGGCATGCGCCTGATGCTCGATGGGGTGTTTAACCACAGTGGTGATACGCATCAGTGGTTTGACAGGCAGCAAACTCATGGAGAGGGGGCGAGCCACAATCCACAATCTCCATGGCGTGATTTTTACAGCTATAACCAGGAGGGGCATGCGCTCGACTGGCTTGGGTACTCCAGTTTGCCAAAGCTCGATTATCAATCTGCCACCCTAGTTGATGAAATTTACCAGGGCGAAGACAGCGTTGTGCGCCACTGGCTGCGTGAACCGTGGGGCATCGACGGCTGGCGGCTTGATGTGGTGCATATGCTTGGTGAAGCGGGCGGGGCAAAAAACAATTTGCTGCACGTCAGTGGTATCACCAAAGCGGCGAAAGAAACCAATCCCGAAGCCTATATTTTGGGTGAGCATTTTGGGGATGCACGCCAGTGGTTGCAGACTGATGCCGAAGATGCGGCGATGAACTATCGCGGTTTTACTTTCCCAATTTGGGGATTCCTCGCTAACACCGATATTTCCTACGATCCGCAGCATATCGACGCACAAACATGTATGGCCTGGATGGATGAATATCGTGCGGGGCTTTCTCAGCAGCAGCAATTGCGCATGTTTAACCAGCTTGATAGTCATGACACTGCACGTTTCAAGTCGATCCTCGGTAAGGATGTTGCGCGATTGCCGCTGGCTGTAGTGTGGCTGTATTGTTGGCCTGGTGTGCCTTGTGTTTACTACGGCGATGAGGTCGGTCTGGATGGTAATAACGACCCGTTCTGCCGCAAGCCATTCCCATGGGACCCCGATCGGCAGGATCAGGATTTGCTGGCGCTTTACCAGCGCCTTGGTAAATTGCGCCACAAAAGCCGCGCTTTGCGCCACGGTGGCTGTCAGGTGATTTACGCCGAAGGCGACGTGGTGGTCTTTGTGCGTGTTTACCAGGGCGAGCGCGTACTGGTGGCGATCAACCGTGGTGAACAAACGGTGCTCACGCTGCCGTGGGAACCGCTGTTAAACGACAAAGTCTGGACGCAGTTGGAAGGTGAAGCGACGTTTGAAAACTGCGAACTGTTGCTGCCTGCGGTTTCAGTTTCAGTGTGGCGTAATTAGGTATCCTGAAACCGGTTTCCCTTTTGCCGAGCGAAGGGGAAAACCGGTGCTATTCTTAGTTTTCGTTCCCTTCAATAAGATCCCCTTAAGTTAGACATTTCCAGATCTCATACCGTTTGGGAGGCAGCCGCTTGGACTATCTCCCTAATCAATTAGATGAAATTTAAGGAAAACTTTATGTCTATACGTGAACTTCTCGACCCCACCAACTCCACTCTGATTTTTATCGACCATCAGCCACAAATGTCTTTTGGCGTCGCCAATATTGACCGCCAAGCTTTGAAAAACAACACGGTAGCGCTGGCAAAAGCGGGCAAGATCTTTAACGTTCCTACCATTTATACCTCGGTCGAAACTAAAAGCTTCAGCGGTTACATCTGGCCCGAACTGCTGGCTGTTCATCCTGAAATAACCCCAATCGAACGCACCTCAATGAACTCCTGGGAAGATGCTGCTTTTGTTGCAGCGGTGAAAGCGACCGGGCGCAAGAAGCTGATTATCTCTGCGCTGTGGACCGAAGTATGCCTGACATTCCCGGCGCTAATGGCACTAGAAGAGGGCTTCGAGGTTTACGTAGTGACTGATACCTCAGGCGGCACGTCGGTGGATGCGCACGAGCGCTCAATCGACCGCATGGTTCAGGCGGGTGCGGTGCCAGTGACCTGGCAGCAAGTACTGCTGGAATACCAACGCGATTGGGCGCGACGCGACACTTACGATGCAGTAATGGATCTGGTGCGTGAGCATAGCGGCGCGTATGGCATTGGGGTCGATTATGCCTACACCATGGTTCATGATGCGCCGGAACGGAAAGCCTGATCTATGGCGGACAACAACACGGTTACGCTGGTGATTACTCACGCCCTTAAAGCGGGGCAGGCCGCGCGTTATGAGCAGTGGCTTGAGAAAATCATGCCTGCCGCCGCTCGTTATCCAGGGCATCGCGGTGTGCATGTTATTCGCCCAACGACCGGGAACGATGTGTACAACATCGTTATCCGCTTCGACACGCTGGAGAATCTCACCACCTGGACGAAATCGGCTGAGCGTGAAGCATTGGTTGATGAGATCAAACCGATCCTCAGCCAGGACGATCATCTGGAAGTGCGCACCGAAAATGCATTTTGGTTCACCCCGGAAACACCAACGATCAAACGTCCGGCACAGTGGAAGCAATTCCTGATAACGCTGGCCGTGATTTTCCCAAGCACTAATGTAGTGCCACGCATCACCGCCATGATTTTCCCTTCGCTGCATGGGTCGCTTTTGTTACATCTCATCAATGACGCGTTAGTGGTGGCGTTAGTGGTGTGGCTATGGATGCCCATCATGACGCGTCTGTTTGCGGGCTGGCTGAAAAAATAACGTTTCACCGAGGAGAACAGGTTATGTCGCAATCTGCTTCACTAATTCTCACCAACGGGCAGTTTCACACGCTCGATAGCGAAGCGCCGCTGGCTGAAGCGGTGGCTATCAAAGACGGCAAAATTATCGCAGTAGGAAATGAGTCGTGGGTGATGAGCTTTGCGAGTGGGGAAACACAGCGAGTTGATCTTCAGGGCCATACGGTAATACCCGGCCTTAATGACTCACATTTGCACCTTATTCGTGGTGGGCTCAATTACAACCTGGAACTGCGTTGGGAAGGTGTGCCATCGCTTGCGGATGCACTGCGGATGCTAAAAGAGCAGGCTTTGCGTACCCCTTCGCCGCAGTGGGTACGTGTGGTTGGAGGGTGGACGGAGTTTCAGTTTGCTGAGCGCCGTATGCCAACGCTTGAAGAACTCAACGAGGCGGCTCCAGATACGCCCGTTTTTGTGCTGCATCTTTACGACCGTGCATTGCTAAACCAGGCGGCACTTCGAGCGGTGGGTTACACCAAAGAGACGCCCAATCCGCCGGGCGGTGAAATCATGCGAGACCGCAACGGCAACCCAACCGGGATGCTGATAGCCAAGCCGAATGCGATGATCTTGTATTCGACGCTGGCAAAAGGGCCGAAGCTGCCGCTGGAGATGCAGGTTAATTCCACGCGCCAGTTTATGCGCGAACTCAATCGACTCGGCGTGACCAGCGCCATTGACGCGGGGGGCGGCTTCCAGAATTACCCCGAGGATTACCAGATTGTCGACCAGCTTCACGCGCAAAAACAGATGACGGTGCGCATTGCCTACAACCTGTTTACCCAGCGCCCACAGCATGAGCTGGAAGATTTTGAAAAATGGACGGATATGCTCAAACCGGGGCAGGGAACGGATTTCTATCGCGCGAATGGCGCGGGTGAAATGCTGGTGTTTTCCGCCGCTGATTTTGAAGACTTTTTGCAACCACGCCCCGATTTGCCAGAAGGCATGGAGCAAGAGCTGGAACGAGTGGTACGCCATTTAGTAGAGCATCGTTGGCCATTCCGTTTGCACGCGACCTATAACGAATCCATCAGCCGTATGTTGGATGTATTTGAAAAGGTGAATCGCGATATCCCGTTTAATGGTTTGCATTGGTTTTTCGACCATGCAGAAACGATTACCGAGAAAAATATCGAGCGTGTTAAAGCGTTGGGCGGTGGGATTGCTGTACAGCACCGTATGGCGTTTCAGGGGGAATATTATGCCGCACGCTATGGCATCGAAGCCGTCAAACAAACGCCACCGATTGCCAAAATGCTTGCCGCTGAACTCCCTGTTGGATTAGGCACAGATGCGACACGAGTTGCCAGCTACAACCCATGGACGGCGCTTTACTGGCTGGTATCGGGGCGTACCGTTGGCGGCATGCAAATGTATGACGACAATAACCGGCTTTCACGCGAAGTGGCACTGGAGTTGTGGACGGCAGGCAGCGCATGGTTTTCCAGTGAACAAGGTAAAAAAGGTCGCATTAAAACCGGGCAACTGGCGGATTTGGTCGTGCTTTCGAAAGATTTCTTCAAAGTAACCGAGGATGAAATTAAAGGGATTGAATCGGTGCTTACGCTGGTGGATGGGAAAGTGGTGTATGCCGCTGGGGCATTTACGCCGTTGGCACCGCCGCCAATTCCGGTCGTGCCTGAATGGTCACCGGTCACCACTGTGCCTGGACATTACCGCTCAGCACCACCAGAAGCCGCGAAAGTTGGCATGATGGCGCAGGTTCATCAGTGTTGTGGGAGTTGTAATGTGCATGGTCACCAGCATGACACTGCGCGTAAATCGGCAATCCCGATTGCGGATGAAGGGGCATTCTGGGGTGTGATGGGATGTTCTTGTTTTGCGTTTTAATCCCCGGGTCATCATATCCACCAGGATAATCCTCTCAGGACAAATTCCTATTTTTTGCCGTTTGTCAGTCGTAAATGGTGTACCGATATTTAGTGTGCCAAAGTTAAACAATATGCCTCTTCCTGGATGAAGGTCATGACATGGACGATTTAATAATTCTTGCGGGTATAGTTCTATTTTTAGTTTTGGTGATTGCGCCCATTCTGGCTATTGGGGCATGGCGCCGAAGCGGGCAGGCGCGCGATGAAATAATATTGCTCAGAAAGCGTATTGAAACCCTCGAGCAAAATCGTACTGAATCGCCGTCTTCGCCATTGAGTGTTGAGGAGGGAGTGGTTTCGTCACCGCCATCTCAGGTACCTTCTCAAATTGCCGCTGATGAGTTTGTCGCAGAAAATGTGCCGCAAAATGTTGCGGCCCCAGTGGTAGCAAACCTCTGGGCCAACAATTCAACTTCGGTTGAGCGAGTTTACGAAAAAGTAGATACAAACACGGCACCTGCGGAACAAGACAAATTGCTTAGCGGCGTGGTGACATCGCTGGTGCGTTGGTTTATGCGCGGAAATCCACTGGCAAAGCTGGGTATTATCCTGCTATTTCTTGGGTTTTCGTTTCTGCTGCGCTACACCGTTGAACTCTCGCTTTTCCCACTCGAACTGCGGGTGATAACGGTGGCGCTGGGTGCTTTGGTGTTGCTGGTATTTGGCTGGCGGCTTAGGCATAAACAGCCGGTTTACGCGCTTATCCTACAGGGTGGGGCAACAGGCACGCTCTATTTGACCATCTTTGGCGCTTTCCGGTTGTGGCAAATGCTGCCGATGGGGCTGGCTTTTGCGTTACTGATTCTGGTCTGTGCGGCAAGTGTTGCGCTGGCTGTATTGCAGCGGGCATTGAGCCTGGCAATGCTTGCAAGCCTTGGCGGTTACCTGGCTCCGATACTGCTTTCTACCGGGGGAGGCAGTCATGTCGCTCTCTTCTCGTTCTATTTGTTGCTCTCTGGTGGGATTCTGGCGATCAGTGCCTGGCAGCACTGGCGTGAACTCAATCTATTGGGAATGCTCTTCACTTTTGGTATTGGCGGAATTTGGGGAATGCAGGACTACCAGCCAGCGTTTTACCTGAGCTGCCAGCTATTTCTGATCGCGAACATTTTATTGTTTGGTGTCTTGAGCGTGGCCTTATCGTTGCGTGCGCAAAATAAAGGGGCGCGCATTATCGACGGGGTACTGCTGTTTGCCCCGCCGCTGGTGGGGTTTGGCATGCAGTATGCCATTACACAGCACTTCGTCTGGGGACCGGCGTTAAGTGCACTCAGTTATGGTGGCGCTTACTTGATGCTCGGCTGGATGGTACTCAAACGCTATCCTTCAGCAGGAAAACCTTTGGTTCTGGCGGCTCTTGCCTTGGGAGGGGCTTTCGCCACGCTGGCTATCCCTCTGGCACTCTCTGCTCGTTGGACATCAATGGCCTGGGCTCTGGAAGGGTTGGGAATATTGTGGCTGGGTGTTCAACAACATCAGCGCCGTATGAGTTACAGCGGCACCGGTTTACTGGTCTTGGCGTGGCTCAGCGCGATGTGGGCTTGCATTGACGATGTGAGACCCCTTTCAACATTAATGATCTTTGCCATTTTGAGCGCGACCTGGCTTGCTGCCGCGTGGCTATGGCGTGGTATCCAGGCCTATATCAGTCATGCTTTGCTCGCCGGTGGGATAATTTTCTGGTGTGTCGCGCTCAGCGGAGGTTCGTTGCTGGCGTTCCACACTCAACCGGCAGCCGGGTTTGGCGTGCTTGCCTTAGTCGGCCTGTCAGTTTGGTTATGGCGCTACGGCAGTATGAATCTGGCATGGCCGGAGATGAAATGGGCGCAATGGCTCTTGTGGCCAGCAATCCTGCTGGGACTGAGCTATCAATTGGCTGAACAGCAACATCTGTTTAGCCTTGACTGGAAAAACCTTGCCTGGTGCGTCGCATTCCCATCGGCAGTATTGATGCTGTGGAAAGAAGGTGACAGGGAGCCTGTAAAAATTTCTCAGGGGCTACATTTATCCCTTTTCTGGCTGATATTGATGGCGTTGGGGATGGAATATTACTGGTTTATCGAATCGCTGGGCTGGGGAATGGAGGCGTGGCGAGCCGGATTGACGATGGCCTTTGGGGCAATAATTATCTTGCTGGTTCAGGCTGGCGCGAAACGTAATGTATGGCCATTTAGAAACTGGCCGGTGGTTTACAATGTGTTGGGCGTCGCTCCTGTGCTGCCAATCCTGGTTTTACTGCTGGTGTTTGGCAATTTGTTGGATGGTGTGGTCTTCCAGCATCGTTATATTCCGCTGGTCAATCCACTCGAGGAAGGTGCCGGTTTCGCGATACTTGCTGTGTTCTGCTATGCACGTCACCTTTTCCAGCAAGTCCCTGCGTGGGCAGTACGTCGGCAGTATCTGCTGATGGTGATGGCAGGGCTGGTGTTCTGGTGGGGAAATGGGCTTTTGCTACGCGCACTTGCGGCTTATGGCGATATTGCCTGGTATGTTGAAAGCCTGTGGCAATCGCGTTTGGTGCAAACCAGCTTTGCCCTTTTCTGGATGTTGGGGGCATTGGTCACCATGCTCTACGCAACACGCCGGGGTTCACGGCAGGTATGGGTAGCAGGGGCCGTTCTGCTGGGAATTGTGATTGTAAAATTGATGCTGGTAGACAGCGCCAGAGGCGGCGGGCTGGCACGGGCGATTGCCTTTATTGGCGTGGCTGTTCTGGTATTGATTGTGGGCTATTTCTCGCCTCTGCCACCAAAGGCAGGGCTGGCGCTGAAAAAGGGAGAAGAGGAATGAAATGGAATAAAGGATTTATGCTCGGGGCAATGTTATGCGCCGCACTTCCCGTTTTGGCCGTGGAAGAAATAGCACAGACACCACAGGATTATGCCTATGGCAGCGAGTTGTACCTGGCTGCGCCATCTCCCTGGTATCGTGTTGAATTACCACTCAATGTCTATCAACAAAGCGTCTGGCCAGACCTGCGCGATGTGCGCGTTTTTAACCATCAGGGTGAAGCCGTTCCGTTTAGTCTTGAGGCGCAAACCTCTTCGGCTGTGGTTTCTGAACCGGTTGCTTTGCGTATTTTCACGCTGGACTCTTCTGCGGATACCCGAGCCAACCAGCAAGCGGGCGTACGTTCGGAGTCGGTTATCCTGCGTTCAAAAAATGGGATTGAGATCCGGCTGGAAGGTGAAAATGTTAAAAGCATGGGGCAAAGTTATTTGCTGACGCTTCCAGAAGATCAGCAGCAACCCCTCAATATTTCCCAGTTGCAACTTATCTGGGATAAGCCAGCAGAAAACTGGCAAGGTAAAGTTTCGCTCTATTACAGCTATGACCTTCGTGAATGGAATCAGATTTCCGACGGCGCACCGCTGATGGACTTAAGCAGTGGGAGCGACAGGCTCACCCTCGATAAACTGGACATAAATGTAACGATGACGCCAAATAAGCTGCGTTATTTGTTGCTGGTGTTTGACGCTCAGCCGCATTCGGTTCAGCTAACCGGTGTCAATGCTGTAAGAGAGCATGAGTCACCAACGCAGGAACGTATCAGTCTGACCGCCACGGCGAGTAAAACTTCTCTAATTGAAGCGGTGTGGCACTGGTCGCACCCGCAGCCGCTGACTTCACTGGAGATTACCCTTCACGAAGATGGGGTGTTACCGATTGAAATGGCCTGGCGTCGTGCAGAAAGTGATGAGTGGCATCCGCTCGCGAAACAGGTTATCTATCAGCTAAATGGTAAAGCATCTGCGCCGATTATTATGCCGAATGAACCTGTTCAGGCGGTAAAAATAACAACGCTTAACGCGCGCCTTCCTGAATCGCTTCCTGAAATTACCGGCAAACGGGAGAGCCAGATTCTGATCTTTAACGCTCAGGGTACCGCGCCATTTACTCTGGCATGGGGCAATAGAACGGCAAAAAGTGCTGCGCTGGACATCGGGATGCTCATTCCACCGGAACTCCGCAAAGAAACGGGGCTTGAGACTTTCGCCTCGGCGCAGGCGCAAGAACAAATCACCTTAGGCGGTGAGGCACGCTTGAATGCGGTTTCTCCCGTTGAGCGGAAAAGCCAGTGGCAGACAGTGCTGATTTGGGGCGTATTGATACTTGGCGTGGCGGTATTGCTGTGGATGGCGATGAAACTCTGGCGCGAAGTGCGCAGCGAAAAGAAAGAGTAAGGGTCGATTAGTCATCTATTAATAATAAGAAAGGCCGCTTGCGCGGCCTTTCTTGTCAAAAACGTTTAGCGATTACAGGCTAGAAACGTTTTCGCTCAGGTATTTAGCAACGCCGTCTGGAGACGCGTTCATGCCTTCTTTACCTTTTTCCCACTGAGCTGGGCACACTTCGCCGTGCTCTTCGTGGAATTGCAGCGCATCAACCATACGCAGCATTTCATCAACGTTACGGCCCAGCGGCAGGTCGTTAACAACCTGGTGACGCACGATACCGTTTTTGTCGATCAGGAAAGAACCACGCAGAGCAACGCCTGCGTCTGGATGTTCGATGCCATAAGCTTTCTGAATTTCACGCTTAATGTCAGCAACCATCGCATATTTCACTTCACCGATGCCGCCGTTTTCAACAGGGGTTTTACGCCATGCGTTGTGAACGAACTCGGAGTCAAAAGATACACCAACGACTTCTACGCCACGTTTCTGGAATTCTTCGTAACGCTTGTCAAAAGCAATCAGCTCAGACGGGCAAACGAAAGTGAAGTCCATTGGCCAGAAGAACACAACGGTGGTTTTACCATTGGTGTGTGCTTTGAAGTTGAAGTTTTCAACGATTTCACCGCTACCGAGAACGGCTGCAGCTGTAAAGTCAGGGGCTGGACGAGTAACCAGGACCATATGTACTCCTGTTAATTTTGTTAAAGTGAGTGTTAACGCAACGGGGGGGAGTATAGGGGTGGCAATCCCTCTAACTCAAGCACACTGCGCCGATTAATCAGATAGGATTTACCTATCAAAAAATGAATATTGGCACAGCGGCGATCCAAAATAGCCCTTTTTTGTAAAAGGGCAAGAATTTAATCGTGAGGCTGCGACAGGCTACAAATTCTTTTGCTCGGCCATCGCCATCATGCGTGGGTAAAACTGCCAGAACAGCTCTTCAAGCTCACCATAGTGAGCATCAAGATCTTGCCAGGAAGCTCGCAAAGCATCTAGTTTTGGTCTACGGCTAGCCATGCCATTGAGAACATTAGCAATAAATGCCATGTCGCTATAACGCTCCATCCAGCGCTCTTCCCACAGATATTGATTCAGATTGATAAAGCGCGGTGGGGTGTCCGATAAGAACGGTTCAATATTGGCGCGGGCGCTGGAGATAAACTCTGGTAGCGGGATATCCGGGCTTAGCGTTTGCCAATGGCGTGAAACGAAATGATCCCACATAACATCCAGCGTAATCGGTGCGACACGGCGCGTTTCAGGACGGAACCATTGACGTGCAATCGCCACTTCCGGTAAACCGTCGGTCAGAACATCCACACGACGATGCATTCGGATGCCTGCCACCACATCGCCTGGAAAACTTTCATCCGGGTTGCCACGTACGAAATCAGCCAGCAAATTACCCAGAAGTGAGCTGTCAGCAAGGCTTGCGAGATGTAAATGGGCGAGAAAATTCATAGTAACCTTATTCGTAAATAGCGTAAGGGCGGCTTATTCCTTGCAGGGAAAGTCCCCTGGCACTAGACTGTAGCGCCACTTTTTAAGTCTTGAGTTCTAAACCATGCGCGTTGCCGATTTTTCCTTTGAATTACCTGAATCCTTGATTGCTCATTATCCACAAGCACAGCGTAGTGGGTGTCGTTTGCTGTCGCTGGAAGGGCCGACGGGTAATTTAACGCATGGCACTTTCACCGATTTGCTCGATAAGCTCAACCCTGGAGATTTGCTGGTCTTTAACAATACCCGCGTAATCCCGGCGCGTCTTTTTGGTCGTAAAGCGAGCGGCGGTAAGATTGAAGTGCTGGTCGAGCGCATGCTTGATGACAAACGTATTCTGGCGCATATCCGTGCTTCTAAAGCACCGAAACCGGGTGCTGAGTTGTTGTTGGGCGATGATGAAAGCGTACATGCCACGATGGTTGCGCGCCACGATGCGCTGTTCGAAGTGCAGTTTGAAGATGAACGCAGCGTGCTCGATATTTTAAACAGTATCGGCCATATGCCGTTGCCACCGTATATTGACCGTCCGGATGAAGAGTCTGACCGCGAGCTGTACCAGACGGTATATAGCCAGAAACCAGGTGCTGTTGCGGCTCCGACTGCGGGTCTGCACTTTGATGAGCCGTTACTGGAAGCACTGCGCAGCAAGGGTATTGAACAAGCGTTTGTCACGCTGCACGTAGGCGCCGGGACATTCCAGCCAGTGCGCGTTGATAGCATCGAAGATCACATCATGCATTCCGAATATGCGGAAGTGCCACAAGATGTTGTTGATGCCGTATTAGCCTGTAAAGCACGTGGTAATCGCGTTATCGCGGTTGGCACGACATCAGTTCGTTCGCTTGAAAGCGCGGCACAGGCTGCAAAAAATGACCTGATCGAACCTTTCTTTGGCGATACACAAATTTTCATCTACCCAGGTTATCAATACAAAGTGATTGATGCGCTGGTGACCAATTTCCACCTGCCGGAATCGACTCTGATCATGCTGGTTTCCGCGTTTGCTGGTTATAAAAACACCATGAACGCCTATAAAGAAGCCGTAAGTTCCGAATATCGCTTTTTTAGTTACGGGGATGCCATGTTCATCACGTACAATCCGCAGGCTATTGATGAGCGCCCAGGCGCGTAATCACTAAATTCTACGCCGCCGGTTACTCCGACGGCGTTTTGTCTTAACCATCAGACTGTTTCTCTGATGCTGGAGGAAATGTGAAATTTGAATTAGATACTACCGACGGACGCGCTCGTCGTGGCCGCCTGGTGTTCGACCGTGGCGTTGTAGAAACGCCTGCGTTCATGCCTGTTGGCACTTACGGCACCGTGAAAGGGATGACGCCGGAAGAAGTTGAAGCCACTGGCGCGCAAATTATTCTGGGTAACACCTTCCACCTGTGGTTGCGTCCTGGCCAGGAAATCATGAAGTTGCACGGTGACTTACATGATTTTATGCAGTGGAAAGGTCCAATCCTGACTGACTCCGGCGGTTTCCAGGTCTTCAGCCTTGGTGACATCCGTAAGATTACCGAAGCTGGTGTGCACTTCCGCAACCCAATCAACGGCGATGCAATTTTCCTCGATCCAGAAAAATCGATGGAAATTCAATACGATCTTGGCTCCGATATCGTAATGATCTTCGATGAATGTACCCCGTATCCAGCTGACTGGGATTACGCTAAGCGTTCAATGGAGATGTCTTTGCGTTGGGCACAGCGTAGTCGCGATCGCTTTGATTCTCTTGAGAATAAAAATGCGCTGTTCGGTATTATTCAGGGCAGTGTTTACGAAGATTTACGAGATATCTCGGTAAAAGGTCTGGTAGAGATTGGCTTTGATGGCTACGCTGTCGGCGGCCTGGCTGTAGGTGAACCGAAGGAAGACATGCACCGTATTCTGGAACATGTTTGTCCGCAAATTCCTGCTGACAAGCCACGTTACCTGATGGGCGTAGGGAAGCCGGAAGACTTGGTTGAAGGTGTTCGTCGCGGTATTGATATGTTCGACTGCGTGATGCCAACCCGTAACGCACGTAATGGTCATCTCTTCGTCACTGATGGCGTGGTGAAAATCCGTAATGCGAAGCATAAAGATGACACTTCGACGTTGGATGCTGAGTGTGATTGCTATACGTGTCGCAATTATTCACGTGCCTACTTGTATCATCTTGACCGTTGCAACGAAATACTCGGTGCACGCCTCAACACGATTCATAACTTGCGCTATTACCAGCGTTTAATGGCAGGTTTACGCAAGGCCATTGAAGAGGGTAAATTAGAGCAGTTCGTAAGTGATTTTTACGAGCGAATCGGTAAACCAGTTCCACCTTTGAATGTTGATTAATTTAATAATGAGGGATTTTTAATGAGCTTTATCATTTCTGATGCGGTTGCTGCAACAGGTGCTCCGGCGCAGGGTAGCCCGTACTCTTTGATTCTTATGCTGGTGGTATTTGGTCTGATCTTCTATTTCATGATCTTGCGCCCACAGCAAAAACGTACCAAAGAGCATAAAAAGCTGATGGACTCCATCTCTAAAGGGGATGAAGTGCTGACTACTGGTGGTCTGGTTGGTCGCGTAGTGAAAGTAGCTGAAACTGGCTATATCTCTATCGCGTTGAACGACACCACTGAAGTGGTTATCAAGCGTGATTTCGTAGCTGCCGTTCTGCCGAAAGGCACTATGAAGGCGCTGTAATATTCGTTTTTCCCTAAGGGAACTACCGTGCTAAACCGCTATCCTTTGTGGAAGTACATCATGCTGATCGTCGTGTTTATCGTCGGTCTGCTATACGCACTTCCCAACCTATATGGTGAGGATCCGGCAGTTCAGATCACTGGCGCGCGCGGCGTCGCCGCCAGTGAGCAAACGCTGATCCAGGTCCAGAACACCTTAAACGCAGAAAAAATCCCCGCTAAGTCTGTGGCCCTGGAAGAGGGTGCGATTCTTGCACGCTTTGACACCACTGATACACAGCTTCGTGCTCGTGAGGCTCTGATGAGCGTCCTTGGCGATAAGTACGTTGTGGCACTTAACTTAGCTGCGGCCACTCCTCGCTGGTTATCCGCTATTTCCGCAGAACCGATGAAACTCGGTCTGGATCTTCGTGGTGGCGTGCACTTCCTGATGGAAGTGGACATGGATACCGCGCTGAGCAAGTTGCAGGAACAAACCATTGATAACCTGCGTAGCGATCTTCGCGATAAGAGCATTGCGTACACCAACGTGCGTAAAGCCGATAACTATGGCGTCAATGTTGTTTTCCGTGACAGCCAAACGCGTGATCAAGCTATCTCCTATTTAACTCCACGCCATCGTGATCTGGTGATTTCTGCTCAAGGCAGCAACGCAATGCGCGCTGTAATGACAGATGCTCGCCTGAGTGAAGCGCGTGAGTATGCCGTTCAACAGAACATCAATATCCTGCGTAACCGTGTAAACCAACTGGGTGTTGCTGAACCATTGGTACAGCGTCAGGGTGCGGATCGTATTGTTGTTGAACTGCCAGGTATTCAGGATACTGCGCGTGCGAAAGAGATTCTTGGCGCGACTGCAACGCTTGAATTCCGTCTGGTCAACACTAATGTGGATGCTTCCGCTGCGGCTTCTGGCCGTGTACCGGGTGATTCCGAAGTGAAACAGACCCGTGAAGGTCAACCGGTTGTCCTGTACAAACGTGTGATTCTGACCGGTGACCATATCACTGACTCCACTTCCAGCACCGATGAATACAACCAGGCTCAGGTGAATATTTCACTCGATAGCGCTGGCGGTAACATCATGTCTAACTTCACCAAGGACAACATCGGTAAACCGATGGCAACCCTGTTTGTGGAGTACAAAGACAGCGGTAAGAAAGATTCAACAGGTCGTGCGATTCTGGCGAAACAAGAAGAAGTTATTAACGTGGCGAACATTCAGTCGCGTCTGGGTAACAGCTTCCGTATCACCGGTATTAGCAATCCAAATGAAGCGCGCCAGCTTTCTTTGCTGTTGCGTGCGGGTGCATTGATTGCACCAATTCAGATTGTTGAAGAACGTACCATCGGCCCAACTTTGGGTATGGAAAACATCAAGCAAGGTCTGGAAGCGTGTCTGGCAGGTCTGGCCGTTTCAATCATCTTTATGCTGTTCTTCTATAAGAAGTTTGGCCTGATTGCGACCTCTGCACTGTTGGTTAACCTGGTAATGATTGTTGGGATTATGTCCCTGCTGCCGGGGGCAACGCTCACCATGCCAGGGATTGCGGGGATCGTGTTAACCCTTGCCGTCGCCGTCGATGCCAACGTACTGATAAACGAACGTATTAAGGAAGAACTTAGTAACGGACGTTCGGTACAACAGGCTATCCACGAGGGCTACCAGGGCGCGTTCAGCTCTATTTTCGATGCTAACATCACGACGCTTATCAAGGTCATCATCCTGTATGCCGTAGGCACCGGGGCAATTAAAGGCTTTGCGATCACGACCGGTATTGGTGTGGCGACGTCCATGTTTACTGCTATCGTCGGTACCCGTGCCATCGTAAACCTGTTGTACGGCGGCAAACGCGTCAACAAGCTGTCTATCTGAGGAGTGCGTTGTGGCACAGGAATATACTGTTGAACAATTGAACTACGGCCGTAGAGTCCATGACTTTATGCGCTGGGATTTCTGGGCTTTCGGTATCTCCGGTTTCCTGCTAATCCTTTCTGTCGTGATTATCGGCGTGAAAGGTTTTAACTGGGGTCTGGATTTCACTGGCGGTACGGTTATCGAAATCTCGCTGGAAAAACCAGCGGATTTAGACCAGATGCGCGAAGCACTACAGAAGGCTGGCTTTGCTGAGCCGCTGGTTCAGAACTTTGGTAGCAGCCGCGATATTATGGTGCGTATGCCACCTGCTCAAGGGGAAACCGGCGGGCAAGTGCTGGGCAGCAAAGTTGTTCAGGTGATTAACGAAGCGACTAACCAGAATGCCGGTGTAAAACGCATCGAATTCGTCGGCCCAAGCGTGGGTGCGGATTTGGCGCAGAATGGTGCTCTGGCGCTGTTAGCGGCACTGATCTCTATTCTGGTTTATGTAGGCTTCCGCTTTGAGTGGCGTCTGGCTGCGGGTGTGGTTATCGCGTTGATGCACGACGTGGTGATTACGCTGGGCGTGTTGTCGTTATTCCACATTGAGATTGACCTGACAATCGTTGCATCTTTGATGTCGGTTATCGGTTACTCACTGAATGACAGTATCGTAGTATCTGACCGTATTCGTGAAAACTTCCGTAAGATTCGTCGCGGAACACCTTACGAAATCTTCAACGTTTCTTTGACGCAGACACTGCATCGTACGTTGATTACATCCGGTACTACCTTAGTCGTGATTCTGATGCTCTATCTGTTTGGTGGTGCGATGCTGAAAGGCTTCTCACTGACCATGCTTATTGGTGTTTCAATCGGTACTGTTTCTTCTATCTACGTGGCGTCTGCACTGGCGTTGAAACTGGGCATGAAGCGTGAGCACATGTTGCAGCAGAAAGTAGAGAAAGAAGGTGCGGATCAACCGTCGATTCTGCCTTAATAGTCAGGGTATTTGCTGATATCAAAAACCGCAGCCATCGTGCTGCGGTTTTTTTTCGCCAGTATAAAAGTCTGCTGACAGTATGCTGTCAGGAGGGACTAGTTTATCGGAGTTTTCGAGTGGATCTGGATCGCTGCTTGTCGGTCAAAACTACAGGATTGTACTTCTCAGAGCGTTCCGACCGTTCTCTAAACCATTTTATTGAGTTGCAGCAAATTGAAGGTTCTCTTCCAGAAACAAAAAAAGCCGACCGGCAATTAGCGGATCGGCTTTTTAAAGATTCAGACAGCTATTAGAAGTTGTAACCAACCACTAAGTAACCACCCCAACCAGTAGAGCGCACGTTCTCATTCATAAAGCTAAGATCTGCGTCATCGTTCCACTGGCCACCGTTGTGCCAGTAACGGGCAACAACTGCATAGTGGAAGTGATCGTAGTTCAGAGAAAGAACATGGCTGGAAGCGATAGAGTTGCTGGTGCGAGCTTGTTTGCCTTTCTGGTCGAGGAAATTGTCATCACCCAGATCGGAGCCCCAGTCGAAGTTGGTGAAACCGATGTAGCTCAGGTTACCGCCCCACAGGGAAGTAATCGGTACAAAGTATTTCACTTTGAAGCGGTAGCCATCCCACTCGTTTTCGTTGGATGCGCCATAGTTCTGCCATTGGTATTTCGCGTACACGTTCATGGACAGGCTCATTGGCAGGCCAGTATCGATGTCGGTACCCAGACCCATGTACCAGGTGCTCTGGCGGCCATCTTTGTTGCGACCCATATCGTAGATATAGTTGTTTGCAACATACCACTCTTTGAACGGACCGAAGCTCAGGTCAGTGCCAGTCAGTTTGTCGATAGAGAAACGCGGTTCGATTTCCATAAACAGCGGAGAACCGTGGTTCCAGATACCTTTCGCGTCAGTGTTACCACCGAAGAATACTGGTGCATCCATGTAACCATAGAAGTCGAACCAGTCTTTCTTGGCGAAAGCTTCATATTCCAGGTAGGTATCGTTACGGATTTGTGGCCCGAAACGGGTGTGGTAACTGCCCACAACGTTAACGCTTTGGTGCCACCAATCAGAGAGGTATTCGGTATTTTTTGTTTCTTCAGCCTGAGCCGTGAAAGAGCTTGAAAGCGTCAGGACGGTGCTAGCCGCCAAAATAATTTTTTTCATTTTATATGCCACTGTTTTTTACATGGATCCCGTGAGGGCAGGAGGTATTTTATCACCTAAGGTCATCAACCATTAACTTGGCTTTTTATTGACGCGCCTATTATAGAAATCCCTGCTCACAAAAATATGTTTCATTTCACATTATCGTTAAGTACGTAATCGATTGCGTTCTCAATTGCGCACATTAAAAACGGGCGAGATTCTACCTGCTTCTGAAATTTAAGCAAATAGCTGGTCCGCTGTTACAGGTATATGTGACTAAGATCACTAGATTTATTCACTGAAGTGAAAGGTGTTGATCGTGTTTCATTTGTTTAGTTGTAACAAAAAACGCAGATGTTACTGAGGGTTACCCCCGCAAGTGCGAGGGCAATTATCTATTATTGGGCTGGTAGTGCCTGAGAAGGGTCGACTGGTTGTATATCGTGAATTCTCACAAAACCTAATTGTTCCGGCGAAAGACCTGAAAGCAACAATGGAATACTGACATCGCTCGGTGCTAACACGCTAGCTGGCGCACTGAATTGCTGCGACTGGACGTTCACTTCCTGGTAGTTATCCGTGGTGCCCTGAATTTGTCCCCATTCTACCTTGCCGGTAAAAGCGGGCAGAGGATCGTTAGACTCGCCTTTGATAACGAGCATCGCACGGGTGCCATTTGCTTCTGGAGTCATGCTGCTCAGCGACATTTGCAAATTGCCTAACTGACTATTCAGACGTGCCGGGGTTTTAGAACCTGGTAACAAGTAGACGCCAGTCGTTGATTTCGCATTCAGCGCATTTTGTTGCGTCAACTTGATTGTCTGGTCAGTGAGCTTTGTCATTTCTTTATTCAATGAGCCTACTTCACTCTTCATTTGGCGCACTTCAGTTTGTTGGGCACAGGCGCTGAGACTCACCAGGCTGGTAACCAGGAGGATTCTTAGGTAACTCTTTGTCATTTCTAATTTTTCCTTGAAGTTTTGTCCTGTTTTAAGCGTAGCTTGTCGCTCATGAAAAGTCATATTTGTTGGCATGATGTGGCGTTACCTTTGTACTCCCGCTACTTCGCGGTAAACTATTGTTCATTTAAATAATCCTTCAGGACGCGCCATGCATTGCCCATTCTGTTTCGCAGTAGACACCAAAGTGATTGATTCCCGGCTTGTCGGCGAAGGGTCATCCGTGCGTCGCCGCCGTCAATGCCTGGTTTGTCATGAACGCTTCACGACTTTTGAAGTGGCGGAACTAGTGATGCCACGTGTCGTGAAAAGTAATGATGTTCGCGAACCGTTTAATGAAGACAAGCTACGTAGCGGTATTCTAAAAGCACTGGAAAAACGCCCAGTGAGCTCTGACGACGTTGAAATGGCAGTAAACCACATCAAATCCCAATTGCGTGGCACAGGCGAGCGTGAAGTACCAAGCAAAATGATCGGCAATCTGGTTATGGAACAGCTTAAGAAACTCGATAAAGTGGCTTATATCCGCTTTGCCTCGGTTTATCGCAGCTTTGAAGATATCCGCGAGTTTGGCGAAGAAATTGCCCGTTTACAGGATTAATGCTGATGTCGCTTGATGAAAAGTTTATGGCTCGTGCGCTGCAACTGGCAAAGCGCGGGAGTTTCACCACCATGCCGAACCCAAATGTCGGTTGCGTGATCGCCAAAGATGGCGAAATCGTCGGTGAAGGTTTCCATTTTCGTGCGGGCGAACCTCATGCAGAAGTTCACGCATTGCGGATGGCGGGTGACAAAGCACAAGGTGCAACAGCGTATGTCACGCTGGAGCCTTGCAGTCACCACGGTCGCACACCTCCATGCTGCGATGCGTTAATTGCGGCTGGTGTTTCGCGTGTGGTTGCCGCGATGCAAGACCCGAATCCACAAGTTGCCGGGCGTGGTTTGTATCGCCTGAAAGAAGCGGGCATTGAAGTCAGCCATGGTTTGATGATGAACGAAGCTGAGGTAATTAATCGTGGCTTCCTGAAACGTATGCGCACTGGCTTCCCATACATCCAACTCAAACTTGGCGCGTCGCTGGACGGACGCACCGCGATGGCAAGTGGTGAAAGTCAGTGGATCACTTCGCCTGAGTCACGCCGTGATGTGCAGCGCCTGCGTGCGCAAAGTGCAGCTATTCTGAGCAGCAGTGCAACGGTGCTGGCTGACGATCCTTCTTTAACTGTGCGTTGGAATGAATTAGACAGCGCGACTCAGGCAGTTTACGCCGAAGAAAACTTACGCCAGCCAACGCGCATTATTCTCGATCGTGAAAATCTCGTGACGCCGCAACACAAAATTGTCGCTCAGGCAGGTGAAACCTGGCTTGCACGTTGTAAAGCGGATGAGCAAATATGGCCTGATGGTGTTGAGCAATTTATCGTGCCAGAGCATAACGGTCATCTCGATTTGGTCGTCATGATGATGTTACTGGGCAAACGCCAGGTGAATTCCATTTGGGTTGAAGCGGGCGCAACACTTGGTGGGGCATTACTTCAAGCCGGTCTGGTTGATGAGTTGATTGTGTATGTAGCACCGAAATTATTAGGTAACGACGCACGTGGCTTATGTAACCTGCCAGGGCTTGAAAAATTAGCCGATGCGCCAGAATTTAGCTTTAGTGAAGTCCGTCAGGTCGGCCCTGATTTGTGCCTGCATTTGACGCCGCGATACAGTCGCTAGTAAAACGTAAGCGGGCACGAAAAGTTTATGATAAAATCCGCCCCCCTAACGGGGCTAAACAGAACCGTAAAGGAAGAATATGAACATCATTGAAGCAGCCGTTGCTACTCCAGACGCTCGCGTCGCCATCACCATCGCGCGTTTTAACAACTTCATCAATGACAGCCTGCTGGATGGTGCGCTTGACGCCCTGAAACGTATCGGCCAAGTTAAGGATGAAAATATCACCGTGGTCTGGGTTCCGGGTGCTTACGAGTTGCCACTGGCGGCAGATGCACTGGCGAAAACCGGTAATTATGACGCGGTGATTGCGCTGGGTACGGTTATCCGTGGCGGCACAGCTCACTTTGAATATGTTGCTGGTGGTGCCAGCAATGGCCTGGCACATGTTGCGCAGGAAAGTGGTATTCCAGTCGCCTTTGGCGTGCTGACCACCGAAAGTATTGAACAAGCCATCGAACGCGCTGGCACAAAAGCCGGTAACAAGGGTGCAGAAGCTGCACTGACCGCGCTTGAAATGATTAATGTATTGAAAGCCATCAAGGCCTGATTTTTTGTAAGGGGAAATCTGTGAAACCTGCTGCTCGTCGCCGTGCCCGTGAGTGTGCCGTTCAGGCGCTATACTCCTGGCAGTTATCTCGAAATGACATCGCTGATGTCGAATACCAGTTCCTGGCGGAACAGGACGTCAAAGACGTTGACGTTGTCTACTTCCGCGAGCTGTTGATCGGGGTGGCTACTAACAGCGCGTATCTGGATGGGCTCATGAAGCCTTACCTGTCCCGTCAACTCGAAGAGTTGGGTCAGGTAGAAAAAGCGGTTCTGCGTATCGCACTGTTTGAATTGGCTAAGCGTGATGACGTGCCATACAAAGTGGCAATCAACGAAGCCATCGATCTTGCGAAAACCTTCGGTGCCGAAGACAGCCACAAGTTCGTAAATGGTGTGCTTGATAAGGCTGCTCCACAGATTCGTCCCCGCAAAAAGTAATCTTCTGGCCGGTGATTATTCATGAGTTTTTGAGCTACAGCTAACAACGCTGTAGCCTAAAGAATATTGAATACCCGGCCTTTTTTTATTCTATATCCGTTAGTATTCGAGTTGCAGCGAACAACCCCGCAGCTTGCAGAATGACGGGTATATTCAGAGGCGTAACGAATGGCATGCGGTGAGTTTTCCTTAATTGCCCGTTATTTTGATCGCGTAAGCAGTTCCCGTCGCGATGTGGAAACCGGAATCGGCGATGATTGTGCATTGCTGACGGTAGCCGAGAAGCAACTTTTAGCGATAAGCACCGATACGCTTGTCTCAGGTATCCACTTCCTGCCGGATATCGATCCTCGCGATTTGGGCTACAAAGCTCTGGCGGTTAATCTAAGCGATTTGGCTGCTATGGGCGCCGATCCGGCCTGGCTGACGCTGGCTATTACCCTTCCTGAAGTCGATGAAAGCTGGCTTGAAGCCTTCAGCGATAGTCTGTTTGAACAACTCGAATACTACGATATGCAGCTCATCGGCGGTGATACCACCCGTGGTCCGCTCGCGATGACGCTGGGTATCCACGGCCTTGTGCCGGTGGGGCGTGCGCTTAAACGTAGCGGAGCGCGCCCTGGCGACTGGATTTATGTCACCGGCACACCTGGCGATAGCGCGGCAGGTCTGGCTATTTTGCAGGATCGTTTAGCCGTTAAAGATGCTACGCAATCTGCGTATCTGAAAAAACGCCATTTGCGACCGACGCCGCGAATCCTTCATGGTCAGGCATTACGTGATTTAGCGAGCAGCGCGATTGATCTTTCCGACGGGCTAATTTCCGATTTGGGTCATATCCTTAAAGCCAGCGAGTGCGGGGCGCGTATCGATCTCGACGCTCTGCCATATTCGGATGCCGTAAAAGCAAACGTCAGCGCCGAGCAGGCCCTGCAATGGGCGCTTTCCGGCGGTGAAGATTACGAGCTGTGCTTTACGGTGCCGGAACTCAATCGTGGCGCGCTGGATGTGGCTATTGGCAATCTTGGGATTCCATTTACTTGCATCGGCCAGGTTGGGCCTGAGTCCGAAGGGCTACAATTCTTGCAGAACGGCAAACCTGTAACGTTGAACTTAAAAGGATATGACCACTTTGCGGCGCTCTAAAGATGTGGCAAAAAGCCGTCTCAAGCTCAGCAATCCCTGGCATTTACTGGCTACCGGTTTTGGTAGTGGTTTAAGCCCGATTATGCCGGGAACGGCGGGGTCGCTTGCAGCGATCCCGTTCTGGTACCTGATGACCTTCCTGCCGTGGCAGGTTTACTCCATGGTCATCATGCTCGGTATTTGTATCGGCGTTTATCTTTGCCACCAGACCGCACGCGACATGGGCGTTCATGACCACGGCAGTATCGTGTGGGATGAGTTCATCGGCATGTGGATTACGCTGATGGCGCTGCCCATCAACGACTGGCGCTGGGTAGCCGCAGGGTTTGTGGTGTTCCGTATTCTCGATATCTGGAAACCATGGCCAATCCGTTGGTTCGACCGTAACGTTCACGGCGGAATGGGGATTATGGTGGATGATATTGTCGCGGGCGTTTTCTCCGCGGGGATTATTTACCTGATTGGGCACCACTGGCCGATTGGGTTGTTCTAGATTAATCGCCCCTCTCCCTGATGGCGAGGGAGAAACCGACTATTCCCTCTCCTGTATTGTCTCTTAGTCACATCTCTGTGAGTCGCGAGACAGTTCCGTTCACCTGGTGTTCAGTGTTTCATATAGCCACTGAACCGGTGAACGACTTAGGGTGGCCACCGTCGCCACCCTAAGAACCCGGACTCCCGGCAAATCAATCGCCGCAAGCGGTAAACCTCCATTTTGCCTCCGTGTCCGGGTCGGTTGCGATTCGTTCCAGACGATCGCGCCCTCCAGCCGTTCCCGACGGCTGGACCCGGCCACCTGGAGTCAAAATGGAGGCGATTGAAGCCGGAACCAAAGGTCAACGTCAAAACCGAAAGACCACACCGAGCCGGTTTTGACCTTGTTCCCGGTATAAATTGCCCCAGTGTTCCCCCATAAATCAGGGTTGAGCTGCCGGGAGCAGCGAAAGAGAGCGATCGTCGGGAACGAGTCGCGAACGACCCTGATGTTGGGGATAAGCTGGGGTTTACCGCGCAGCGGCAATTTAATGACCGGGCGACGGGGTCGCCAGGGGGATGTCGTTATCCACCTGGCACGTTCACCGTTTTCGGGCATTAAAGAGATAACTGAACGCACGGGTGAACGGAAAATCAGCAAGGCTTGCAGAACTCACCCTGACAAAATTGCCAGGGTGAGGGCGTTACTTAAATCCAGCCCTTTCATGCGGCTGATAAACCGTTTCCAGCTCGGCAATCTCTTCCGGCTTCAGCGTTAAATCTACCGCGCCAAGCAAATCATCCAGTTGATGCTCACGCGAAACGCCAATAATCGGTGCCGCAATGCCCGGTTTACTCAGCAGCCACGCCAGCGCAACTTGCGCCCGCGACACGCCTTTATCGTCAGCCACATTTGCCAGTCGTTCGGCAATCACCGCATCGTTGTCTTTACTGCCGTCGTACAGGTTTTTACCCACTTCATCGGATACTGAACGTGCGGTAGTATCGCCCCACGGGCGGGTGAGTTTGCCTCGCGCCAGTGGGCTCCACGGGATCACCGCGATCCCTTGCTCGTAGCATAGCGGCAGCATATCCAGCTCTTCTTCACGATAGATCAGATTGTAGTGATCCTGCATGGTAGCGAAACGCGCCCAGCCGTGTTGATCCTGCAAGGCCAGCGCCTGTGCGAGTTGTGAACTGTGCATCGACGACGCGCCGATATAACGCGCCTTACCCGCTTTCACCACGTCATTGAGCGCCTCGAGTGTCTCTTCGATTGGCGTGTTGTAATCCCAGCGATGGATTTGTAGCAGATCGACGTAATCGGTGCCGAGGCGGCGCAGGCTGTCATCGATTGAACGCAGTATCTGCGCACGGGAAAGACCTTCGGTTAAATCACCCACCGGGAAATAGACTTTGGTAGCGAGAACCGCATCTTCGCGACGCATGAAATCTTTAAGGGCGCGCCCGACAATCTCTTCGCTGCTACCGTCGGAATAGCTGTTGGCGGTATCAAAGAAATTAATGCCGTTATCGATGGCGTGTTTGATGATGAGGCGGCTGCTCTCTTCGGGAAGCGTCCAGGCGTGATTGCCACGGTCTGGCTCTCCAAAGGTCATGCAACCCAGGCAAAGACGGGAAACCTTGAGGTCTGTTTTTCCTAACGTGTTGTATTGCATGGTTCCACTCCGGCTATTCAGGTTCTTTAAGCATAGCAGGAGTGGAGGAGGGGATTATTTAAGCCAGTCGCGAATCTTCGCTTCCATGCCCGGAGCATCCAGGCCGATAGCCGCACGTGCTTCTTCCTGGGTGCCCTGAGGAATAAAGTAATCCGGTAGACCAAGATTGAGAACCGGAACCACTTTGCGTTTTGCCATCAGCACTTCATTCACACCGCTACCCGCACCGCCGATAATGGCATTCTCTTCAATGGTCACTAACGATTCATGGCTGGCGGCCAGCTCAAGAATCAGCGCTTCATCCAGTGGTTTCACAAAACGCATATCGACCAGCGTCGCGTTAAGAGACTGCGCAACGGCTTCAGCTTCTGGCAGCAGCGTGCCGAAGTTCAGCAGCGCGACTTTCTCACCAGCGCGTTTCTTCACACCTTTACCGATTGGTAATGATTCCAGCGGCTGCAATTGCGCGCCAGTACCGTTGCCACGTGGATAACGCACGGCAGATGGGCCAGCGTTGTAGTGATAACCGGTGTGCAGCATTTGGCGGCATTCGTTTTCATCACTTGGGGTCATGATGACCATTTCCGGAATGCAGCGCAGGAAGGAGATGTCGAACGCGCCCTGGTGGGTTTGCCCGTCAGCACCAACAATCCCCGCACGGTCGATGGCAAACAACACCGGCAACTTCTGGATGGCGACGTCGTGGATTACTTGATCGTACGCGCGTTGCAGGAAGGTCGAGTAAATGGCGACAACCGGTTTGTAACCGCCAATAGCGAGGCCTGCCGCAAATGTCACGGCGTGCTGTTCAGCAATCGCGACATCAAAATACTGCGACGGATACTGGCGTGAAAACTCCACCATGCCCGAGCCTTCACGCATCGCAGGCGTGACTGCCATCAGTTTGTCGTCTTTGGCTGCGGTTTCGCATAACCAGTTACCAAAGATTTTCGAATAGCTTGGCAGGCCGCCCGCAGCTTTGGGCAACGTGCCGCTTTGCGGGTCAAATTTAGGCACCGCATGGAAGCTGATTGGGTCTTTTTCAGCAGGCGCGTAACCACGACCTTTTTTAGTCATGATGTGCAGGAACTGCGGGCCGTTCAGGTCGCGCATGTTTTTGAGCGTGTTCACCAGCCCGACCACATCGTGCCCATCGACCGGGCCAATATAGTTAAAACCCAGCTCTTCAAACAGCGTTCCTGGAACGACCATGCCTTTCAGGTGCTCTTCGGTACGTTTGAGCAGCTCTTTAATCGGCGGTACGCCAGAGAAAACTTTCTTGCCGCCTTCACGCAGCGATGAATAGAGTTTGCCCGAAAGCAGTTGTGCGAGGTGGTTATTGAGCGCACCGACGTTCTCGGAAATCGACATTTCATTGTCGTTGAGAATAACGAGCATATTTGGGCGAATGTCGCCTGCATGGTTCATCGCTTCAAACGCCATACCCGCAGTGATTGCGCCATCGCCAATCACACAAACTGTGCGGCGGTCTTTGCCTTCTTTTCCTGCGGCTACTGCGATACCAATTCCCGCACTGATTGAGGTGGATGAGTGGCCCACGCTCAATACGTCATATTCGCTCTCGGCGCGCCACGGGAACGGATGCAAACCACCTTTCTGGCGGATAGTGCCAATTTTGTCACGACGACCCGTAATGATTTTATGCGGATAAGCCTGATGACCGACATCCCAGATTAACTGGTCGAACGGAGTGTTATACACATAGTGAAGCGCTACGGTCAGTTCAACCGTGCCAAGGCCAGAGGCAAAGTGCCCACTGGAGCGACTTACGCTATCGAGCAGGTAACGACGCAGCTCGTCACACAGTTTCGGCAAGCTATCTTTTGGCAACAGGCGTAGCTCAGGGGCTGATTCCACCAGTGCGAGGGTCGGGTATTTGGCAATATCAAAACTCATTAGAAACTCATCGTGGTGTTTACTCTTCATCCTTCAAGCCTGCGCCCGAATGCCAAAGGGTAAGTTAATAATTATTTATCACGTTGGATTATATAGCTCGCTAACGCTTCCAGTGCGGTAGTGTCTAACGACTGGCGAGCCAGGCCTTCCAACGCCCTGAGAGAATCCTGGTAGAGATCCCAAGCTTTAGTTTTGGCATTTTCAAGCCCCAACAAGGCCGGATAGGTACTTTTACCCAGATGCTGGTCGGCGCCCTGGCGTTTACCCAGTGTAGCGGTATCACCAATAACGTCGAGGATATCGTCCTGAACCTGGAATGCCAGCCCGATGCTTTCAGCGTAACGGTCAAGCAACGGCAGGGCGTTACGGCCTGCATCACCTGCGCTCAATGCACCCAGACGAACGGCGGCACGAATTAGCGCACCTGTTTTATGGCGATGAATGCGCTCAAGGCTTTGCAAATCTACATGCTTACCTTCCGCTTCCAGATCCAGTGCCTGGCCACCGCACATTCCCGCAACGCCACTGGCTGTTGCCAGTTCTTTTACCATTGCCAGCCTGTCGGCAATCGCCACGCCAGTCATAGGTGCATCACTGAGTATAGAAAACGCCAACGTTTGTAGGGCGTCTCCGGCCAAAATGGCACTGGCTTCACCGAACTTAATGTGACAGGTCGGCTGCCCACGACGTAAATCGTCGTCGTCCATGGCAGGTAAATCATCATGAATCAATGAATAAGCATGGATACATTCGATTGCCGCAGCAGGTGCATCCAGCGTCTCTTGCGCTATGCCGAACATTTCCCCGGTCGCATAAACCAGGAAAGGGCGCAGTCTCTTGCCACCAAATAGTGCGCCATAGTGCATAGCCTCAACCAGAGGAGTGTTCTGAAACGGTAGCGGTGCCAGAAAACGCAGCAGCGCATCGTTGGCCCGCTCGGCGTGGGCCTGCAACTGATGGTTAAAATCCATTTACTCGTTATCCGGGGTAAAAGGCTTGAGTGGGGCGTCTTCGCTATCGTTTAGCAGGATTTGTACGCGTTGCTCTGCCTGTTGCAGTTTCACTTGACCCTGACGCGCCAGTTGCACGCCACGTTCAAATTCATTTAACGCCTCTTCGAGCGCTAAATCTCCGCTTTCAAGACGAGTAACAATCTGCTCAAGCTCCACAAGCGCAGTTTCAAAACTGGCCGGGACTTCGGTTTTTTTCGGCATAGTGAATGTCTGACTCTAATAATTTTTGCGACCCCACCATGGTAGCGGAGTCATTTGTGTAACGCCATGGCAAGCTCTTAGTGATATACTTTTGCGCCTCGGATGTAACGGCGCTTATTGCCGCTGCAATTCTTTAAGTCTTTCAGCCCGCATGGTTTACCATGCCTGGCTCATCAACGAATCATAGCCGCCATGAAGTTTATCATTAAATTGTTCCCGGAAATCACAATCAAGAGTCAATCTGTGCGCATACGCTTTATTAAGATGCTCACCGGGAACATTCGCAACGTTTTAAAACACTACGATGAAGATCTGGCGGTTGTTCGCCACTGGGACAACATTGAAGTTCGCGCTAAAGATGAAAATCAGCGCATCGCCATTCGTGAAGCATTGACCCGCATTCCTGGTATTCACCACATTCTGGAAGTTGAAGATGTGCCGTTTACCGATTTGCACAATATCTTCGAACAGGCGCTGGAACTTTATCGCGAGCAACTGGAGGGCAAAACCTTCTGTGTGCGTGTGAAACGTCGTGGTAAGCATGAGTTTAGCTCGATTGAAGTTGAACGCTATGTCGGCGGCGGCCTGAATCAGCACATTGAATCAGCGCGCGTAAAACTGACTAAGCCTGAAGTGACCGTGAATCTGGAAATCGAAAACGATCGCCTGCTGCTGGTGAAAGGCCGTTACGAAGGTATCGGCGGCTTCCCGATTGGTACGCAAGAAGATGTGCTGTCGCTGATTTCCGGTGGTTTCGACTCCGGGGTTTCCAGCTATATGCTGATGCGTCGCGGTTGCCGCGTGCATTATTGCTTCTTTAACCTCGGTGGTGCGGCGCACGAAATCGGCGTTAAACAAGTGGCGCATTATCTGTGGAACCGTTTCGGTAGCTCCCACCGCGTGCGTTTCGTGGCGATCAACTTTGAGCCGGTTGTTGGCGAAATCCTCGAGAAAGTCGAAGACGGCCAGATGGGCGTGGTGCTCAAACGTATGTTCGTACGTGCCGCTTCCCGTGTGGCAGAGCGCTACGGCGTGCAGGCGCTGGTGACTGGTGAAGCACTGGGCCAGGTTTCCAGCCAGACGCTGACCAACCTGCGTTTAATCGACAATGTTTCCGATACGCTGATTCTGCGCCCGCTTATCTCTCACGATAAAGAGCACATCATCGATCTGGCACGTGAAATTGGTACCGCTGATTTCGCTCGTACCATGCCGGAATACTGTGGTGTTATCTCGAAGAGCCCAACCGTTAAAGCGGTGAAGGCGAAGATTGAAGCAGAAGAAGCCAATTTTGACTTCTCTGTCCTCGATCGTGTGATTGAAGAAGCCACCAACATCGATATCCGTGAAATTGCCAATCAGAGCAAAGAAGTGGTAACGGAAGTTGAAACCGTTGATGCGTTTGGCCCGAATGACGTGCTGCTGGATATCCGTTCTATCGACGAGCAAGACGATAAGCCATTCAAGCCAGAAGGCGTGGAAGTGGCATCACTGCCATTCTATAAACTGAGCACCGCATTCGGCGATTTGGACCAGAGCAAAAACTATTTGCTGTGGTGCGATCGTGGTGTGATGAGCCGTTTGCAGGCGCTGTATCTGCGTGAGCAAGGTTTTGAGAACGTGAAGGTTTATCGCGCTTAAATTATTCGACAAGGGTCTTTCTTACAGGAGGACCCTTTCACAACTCCAGTGTCGATAACGCTTGTTTCAATTCCCGTGCAATCTCAGGAATCTGTTCTTTTTCGAAGAATCCCATTGTGACACCAATAGCCAACAGGTTGCCTTTACGGTTCAGTATCGGGCAGGCGATTGATTGCGCACCAGGGATTCCCTGCGCAGGTTTATAACGCACGGCGTATCCCCGTCTTGTTGTCTCTTCAATTAATTGCTGTTCTCGCTCATTCGCTGGCGTGTAATTGCCAAAGCACATATACACTTGCCCGGCAGCACTTAAGTGAAGCGGGATTGGCGTATTATCGCGAAAATCAATTTCGACATTTCGAAAACTGCGGTGATAGTGGCGTAGAACAAGATTGCCCGATTGAGCAATGACCATACCAGTTGAGAGATTCATCCGATCGCGAAACTCGCACAGCAAGTTGTTGATCAAAGAGAGTGGATCGGCGTGAGTTGCTGCACTACTGGCGAGCCGCACAATCGTGTCACCCAAGCAGTACTGCCCGCTGCCATCCTGAAACAATATTCCCGTCCGGCAAAGTGAAACAAGATACTTATGCAGACGGCTTTTTGATAAGCCGCAACCTTTTGCTATATCCGTTGCTCTAGCCCGGCCATGCTGCGTGGCGATGTACTCCATAATGGAGACCGCAATATCGACTGAATTAACACCTTGTATCGTTTCTGGCATGGTATATCCCGTTCTCAATCTTCGCTGAGTCTATCACTAAACCCTCTGATATCGATCCGACTTCACATTCCTTAAACCTTGATTTCGGGATTAAACGATCGTTGATATCTCTCAAGTTCACCATTGGTTTACCATGGTTCACTAATGGTGATTAAAAACAGGAGGTATTTCATGGAAGCGTTGAGCAAATATCGATTACAACGAAGAATGTTACTTAAAGGGATGGGCGTTATTGGGTTAGCTTCACTTACACCCTGTATGTTGGGTTTACGTCAGGCAAACGGCGAGCCACTACCACGGGTGCGCCTGAAACTCTCGGATTACAAGACCTACCGCTCCACCTGTGCAATGGAGTGCTTGCATTGCAATTTGACTGCCTTTGTCTGGCAAGACCGTTTGATGAAAATCGAGGCAAGCAAAGATTTCAATGTGAAATGTTGCCTGCGCGGTATTAGCCGTACCAAATGGGTATATCACCCACTACGTTTGACCCAGCCACTTTTGCGTACCGGTGAGAAAGGGAAAGGGATTTTTAAACCGATCGGTTGGGATGAAGCTCTCGATCTTATCGAAAATAAGATTCGTGACACGATTGAGGCTCATGGCAATGAAGGGCTGTTAATCACTACCCATGCCGGGAATATGGACTCCATCAAGAATGATATGGGGAAAGCCTTTTTCGACTATCTGGGTGGATCAACCAAACAGGCGGGATCTCTTTGCTGTGCAGCGGTGACTGCAGCCATGATACCCATGCTGGGCCTACGCTATGCAGATACACGCGATACGATAGCTGACAGTCGTTACATTCTTTGCTGGGGGAACAATCCAGCAGTAACCATGCATGCTTATTTCAAAAATTATAGTCAGGCGCAGCGCAATGGCGCACGCATGGTGGTTATCGATCCTCGTTTCAATGAAACGGCGGCAAAAGCAGATGAGTGGATCCCTATTGTTCCGGGTACTGACATTGCTTTGGCTTTGGGGATGATCAAAATCATCATTGATGAAAAGCGTTATGACGCGGAATTTTTGAGAGCACATACCGGTGCCGTTTATCTAATAGACGCACAGCAAAAATTATTGCGTGAAAAAGCTGAAGATCCGGATAGCTATCTGGTCTTCGATACCCGCAGTCAGCGCGTTGTGCGTCATGACTTACCCGGAGTAATACCTGCTCTTTTCAGCAACGAATTGCCAGTTGGCAGCGCGTTTACCACCGTTCTTGACCAGATAAAACAAGAAGCAGAGCCCTGGAATGTTCAACGAGTAACAGAAGAAACTGATATTCCTGAACAGACGGTATTGCGACTTGCTCGTGATTACGCCAGCACAACACCTTCGATGATTATCCAGAATATGTCCGGTGCGCAACGCACTGAATTTGGGACTTATGTCGCTGCGAGCCAATTCTATCTGGCATTGCTCACTGGGAATATTGGTAAACGGGGCGCTGGTGTTTGCGATGCCGGTGGCGCAAGGCAGATGGCTAAGTTCTCCCCCATTATCCCACCTGCACCAAATGCAAAAAAAATTGCGCCAATTCCTGTGTCGAAAATTGGGGAATGGATTGTCCAGCAGAAACCTCATCCTGTTAAGTTCTGGTGGAACATGACGATGGGAGCTATGACTCAACTCCCCAATACCAACCAGGTTCGGGAAGCCTTCAAAAGCGTTCCTTTTGTTGTGGTTGCGGACAACTTGATGACTTCCTCAGCGCTGTATGCGGATCTGGTGCTTCCAGTTACGACCATTTTTGAAGATGTAAGCCTGATGGCTGGTGTGCGTAGTCATTACGTGCAATTGATGGAAAAGGCTGTGGAACCGCCGGGTGAAGCGAAACCTGATTATTGGATTTTTGCCCGACTCGCAGAGCGCTTTGGCTTTGGTGAGGTGTTCAACCAGCCAATAGAGCACTACATCGATGCTTGCCTGGAAGGTTCTGGTATTACTCGTGAGATGTTGGCTAAAGGACCTGTTCGCCCAACGGAGGGCGATTGGATTCCATTCAAAGACGGGCAATTCCGGACCAGTACGGGCAAAGCAAATCTGTTTATAGAAGAGTGGCAAAAGAAAAACTTTTCACCGGTGGTCACCTGGAAACAGGTTTCTGAGTCAGTAAAAGGCTCTCCTGAGCTCGCGAAAAAATATCCTCTAATGGCGGTACAGCGAAAGCTGGCCCGCAGCGTTCATTCTAGCCACGGCATGAATGAATGGATCCTCGAGGTTCAACGTAACCGTCCAAACGTGATGATTCATCCCGATGATGCGCGCTCGCGCGATATCAGCGCTGGCGAATGGGTGGTGGTTTATAACCATCGCGGCGAACATCGGGCGATAGCGGATGTAACCACTCATATAAAGCGTGGTGTGGTGTCGTTAGATAACGGTTGGTGGGAACAACAGGGCGGTAGTAGTAGCCATGTAACGAATGATCATGTGGAACCATTAAGCAACGGACATTGCTGTAACAGTACGTTGGTTGATGTGAGAAGGGAGGCGTAACTGTGGCTAAACAATATGGTTTTCTCATCGATATGAAAAACTGCTATGGCTGCAAAACATGCAGCATGGCGTGTAAATCAGAAAACGAAACACCTCTGGGCGTGCTTTGGCGACGTGTAAGGGAGTGTCGGACGGATGATCCAAACAGTCAGGCATTTATTACGATGTCCTGTAACCACTGTGACGATCCTCAATGCATAAAAGTTTGCCCGGCGAATACCTACCATAAACGTCCTGATGGCATCGTAGTACAGGATCACGACCGCTGTATCGGTTGCCGTATGTGCATTATGGCTTGTCCATATAACGCACCCGTGTTCGATCCCAATGAAGGTAAAACGAGTAAATGTAATCTTTGTGCCGAGAGGCTAGATGAAGGTTTATTACCGCGTTGTGTTGAGTCTTGCCCTGCAGGGGTGCTGCGCTTTGGCGAAATTTCGGCACTACGAGCGGAATATCAAACTCCCTGGGAACGGCTGGAGAAACGTTATCACCTGCCTGACCACCGGATCAGTGGGCCAAATATCGTGATCATTCCTGCGGATGAATAAGGAGCTTATATGGAAATTTATGAATTACCGCTCGTGTTCTTTACTGTTCTGGCGCAATGGGGGATAGGTGGTGTCATCGCTTTAACTCTTTGCCTGGTTGGGAGAGATAGGGTTTTTGATACGCTAACAACGCGCAAAATTGCATCAGCTTTTTGGCTGGTAACTGTAGTAGGTTCCTGTGCTTCTTTGGCACATTTGGGGTCGCCATTGGGAGCCTATCGGGCTTTTGCTGGGATAGGGCGCTCATGGCTTAGTCGTGAAGTCGTTGCCTTTATTTTGCTTAATGGCGCTCTGACGCTGTGGCTCATAATGTGCTGGTTTGCGAACGATTCAGTATGGATGAAAGTCGCCAACTGGGGCGTGTGTTTACTGGGCATTGGCGCAATACTTGTCAGCTCTCAGATCTATTACCAGATGACGCTGCACCCATTGTGGAACACACTCGCCACTCCGTCCGCTTTCTTCGGCACCTCAATATTGCTTGGATTTGCCAGTGTCAGCGTCATGGCAAATTATGTTCAGCAAAATCTCCCGGCTACGCTTAAATTTGGGTTGTTGCTGGGAATCGCGTTGGTCGCAATGTCGCTGTGGATGCGATACAGAATTCCCGGTGCGGAAGCCAGCAGTGCGTTGTTCTGGTGGCAGTTGCTGGCAAGTCTTGTCGTAAGTGGCTGGCTATTATCTCGCGCAGGCAGTAGAAAAATCCCGTTATTTGCAGGGATATTGCTGGTAGGGATAATTCTATCGGGTGAATTTGCAGGCAGGATGTTGTTTTATGGCAACGTCATGAGCGGAGCGCCCTGGTTTTAGGGCGCTTACAGATTAGATCCGATAATCGAAAATACCCGGAGGCAAGACAACCTGAGCCGCTACTTCAGCGGCTTTTTCTTTCCCTGCCAGCAGATGGATAATCTTTAGGGCAAAATCCATCGCAGTACCTGGCCCTTGACTGGTCAACAGGTTAAAACGCGGATCCCAGACCATACGTTTATCTTGCCATTGTTCTTCTGGAATCGTCTCTTTTAGCCCAGGAAAACCAGTCATATTGGCGATTGGGAAAAGTTCATGCGGAACTAATACCGTACCGGCTGCGGCACATATAGCGGCAACGATGCGCCCTGAAAGATGGAATTGGCGCACGGTTTCAACCAGCAGTGGGCTGTCGCGGAAACATTCCGCACCTTTTAAGCCGCCCGGCAAAACGATGATATCAAACTCACCGTCCGCCACTTCAACCAGCGGCGCGTCAGCGAGCAGTTTTACCCCACGCGAACAGGTAATCGTCAGATCCCCATCGCTGGCAACGCTTGCTGTAGTAACGCTAATACCGCCACGGACCAGAAGATCGATAGTGGTGACAGCTTCGGTCTCTTCAGTCCCAGGAGCCAGACAAACCAGTGCTCGAGCGCTCATATTCATTCTCCTTACGCTTTATTTGCTCATACAAGCGGCTGTTCACCGGCACTGAAAGGCCATGGGCGCGCGCGCGTTGCAGTAAATAACCAGTAATGTAATCAATCTCAGTGTGGCGTTCGATGCGCACATCCTGAAGCATCGATGAAATATTTTCCGCCGTGCTTTCGATAACTTCGCCGACATAATAAATCAAGTCTTCGGCCGTAGTGTGGTGACCTTCACGTTCCATTACTCTGGCGACCTCATGGCATATCTCATCAACTTCGCTCTGATGATGGCGCAGCTCACCATTCGGGCAATTGTAGAGTGCAGTAAGTGGGTTTATCACACAGTTCACAGCCAGTTTTTTCCAGTTCGCTGCAAGAATGTTGTCGTGCCAGGCTATTTCAGGTAACGCATGGTGCAGCATATCTGCAAGAAAGCTAAAATCGTTGCCCGCAGCGTTCCCAGGCCCAATATGTGTGATGCCATTGGCTACGTGAATAATGATGTTGTTATCGCGTCGGGCAGCATGCGTGGTAGCACCTGATAAAAGGGGTTGGTGCAATGCCCCTAATTCTTCGAGAGTGCCCATACCATTATGTAGCAGCAGAATAGGGCAGTTAGTCGGAAGTTTGCCGGCCAGTGCTTTCACGGCGTCAGAAACCTGCCATGCTTTTAGTGTCACCAGCAATAATTCACTACTTGCGAGAAAATCAGGATCGTTGGCGATAAGCGTTTGGTTGAACACGCTACCATCGGTTTCGACCAGATTGACATGGCAAAAAGGTTGCGGCACGCGCAGCCATCCTTGAACTTCATGTCCCTGCTTAAAAAGCGATGCCAGCCAGAGTTGGCCGAGCGCACCGCAACCTAGCACGGTGATTTTCATTTTGCCTCCTGGCAGCAGATGTTTTGCTTAATCTATATTATACAGGGCTCTCTCCTGCTTTAACGGGTTGTTTTGCGCGGCCCAGCAGGTATTATGCAACGCAACAAAAAGAGAGGGAGAAGAAAGCATGCCATCTTTTGACATTGTGTCTGAAATTGATATCCAGGAAGTGCGTAACGCGATTGAAAACGCGGAACGTGAGGTTGCTACTCGTTTTGACTTCCGTAATGTGCCGGCAACATTTGAACTGAATGAGAAAAATCAGTCCATCAAAGTTGCCAGCGAGTCTGACTTCCAGGTCAACCAACTGTTGGATATTCTTCGTGCCAAGCTGCTTAAGCGCGGTATCGAAGGAGCTTCAATTGATGTGCCGGAAGAGTTCGTGCACAGCGGTAAAACCTGGAGCGTTGAAGCGAAGCTCAAGCAGGGCATTGAATCGACTATCGCCAAGAAAATTGTGAAGCTGATTAAAGACAGCAAGACCAAAGTTCAGGTGCAGATTCAGGGCGAAGAGCTGCGTGTAACCGGCAAATCTCGCGACGATTTACAGGCCGCAATGGCGCTGGTTCGTGGTGGTGATTTGGGGCAACCGTTCCAGTTTAAAAACTTCCGCGACTGATTTTTAAAGGGGCTTTATGCCCCTTTCACCAACTGTTCAATCTCAAATCGATTCGTTAGCTTGCTGTCTATCTTCACGTAGGCGCTGCGTTCCTGCGCGATAATATTCACATCACTCACGCCATGTTGAGCCAGCAAACGCTGTTTTAGTGATTCGTCTGCGGTCACATCTTCCGGAAGTTCAATTCGCAGGCTTGCCACATACGGTGGCTCAGTCATAGTGCTACTGACTAGTAGCCACACCATTGCCAGTAATGCGCCCATCAAGAATACCGTCTGCGAATCAAATAACCCGTCAATCCATCCGCCCAGTGAACCGCCAATGGCTACGCCTAAAAACTGGCTGGTGGAGTAAATCCCCATCGCCGTTCCTTTGTAACCTGCCGGAGATTCCTTGCTGATAAGCGACGGTAAAATAGCCTCCATTAGGTTAAAGGCGAGGAAGAACAATTGGACACCCAACACCAGTTCCCAGAAGTGCGGGCCGGAACCCCACAGAACAATTTCAGCGATTAGCAATAATGCAACACAGCCCACAAACACGCGTTTCATACGGCGTTTTACTTCCGCATAAATGATAAATGGAACCACTGAAGCAAAAGCAATCAACATAGTGCAAAGGTAAACTTTCCAGTGCTCAGACGCCGGGAAACCCGCCTGCTCGAGTTGGCCTGGGAGCGCGACAAACGTCGACATCAACATGATGTGCAGGCACATGATGCCGAAGTTCAGCTTCAGTAGTTTCGGCTCGGCCAGCACTTTGCTAAAGCAGCCTTTCACCATGCCGGACTCGCGGTTCAACACATGGCTTTTGGTGTTTGGCACCACCCACAGGGTGATTAAAATGCCGCAACTTGCCAATACGGCAATCATCCAGAACAGTGCGTTTAAGCCGAGGCTATGGGTGATGATTGGGCCCAGTACCATGGCGATGGCAAAGGTGACGCCGAAGCTCACGCCGATAAAAGCCATGGCTTTGGTACGATTCTGTTCGCGGGTTAAATCCGAAAGCAGTGCCATTACAGCCGCAGCAATTGCACCTGAGCCTTGTAATGCACGGCCAAGAATAACGCCCCAGATAGAGTCAGACAGCGCAGCTATTACGCTACCAAGCACGAATATCAGCAAGCCACCGATAATTAGCGGTTTGCGGCCAATACGGTCGGAAAGCAGACCAAAAGGAATCTGGAAGACAGCTTGAGCAAGACCATAGATGCCGATGGCAATACCAATTAGCGCTTCACTGGCACCCTGTAGCGCCATTCCGTAAGTAGTAAGAACCGGTAGCACCATAAACATGCCGAGCATGCGTAGTGAAAATACCGTGCCTAAACCCCACGTCGCTCGTAACTCGACGGGCGTCATTTTGTAATCGTTCATTACCACCTCAGATAAAAAGCAGGCCTTAGTGTAGTGCGTGGGCAGGGGAGGGTAAATGGCTGGTTGTTTAATAAATATTACAATGTGGAATGCTTGATGGCACTAATAAAAAAGGGCGCAATTGCGCCCTTTTATGAGGTTCATGACTTACCAGACGTAAGTCATAAGATTTTGTGAATCTGGCACCATGAAATCGACCGACATCATCACGCTTAATGAGGTAATAGCAACGATTGAAAAGACGAACAATTTGCGCGCCCAGACTTTATCGTCTTCCACTTTATAACCACGTAATGCCATACCCAACCACCAGACACTGACGGCGGCGGCAACAACCAGATATTTCCATCCGGCATAACCACCCAGCGACAGCATCAACGTTGCGACAGCAAAAGCGATGATATAAACCGTGATGTGGTTTTTCGCGACCGAAATCCCTTTAACCACCGGCAACACCGGAATGTTGGCGGCCTGGTAATCTTTAAAGCGGAAGATAGCAATCGCGTACGAGTGCGGCATCTGCCACAGGCTAAAGATAGCCAGCAGGATTAAAGCACCGGCATCAAATTCATTGGTTACAGCGCAGTAACCAATAACTGGCGGTGCAGCACCTGACAGGCTGCCAATTAGCGTGCCGTAAACGGATTTGCGTTTCATGTACAGGCTATAAACGCCGACATAAACCACAAAGCCCATTACACCTAACCACATAGCCAGCGGATTAGCACCAAACCACAGCAGCATGAAGCCAGCAATACCCAACAAGGTGGCGTATACCAGCGAGGTTTTCGGCGCAATCAAGCCTTTGACCAAAACCCTGTTCTTGGTTCTCTCCATCTTGCGGTCAATATCGCGGTCGATGAAGTTGTTATAAACACAACCCGACGCCACGACCAACGACACCCCAACCAGGGTGGAGATAAACAGGGAATAATCAATACTGCCCTTTGAGGCCAGTAAAAATCCGCCAATGACAGAAATTAAATTGCCGAAAATAATTCCTGGTTTTGTTACTTGCAGGTATTGCTTAATCATATATACCCGTCATCCTTCAGATTGCAGGGGTGTTGGCTGCCCTCTTTCACCCCGGTCACTTAGCTTACTAAGCTCCCGGGGATTCACTCGGTTGCCGCCTTCCTGCAACCCGAATGATTTGGGTATAGGCCGTTCTTAGTGAACCATCATGTTCTGGTTGAGGTTCCACATAATCCAGATAGAGCCGACCACCAGAATGGCTATTATCAGCGCAGTAAAGGCAAAGGCCACCAGGTTCCAACGCTCCTCAGAAGAGGTGTTCATGTGCAGGAAGCACACCAGGTGAACCAAAATCTGTACCACAGCACTTACCAGCACCACGCCAAGAATAACGGCATGGGATGCTGTACCTGTCATCACCATCCAGAACGGGATTGCCGTCAGGATGATAGACAGGATAAAACCAGTCATATAGGTTTTAACGCTACCGTGGTGGGCGCCAGCGTGTTCATTTGAATGGCTCATTACATCGCCCCCATCAGATAAACAACCGAGAATACACAGATCCAAACCACATCCAGGAAGTGCCAGAACAAGCTCAGGCACATCAGGCGAGTGCGGTTAGCAGGGGTCAAGCCGCGACGGTAAACGTGGAACATCATCAACGCCATCCAGACCAGACCCGAAGTTACGTGCAGACCGTGCGTACCAACCAGGGCAAAGAAGCCTGACAGGAAGCCGCTACGATCCGGACCGAAACCTTCTTTGATCAGGTGATGGAATTCATAGATTTCCATCGCGACGAAGCCCGCACCAAACAGGAAGGTCAGCGCAAGCCAGGAGATAACCTGGCTCTTGTTGCCTTTGTTCATGGAGATGATCGCCATGCCGTAGGTGATGGAGCTGAACAACAGCAGGGCAGTTTCAACCAGCACAAATGGCAGTTCGAAAATGTCTTTCCCTGCCGGGCCGCCGGCAGTGCCGTTCACCAGAACGGCATAGGTAGCAAACAAGCAACAGAACAGAATGCAGTCGCTCATCAGGTAGATCCAGAAACCAAAGACCTTGTTGGTTCCTGCATCGTGATGCCCATGCTCAGCGGCGTGGGCGTTAGCGTGAGTGAGAGTTTCAGTTGACATTTTTCAGCCCTGCTTTGGTAATTTCATCGAAGTGCTGGTTTTCCAGTTTTTCGACTTCCGCAACCGGAACGTAGTAATCCACATCTTCGTCGAAGCTTTTCGCAATCCAGGTGATGATGATGCCTGCGAATGAAGCAATCGCCAGCCACCAGATGTGCCAGATCATCGCAAAACCAAACACGGTAGCGAACGCAGCAATTACGATGCCCGCAGCGCTGTTACGTGGCATATGAATCTCTTCATAATGCGTTGGCTGTTTGTACGCTTCACCTTTCTCTTTCATTTCCCAGAATGCATCACGTTCATGAACGTGTGGCAGGTGGGCAAAGTTGTAGAACGGAGGAGGGGAAGAAGTTGCCCACTCCAGCGTACGGCCACCCCACGGGTCACCAGTCAGATCACGGTTCTGCTCACGGTCACGGATTGATACGTAGAACTGAATCAGCTGGCACAGGATGCCCAGAGCAATCAGCGCTGCACCGCAAGCTGCAACAACCAGCAGAGTGTGGAACTGCGGATCAATCTGTTGGCTCAGGCGACGGGTCATACCCATGAAGCCCAGCACGTACAGCGGCATAAATGCGACGAAGAAGCCGATGATCCAGAACCAGAATGCACGCTTGCCCCAGGTTTCGTTCAGCGTGAAGCCGAAGGCTTTTGGCCACCAGTAAGTCAGGCCAGCGAAGCAACCG
Organism: Buttiauxella cochleicola; assembly: GCF_021282405.1. Classification (NCBI taxonomy): domain Bacteria; kingdom Pseudomonadati; phylum Pseudomonadota; class Gammaproteobacteria; order Enterobacterales; family Enterobacteriaceae; genus Buttiauxella; species Buttiauxella cochleicola. Next base: position 118,900 of record NZ_JAJSOU010000003.1, read on the forward strand.
AACACCACACCACCGATAATCACGTTATGGAAGTGAGCAATCAGGAACAGGCTGTTGTGCAGTACGAAGTCAGCACCCGGAACCGCTAACAGAACACCGGTCATGCCACCGATAGAGAAGGTGACGATGAAGCCAATGGTCCACAGCATCGCGGAGTTGAAGACGATACGACCCTGATACATGGTGAACAGCCAGTTGAAGATCTTCACCCCTGTTGGGATGGCGATAATCATAGTGGCGATACCGAAGAACGCATTGACGTTCGCGCCGCTGCCCATGGTGAAGAAGTGGTGCAGCCAAACGATGAACGACAGTACCGTAATCGCGATGGTCGCCCACACCAGAGAGGTGTAACCGAACAGGCGTTTTTTCGAGAATGTCGCAACCACTTCTGAGAACACACCAAACACCGGCAGCACCAGGATATAAACTTCCGGGTGACCCCATGCCCAGATGAGGTTGATATACATCATCATGTTGCCACCCATATCATTGGTAAAGAAATGGGTGCCAAGGTAGCGGTCAAGGGTCAACAGTGCGACGGTCACGGTGAAGATTGGGAATGCCGCGATAATCAGTACGTTGGTACACAGCGAAGCCCAGGTAAACACCGGCATTTTGAACATTGTCATGCCAGGCGTACGCATATTCAGGATAGTAACGAAGAAGTTAATACCCGTTAATGTCGTACCGATACCCGAGAGCTGAAGTGCCCATATCCAGTAGTCGACGCCAACCCCCGGACTGTATTCAATGCCCGATAGCGGCGGATAAGCCACCCAACCGGTTTGCGCGAATTCACCTACCCCAAGAGACAGGTTAACCAGCACCACACCCACAACAGTGAACCAGAAGCTCAGGTTGTTCAGGAATGGGAAGGCAACGTCACGCGCACCAATCTGCAACGGCACGACAACGTTCATCAAGCCGATAACAAATGGCATCGCCACGAAGAAGATCATGATTACGCCGTGGGCGGTAAAGATCTGGTCGTAGTGATGAGGTGGCAGGAAGCCTGCTTCTCCGGCGGAAGCCAGAACTTGCTGGCTACGCATCATGATGGCATCAGCAAAGCCACGCAGAAGCATGACGATTGCGACAATCACGTACATTATGCCGAGGCGTTTGTGGTCAACCGAGGTGAACCACTCTTTCCATAAATATTCCCACTTACCGAAGTAAGTGATAGCTGCAACTAGCGCCAGTCCCCCGACGATAATTGCTGCCACCGTAACCATGACAATGGGCTCATGGTATGGGATTGCATCCAGTGTAAGTTTTCCGAACATCGTATTATTCCTCGGCCCCTTAGTGAGAGGTTTCCGCGTGACTCATGTCCATGCCTTCCATACCTTCGTGCGCAGCGTGCTCGCCTTCAGGTTGGGTCATGTCCATGCTCTTCCCGTGCCCCATGAATTTGTTGATTACGTCTTTAAACAAATCTGGCTTAACAGCGGAGAAGTATTCGACTTTGTTGTATTCGCTAGGCTGTGCCAGTTTCTCGTAAGTTGCCATATCGTTCATGACTTCTGGAGATTGTTTAGCTTTAGCAACCCATTGGTTAAAGGTGTCCATATCTGGGGTGGCGATTGCCTTGAACTTCATCCCAGAGAAACCTTTACCACTGTAGTTAGACGAAATACCGTCGTAGGTGCCTGATTCGTCAGCAATCAAGTGCAATTTGGTCTGCATACCTGCCATTGCGTAGATTTGGCTGCCCAGGCGCGGAATAAAGAAGGAGTTCATCACTGAGTTAGAAGTGATTTTGAATTCCACCGGGGTATTGGCTGGGAAGGCGATTTCATTCACCGTAGCAATACCTTGCTCTGGATAGATGAAGAACCATTTCCAGTCCATGGCGATAACTTCGATGGTCACCGGCTTTGCATCGTGAACAAGCGGTTTGCTTGGCTCAAGAGCGTGCGTGGTTTTCCAGGTTAGTACCGCGAGGAAGATGACGATAAGGATAGGAATCGTCCAGACCACAGCTTCAACTTTGTTCGAATGCGACCAGTTGGGGCTGTATTTGGCGTTTGTGTTTGAAGCACGATACTTCCAGGCAAAACCGATAGCCATTGCGATAGCGGGTATTACTACTATCAACATCAGCCCGATTGCTGTCAGTATCAATGAACGTTGTTCCAGTCCAATTTGTCCTTTGGGGTCCAGAAGTGCAGAATCACAGCCACTCAGTAAAAAAGTGCCTGTAATTAATGCCATCCATCCCAAACTTTTATTGTATTTCCTGAGTCTCATTTAACGACCTCAATTCCGGGGAGCTCTAATTGTCGTTTAAAGTGTGAAGGCATTTTACGGGAAGGTTACATTACTGTAAACATGAATGGCGTAGTGTCAGTGTGGTGTTACCGGGTTCTGCCGACAATGTCACATAGAATGCAACAAACTGTAAAATATCGAGATAGCCCGCACCTTGCTGGGTTATAACGAAAACCTATGTTGCTATAAATAGTGTAGGTTAATTGGTATAACCAATCATTTGGCTAAACATAAATTTAACAAAATAGCATCAATTAACAAACGAGATGAGCTGTAAATTAATTGACCGGCTGGCTGAATCGGTTAAAGGTACGAAGAAAATAATTTTCCTGCTAATAATGTAAAAAAAGAGTCTTGCTTTCGAGAAATAATTCACCCAACGAATAACTGCGTGTTAACTGAACAATATAATCACGCGTCGAAACTTATTATTAATATTTATTGGGTGATTTTTAGACCAGTGCCGTTTTTCGCAAAGCCAGGTAATCGAGCAACCCACCAAACAAAATCCCGCCAATAGCAAAAAGCGCACCCCATTCAAGGAACTGAAGGTTGAACGCCCAGTTTGTCAGGCCGATGGCATTGGTAATCAACACCACCAACCACACGGCGAGAAGCGCACAGCCCAGCATCAATGCCCGTAGAGCAATGCGATAGGCGGATGAAAATTCACTGCGTGGGATAAAACTATCGTTATTCTGGGTGTATTCCAGCGTTGTTTTGCACACTAACAGCAGCAAAATGCCAGGAACAGCGGCAACTACTGAGAACAAGTAAAACGTCGGCCAGCCGTGGGCTTCAACAAACCAACCGGCAATCGGGCCGACATAAACTCGACCTACAGCCGAAAGTGCCGAAAGCAGCGCAAACTGAGTCGCAGAAAACGATTTATTACACAGCGTCATAAGCAACGCGACAAATGCCGCCGTGCCCATGCCACCGCAAAGATTCTCAAAGAAAACGGCGGTTGCCATGCTGAACATATTCTTATCAGTAATCGAAAGAAGCCAGTAACCAGCATTAGAGACACCCTGCAAAATGCCAAAGATCAGCAATGCGCGGAAAAGCGACAGGCGCTGCATCAAAATACCGCCGTACAGTGCGCCAATTATAGTGGCAATCAGTCCCAGCGTTTTATTCACCATGCCGACTTCGCCTGCGTCAAAACCGACGCCGCGAATCAAAAATGTGGTCGTCAAACTCATGGCGAATGCATCACCAAGTTTGTACAAAACAATCAGCAGCAGGATTAGCCATGCATTGTTGCGACCAAAGAAATCACGCAGCGGCGCGACGACGGCTTGTTCAAGGCTTTTTGGGACCGGAATTGCATCGGTGGGCTCTGGGGCTAGCAATGTCGCGATGATACAGGGCAGCATCAATGCGGCCATCAACCAGTACATGCCTTGCCAGCCAAGATATCTATCCGCAAGCCATAGTGCTAAACCACCCGATACCAGCATCGCCAGGCGATAACCCAACACACTGATTGCTGCACCCGTGCCGCGTTCTTCAGCCGGAAGAACATCCGTTTTCCATGCATCAAAGACGATATCTTGAGAGGCCGAGCAGAAAGCAATGACAACCGCCAATGCTGCCATCCAACGTAATTGCGAGCCGGGTTCAAGGAAACCCATGCCCGCAATAGCAACCAGCAACAGAATTTGGGTGATCAGCAACCAACCACGACGCCGTCCAAGTAGCGGCGGCGTATATCTGTCCATAATCGGCGACCACAGAAACTTAAATACATAGGCTTGCCCGACAAGCGAGAAGAAACCAATGGTTTTAAGATCGATGTTTTCGACCGTCATCCATGCTTGTAGCGTGCCGGAGGTGAGGGCGAGTGGCAGACCGGATGCAAAACCTAAAATCAAAAGGATGGCTGACTTAGGTTGCTGGAAGAGACGCAGATAATGATTGGGCATACTTTGCTCTACAGCCAGCCCGCATGATGCGGGCTGGTGGGGTATTGATTAACGAGCGTTCTGCTTAATAAAGTCGTGAACGCTGGTGTCCTGAGCCATATCAGCAATGGTATCAGTCAATACGGAGTTCACCGCGTTGGCGATATTTTTGTTGGTGGCCTGGAACGCCCCTTCTACGTTATAGCTAGAACGGTAGTTTTTGGTCATCTTGTTGCCATTTTTCGCCGTCGCAATGATCACGATGTCAGCTTTAGTGGCGATGTTGTAGCGCACGCTGCCCTGAGACACGTCAGCAAACAACTGGTTTACGATGATTTGCAGATCAACCGGACTGTTTGGTCCAACCATGTAACCACGAGCAGTCATCTGTTTTTCCAGCACTTCTTGTAGCAAGAAGCGCAGGTCACGAGATGGAGTCAATGTAACCAGTTGGTTATCACGAGTGACTTTAGCCAGAGCCTGGTCTTTACGTTGATCTGCACCGTTGATGCTGACAGTCACACCCATCAAGCTTGGGTCTTGCTGTGGCAAGCTAATGGTTGGAGAAACATCAATAGTAGTTGGTGGTGTTGCACAGCTGGCCAGCATAAATACGGCGACCAACGGGAATAATAGTTTTTTTAACATGTTCGCTATCTCAATGTACTCAAGGGGCAGGCAGATAAAAAATCACGCCATCATAACACTGCGTTTGCCCAGGGGAAGTAGTTAACGCACGTAATTTCATCGCGTTGCGCTTTTTCTGAGCGGTTGCAAAGCTATCTGACCACTTTGCCCTCGATTAGTGCCGTAATCACATTAATCTACAGGGGCTTGGCTAAGAAAATCAGACGAAAGCTAAATAATTGTTGTAATTCCGTTATTAAAACGGCTAAAAGCGGCTAACATTTAAAGGGATGAGTGGCATCTCTACGTAGTCGAGGAGAAAGTTCATGATGATGCGCGAGCAAATAGAATCAAAATTAAGGGCAGCGTTTGAACCCGTGATCCTGGAAGTCGCGGATGAAAGCTATCGTCACAATGTCCCGGCAGGTTCAGAGAGTCATTTCAAAGTGGTTCTGGTCAGCGATCGTTTTGTGGGTGAGCGTTTTTTAAATCGTCATCGTATGATTTATGGCACTTTGAGTGCAGAACTCTCGTCAACGGTGCATGCGCTGGCATTGCATACCTACACCATAAAGGAATGGGAGGGGTTGCATGACACTATTCTCGCCTCCCCACCTTGCCGTGGAGCAGGGTCAATCGCCTGAAGTTAACCTTCAGACTTGCAACTGAGGGAACTTTTCCTTTATGTTGCGGTATATGAATCGTGTTTTATAAAACGGCCTGCGGGCCGTTTTGTTTTGTCTGAAATAGCCCTCGTTATTCCAGGGTTTGGGCAAAAAATCCAAAAGAACTGTGAAAAGGGCCGCAGCAACACTGTGTTGCCGTTCTCGACTCACCTTGGTGATGCCGCTATAATGCTGCGTCTTATTTTTCGGAATGTCTTCGGGACGATTCTGACGACAGGGAATGTGATTCTGATACAGAAGGCATCCCGGTTCTGCGAAGTGCAAATGAGCGCTTCCAGAGTTGACCGAGCACTGTGATTTTTTGAGGTAACAAGATGCAAGTTTCAGTTGAAACCACTCAGGGCCTTGGCCGCCGTCTCACGATTACTATCGCTGCAGACAGCATCGAAACCGCTGTAAAAAGCGAGCTGGTCAACGTGGCAAAGAAAGCCCGTATCGACGGTTTCCGTAAAGGAAAAGTGCCGATGACTGTTATCGCACAACGCTATGGCGCTTCTGTTCGCCAGGACGTGTTGGGCGAATTGATGAGCCGCAACTTTGTTGAAGCGATCATCAAAGAAAAAATCAATCCAGCTGGCGCACCGAACTACGTTCCAGGCGAATACAAACTGGGCGAAGACTTCACCTACGCGGTTGAGTTTGAAGTGTACCCAGAAGTTGAGCTGCAGGGTCTGGAAGCAATCGAAGTTGAAAAACCGGTTGTAGAAGTGACTGACGAAGACGTTGATGCAATGCTGGACACCCTGCGTAAGCAACAGGCGACCTGGAAAGATTCAGACGCTGCTGCAACTGCAGAAGACCGCGTAACTATCGATTTCACCGGTTCTGTAGACGGCGAAGTATTCGAAGGCGGCAAAGCGTCTGACTTCGTGCTGGCAATGGGCCAGGGTCGTATGATCCCAGGTTTTGAAGACGGTCTGGTTGGTCACAAAGCTGGCGAAGAATTCACTATCGAAGTGACCTTCCCGGAAGATTACCACGCTGAAAACCTGAAAGGTAAAGCGGCTAAGTTCGACATCGTTCTGAAGAAAGTAGAAGAGCGTGAACTGCCAGAATTTACTGAAGAATTCATCAAGCGTTTCGGCGTTGAAGATGGTTCTGTAGCTGGTCTGCGCACCGAAGTTCGTAAAAACATGGATCGTGAGCTGAAAGGCGCTGTGCGTAACCGCATCAAGTCTCAAGCAATCGACGGTCTGGTTAATGCGAACAACATCGATGTTCCAGCTGCACTGATCGACAGCGAAATCGACGTTCTGCGTCGCCAGGCTGCTCAGCGTTTTGGTGGCAACGAAAAACAAGCGCTGGAACTGCCACGTGAACTGTTCGAAGAACAAGCTAAACGTCGCGTAGTTGTTGGCCTGCTGCTGGGCGAAGTCATTCGTACCCACGAGCTGAAAGCTGATGAAGAACGCGTTAAAGGTCTGATCGAAGAAATGGCTTCTGCCTACGAAGATCCGACTGAAGTTGTAGAATTCTACAGCAAAAACAAAGAACTGATGGACAACATGCGTAATGTTGCTCTGGAAGAACAAGCTGTTGAAGCTGTTCTGTCTAAAGCGAAAGTGACTGAGAAAGCCACTAACTTTAGCGAACTGATGAACCAGCAAGCGTAAGCATAATTTTTGGCATCATCGCCAAAATATTGCTGCATCAAGCCCGTCACCTACTGGTGGCGGGCTTTTTTTATCAGTGACTCCCTGAAAACCCATCAATAAAACGCAGTTTCAGGGTTAGCGTAACAAGAAAAGGTTGTTATGCTTGAAACAGGGCAAGCTTATCCCCATAAATAAGGGCATGGCTCGAAAATGGATCCCTGACTGATAATCCGTCCGAATAAGGTAATAGGTGTAAGCAGGAGCGTAGTCTTCTTCTGGCACCTCAAGTAGAATCAGTGCTGCAGGTATCGAAGGCTTAATTATTCCAGGAGACGGAAATGTCATACAGTGGCGAAAGAGATCAATTTGCACCCCATATGGCCCTGGTGCCGATGGTTGTTGAACAGACATCGCGTGGCGAGCGTTCATACGATATCTATTCCCGTCTGCTTAAGGAACGTGTCATCTTTATGACGGGCCAGGTCGAAGACCATATGGCTAACCTGATCGTAGCGCAGATGCTGTTCCTGGAAGCAGAAAACCCAGAAAAAGACATCTATCTCTACATCAACTCACCAGGTGGTGTGATTACCGCTGGTATGTCTATCTACGATACGATGCAATTTATTAAACCAGATGTCAGTACCATCTGTATGGGACAAGCCTGTTCTATGGGTGCATTCCTGCTGACCGCTGGGGCGAAGGGTAAGCGCTTCTGCTTACCGAACTCACGAGTGATGATTCACCAGCCGCTGGGCGGTTATCAGGGCCAGGCTACGGATATCGAAATCCATGCCCGCGAAATCCTGAAAGTGAAAGCTCGTATGAACGAACTTATGGCGCAACACACGGGCAAATCTCTTGAAGAAATAGAGAGAGACACCGAGCGTGACCGTTTCCTCGCAGCAAATGAAGCGGTAGAGTATGGCTTAGTTGACTCAATCCTGACTCACCGTAGCTAATGCCCGAAAATAGTGAGCCGTGTACTATTATTGTTATAGCAGCGGCTCATAGCGCGCTTACGATTGGCTGCGCCGTAGAATGGCACTTGCGCCGTCCTGTTCGGTGCACAGAAACAAATAAGAGGTTTTACCGATGACAGATAAGCGCAAAGACGGTTCAGGCAAACTGCTGTACTGCTCTTTTTGCGGCAAAAGCCAGCATGAAGTGCGTAAACTGATTGCCGGGCCGTCAGTGTATATCTGCGATGAGTGTGTCGACTTATGTAACGACATTATTCGCGAAGAGATTAAAGAAGTCGCTCCGCACCGGGAACGTAGTGCGCTGCCGACTCCGCATGAAATCCGTCACCATCTCGATGATTACGTCATCGGTCAGGAACAGGCTAAAAAAGTCCTGGCGGTTGCGGTTTACAACCACTACAAACGTCTGCGTAACGGCGACAGCACCAACGGTATCGAACTGGGCAAAAGTAACATTCTGCTCATCGGGCCGACGGGTAGCGGGAAAACCCTGCTGGCTGAAACCCTGGCACGTTTACTGGATGTTCCATTCACCATGGCTGATGCCACAACGTTAACCGAAGCAGGTTACGTGGGTGAAGATGTCGAAAACATCATCCAGAAACTGTTGCAGAAATGTGATTACGATGTGCAGAAAGCACAACGCGGTATCGTATATATCGATGAGATCGACAAAATCTCCCGTAAATCTGATAACCCGTCCATCACTCGTGATGTGTCTGGTGAAGGTGTGCAGCAGGCGTTGCTGAAACTTATCGAAGGTACTGTCGCGGCGGTTCCACCTCAGGGTGGCCGTAAGCATCCGCAGCAAGAGTTCTTGCAGGTTGATACCTCCAAGATTCTGTTTATCTGTGGCGGTGCATTCGCAGGGCTGGACAAAGTTATTGCTAACCGCGTTGAAACCGGTTCAGGTATTGGCTTTGGCGCGACCGTAAAAGGTAAATCTCAGAAGGCGACCGAAGGTCAGCTGTTAGGCCAGGTTGAGCCTGAGGATTTGATCAAATTTGGTCTGATCCCTGAATTTATCGGCCGTCTGCCAGTTGTTGCTACGCTGACTGAACTGAGCGAAGAAGCACTGATTCAGATCCTGAAAGAGCCGAAAAACGCCCTGACCAAGCAGTACCAGGCGTTGTTCAATCTGGAAGGTGTTGATCTGGAATTCCGCGACGAAGCGCTGGATGCCATTGCTAAGAAAGCAATGGCACGTAAAACCGGTGCTCGTGGTCTGCGCTCCATCGTAGAAGGCGCATTGCTGGATACCATGTACGATCTTCCTTCTATGGAAGACGTCGAGAAAGTGGTGATTGACGAATCCGTCATCGACGGTCAAAGCAAGCCATTATTAATTTATGGCAAGCCGGAAGAGCTACAAGCATCCGGTGAATAATTCGCCAAAATAACCAGTCAGTTAGTCTAAAAAGGGGGATTTATATCCCCCTTTTGCTTTTCCTTCATTCCTGGCATTGAATGCTCGGGAAACATCCCCATATACTGAATTACTTGTTGGTGATGCCATGATTCCTGTCATCCTTCAAGTGCAGGAGCGTTGTTTACGCCTTCCTGCAAATTGAAAGATTTAAGGTATAAACAGAGGACATCGCCCCATCACCAGGCGGACCTTAACTAAGAGAGAGCTCTATGAATCCTGAGCGTTCTGAACGCATTGAAATCCCCGTATTGCCATTGCGCGATGTGGTGGTTTATCCGCACATGGTAATTCCACTGTTTGTCGGGCGAGAAAAATCCATTCGTTGCCTGGAAGCGGCCATGGATCATGATAAAAAAATCATGCTGGTGGCGCAGAAAGAAGCCTCGACAGATGAGCCAGGTGTCAATGACCTGTTCTCAGTGGGAACCGTCGCATCCATTTTGCAAATGCTGAAACTGCCAGACGGCACGGTAAAAGTGCTGGTTGAGGGTTTACAGCGTGCGCGTATCACCACGCTTTCTGACAACGGTGACCATTTCTCAGCGCAGGCTGAGTACCTGAATTCGCCAGCTATCGAAGAGCGCGAACAGGAAGTGCTGGTGCGCACCGCAATTGGTCAGTTTGAAGGCTACATCAAACTGAACAAAAAAATCCCGCCAGAAGTGCTGACATCGCTGAACAGCATTGACGATCCTGCTCGTCTGGCTGACACCATTGCTGCACATATGCCGTTGAAACTGACTGATAAACAGTCAGTTCTTGAGATGTCCGATATTAACGAACGTCTTGAATATCTGATGGCCATGATGGAGTCAGAAATCGATCTGCTGCAGGTTGAGAAACGTATTCGCAACCGCGTTAAAAAGCAGATGGAAAAGAGCCAGCGTGAGTACTATCTGAACGAGCAAATGAAAGCCATTCAGAAAGAACTCGGCGAAATGGACGACACGCCAGATGAAAACGAAGCGCTAAAACGCAAAATCGACGCGGCTAAAATGCCGAAAGAAGCGCGTGAAAAAACCGAAGCGGAACTGCAAAAACTGAAAATGATGTCGCCAATGTCTGCGGAAGCAACAGTGGTTCGTGGCTACATCGATTGGATGGTGCAGGTACCGTGGAATGCGCGCAGCAAAGTGAAAAAAGATCTGCGTCAGGCGCAGGAAGTCCTCGATACCGATCATTACGGCCTTGAGCGCGTGAAAGATCGTATCCTGGAATACCTCGCAGTCCAGAGTCGCGTTAACAAGCTCAAAGGTCCAATCCTGTGCCTGGTTGGGCCTCCTGGTGTAGGTAAAACCTCTCTGGGTCAGTCCATCGCACGTGCGACCGGACGTAAATACGTGCGCATGGCTTTGGGCGGCGTGCGTGATGAAGCGGAAATTCGCGGTCACCGTCGTACATACATCGGTTCTATGCCAGGCAAACTGATTCAGAAAATGGCGAAAGTGGGCGTTAAAAACCCATTATTCCTGTTGGATGAAATCGACAAAATGTCTTCAGACATGCGTGGCGATCCGGCATCTGCTCTTCTGGAAGTCCTTGATCCAGAACAGAACGTGGCGTTTAACGACCACTATCTGGAAGTGGATTACGATCTCAGCGACGTGATGTTCGTGGCAACCTCTAACTCCATGAACATTCCGGCACCGCTGCTGGACCGTATGGAAGTTATTCGTCTTTCCGGTTACACCGAAGATGAGAAGCTGAACATTGCCAAACAGCATCTGTTGACCAAGCAGATTGAACGCAATGCGCTGAAGAAAGGTGAGATCACGGTTGAGGATAGTGCTATAAGCGGCATTATTCGTTACTACACTCGTGAAGCGGGCGTGCGTAGTCTGGAGCGTGAAATCTCCAAACTGTGCCGTAAAGCGGTCAAACAGCTGCTGCTGGATAAATCGCTCAAGCACATCACCATTAACGGCGACAATCTGAAAGATTTCCTCGGCGTTCAGCGCTTTGACTATGGTCGTGCTGACAGCGAAAACCGTGTGGGCCAGGTAACTGGTCTTGCGTGGACCGAAGTGGGTGGCGATCTGCTGACTATCGAAACCGCATGTGTGCCGGGCAAAGGCAAGCTGACTTACACCGGTTCTCTGGGTGAAGTTATGCAAGAGTCTATCCAGGCTGCACTGACCGTAGTGCGCGCCCGTGCAGAGAAATTAGGCATCAATGCTGATTTCTATGAAAAACGTGATATCCACGTTCACGTGCCAGAAGGTGCGACGCCGAAAGATGGCCCAAGTGCGGGTATTGCGATGTGTACTGCGTTGGTATCTTGCCTGACAGGGAACCCTGTTCGTGCAGATGTGGCTATGACCGGTGAAATCACGTTGCGTGGTCAGGTTCTGCCAATCGGTGGTTTGAAAGAAAAATTGCTGGCGGCACACCGTGGCGGTATCAAAACGGTTCTGATTCCGGATGAAAATAAACGCGATCTGGAAGAGATTCCTGACAACGTTCTCGCCGACCTGGATATTCATCCGGTGAAGCGCATTGAGGAAGTTCTGACCCTTGCATTACAGAACGAACCTTACGGAATGCAGGTTGTGACCGCAAAATAGTGACCTGACGCATATTCGGTTAATAAAATCAGAGCTGGCTGGTGAATTGTCACTTGCCAGCTTTTTTTTGTATCGCTACTTTAGATCGCTGGCGATGCATGCCATTAACAACGGGTGTTGTAAGGGCATGACAGGCCTGATATAACTGCTGCGCGGTCGCACTTTGAAGGATACTGGTGCGATATAAATTATAAAGAGAGGAAGAGAAGAGTGAATAAATCTCAACTGATAGACAAAATTGCCGCCGATGCTGATATTTCTAAAGCTGCGGCTGGACGTGCATTAGATGCTGTGATTGCTGCTGTTACCGACTCTCTGAAATCTGGGGAAGAAGTTGCATTGGTTGGCTTTGGTACATTTGCTGTTAAAGACCGTGCTGCCCGTACAGGCCGTAACCCTCAGACAGGCAAAGAAATCACTATCGCTGCTGCAAAAGTACCAGGTTTCCGTGCTGGTAAAGCGTTGAAAGAAGCAGTTAACTGATTTATCGCTAGCTAATACCCGTTAGCATTCGAGTTGCAGGTAGGCGGCCAGAGAGCTTATCCCGATGAGCTTACTTCAGTAAGTGATTTGGGTAAGTGAGTACAGCCAACGCCCCTACAGCTTGAAGAATGATGGTTATACAGGGCAAGGCTAGTAAAGTTAGGTCAGGGCGCATCGTTAGATGTGCCTTTTTTTATGCCTGATGGCTAATTTTGCGCATGTTTGATGATTTGAACCCGTTTTCTTGTCACAATACCCGCTTGCACGCAGCGGCACAGCAGTACGCATATTCAGGGATGCCCATTTAGCGACTGCGCTGGGTTTACCATTCACACTACAGTGGAGTGTTGTTACACCATGATGGACAATTTACGTACGGCGGCAAACAGCCTCGTAATCAAGATAATTTTCGGGATCATTATCGTGTCATTCATTTTGACTGGCGTGAGTGGCTACCTGATTGGCGGTAGTGCCAACTACGCCGCAAAAGTGAATGGCCAGGAAATCAGCCGGGGTCAGTTTGAAAATGCTGTTGCCAGTGAGCGTAATCGCCAGCAGCAACAGCTTGGCGAACAGTTCTCTGTGCTAGCCGGCAATGAAGGCTACATGAAGCAGATGCGCCAACAGGTGCTGTCGCGCATGATTGATGAAGCGTTAATGGACCAATACGCCAAACATCTTGGTCTTGGCATCAGCGACGAACAAATCAAACAAGCCATCTTTAAAGAACCCGCATTCCAGAACAACGGCAAATTCGATAACGCGCGTTATACCGCGATTATCGGCAATATGGGTATGACTGCGGATCAATACGCTCAGGCACTGCGTAATCAACTCACCACTCAGCAGCTGATTAATGCCGTTGTGGGTACTGATTTCATGCTGGCGGGTGAAACTGACGAACTGGCAGCCCTGGTGTCGCAGCAACGTGTGGTTCGTGAAGCCACAATTGATGTAAACGCACTGGCTGCGAAGCAGGAAGTTTCCGAGCAGGAAATCAACTCCAGCTATGAGCAGAACAAAAACAACTACATTGCCCCTGAGCAGTTCAAAGTAAGCTACATCATGCTTGATGCGGCTTCTCAGAATGTCGAAATAGCCGATACAGATATTCAGGCTTACTACGACCAGCATCAGGACGAGTTCACTCAGCCTCAACGTAACCGTTACAGCGTGATTCAGACTAAAACTGAAGCCGAAGCTAAAGCGATTCTTGATGAACTGAGCAAAGGCGGTGATTTTGCTGCTCTGGCAAAAGAAAAATCAGCTGACATTATTTCCGCCCGTAACGGTGGTGACATGGGTTGGCTTGAACCAGGCACTACACCTGATGAGCTGAAAAATGCCGGTCTGAAAGACAAAGGCCAGCTTTCTGGTGTGATCAAATCTTCTGTTGGCTTCCTGGTTGTTCGTCTTGATGACATTCAGCCTGCGCAAACTAAACCATTGGCAGAAGTAAAAGACGCCATTGCTACGAAAGTGAAGCAAGAGAAAGCGGTTGATGCTTACTACGCGTTGCAGCAGAAAGTTAGCGATGCGGCGAGCAATGACAACGAATCTCTGGCAAGTGCTGAAAAAGTCGCTGGTGTTAAAGCTGTCGAGACCGGTTGGTTTGGTCACGACAACTTACCTGCTGAGCTGAATTTCAAACCTGTTTCAGATGCTATTTTCAATGGTGGTCTGGTCGGTGCGAATGGTGCTCCGGGTATGAACTCCGACATCATTACAGTAGATGGTGATCGTGCGTTTGTTATTCGTGTCGCTGAGCACAAAGCTGAAGCTATCAAACCGTTGGCTGAAGTTCGCGAGCAAGTTATCGCGCAGGTTAAACATCAGAAAGCTGAGCAACAAGCTAAGCTGGATGCAGACAAGCTGCTGAATGCGTTGAAGTTGGGTAAAGGTGATGAAGCTATGAAAGCCGCTGGCTTGAGCTTCGGTGAAGCGAAAACGCTGACCCGTACTGGTCAGGACCCAATCAGTCAGGCTGCCTTTAATCTGCCATTACCAGCAAAAGATAAGCCAGCCTACGGCGTGGCAAATGACATGCAGGGTAATGTGGTTCTGTTAGCTCTGGATCAAGTTAAACCTGGTGACATGCCGGCAGAACAGAAAAAAGCGATGGTTCAGGGTATCACCCAGAACAACGCCCAGATCACTTTCGAAGCGCTGATGACCAACTTGCGCAAAGAAGCGAAAATTAAGATGGGTGACAGCATCGAACAGCAGTAATTAACCTCGAGGTTTCTCGCAGTTAACTGCAATGCTCTGCAACATTCAAAGGCCGCTTTCGCGGCCTTTTCCACATTTGAAGATTGCCATTTGTAGCTGTTTTTTTTCCTCGGTAAGGTGGCTTCGCTGTCAACACACAAGGAGAAACAGCATGAAAACAGGAATCAAAAGTGGAATACAAGCAGTGTGCATTGCCGTGGCATTTATTGGTACAAGTATCTGCACTCAGGCTTTGGCTGCCCCAGTTGCTGTCAAAAATGATACGGCCCAAGCTCAACAGCGCAGCGATAAAACCCCTGCAACCCCCGTTGCAACCGCTAAATCGAGCGATGCTGATGATGGCGTGGTAAGTATTAACACGGCGAGCGCAGAAGCTTTAGCAAAAGCAATGAATGGTGTTGGCTTGAAAAAGGCGCAGTCGATAGTGAGTTACCGGGAAGAGTACGGCCCATTCAAGGCACTGGAACAATTGCAAGAGGTACCAGGGATTGGCAGTGCATTGGTAGAACGTAATCTGTCTCACATTAAGCTTTAACGCTTAGTGCTCCTTGCTCGCGCAGGCGGGAAAGTTTGCTATGCTAAATAACAGGTCATACCAGTTTGGTGTGGCCTGATACCTCACCTGAATATTAAAACTACAGTGAAAGGGTTTTAGCGCTATGCAAACACAAATCAAAGTTCGGGGTTACCATCTTGATTTCTATCAGCATGTTAACAATGCCCGCTACCTTGAGTTTCTCGAAGAAGCCCGCTGGGAAGGGTTGGAAAATGCGGCAGGATTCCAATGGATGACAGAGCACAACATCGCCTTCATCGTGGTGAATATCAACATCAATTATCGTCGTCCGGCGGTGCTTGGTGATTTGCTACGTATTGAGAGTTCGTTACAACAACTCAATGGTAAAAGCGGTGTTTTGAGCCAGGTGGTTAAACTTGAACCAGAAGGTGAGATCGTCGCAGATGCGTTACTGACTTTCGTTTGTATCGATTTGAAAACTCAGAAGTCGGTTCCACTGGAAGGGGAACTGCGGGAGAAGTTAGTTCAAATGATGGAGTAATCAAGTCGATAAAGGGGCGTGGCAATTAGCGGACCACGCCCACTAATATTTATTTCAGGCCGGTTTTCTTTTTCATTGCTGCCATTACCCCAGGTTTATCCGCCAGGAAATGGTTAAGCCCGTTAGAACGCAGGTTGCAGGCGGCACATTCGCCACAGCCGTCGCCTTTAATGCCGTTATAGCAGGTCAGCGTTTCGCTACGCACCAGATCCAGTTGCTGCCAGTAATCCGCCAACGCCCATGTTTCTGCTTTATCGAGCCACATCAGTGGTGTTTCGAAGCGAATATCGCGAGCCATGCCAAGACTTACGGCATGATTCAGAGCTTTTACGAATTCATCACGACAATCCGGGTAACCGGAGAAATCCGTTTCACAAACACCGGTGATCACCGCTTCGGCCTCAACCTGATAAGCGTAAATCGCCGTCAGCGTCAGGAACAGAATATTGCGTCCTGGAACAAAAGTGCTTGGAATACCTTTTTCTTCGGGATCGTATCCTGGTATTGGAATGCTATCGCGCGTCAGGCTGCTGACAGCCAGTTCATTCAATAGCGTTACATCCAGCACTTTATGCGCACGCGCACCCAGTTTCAGCGCCAGTTCACGAGCAACGTCAATCTCAGCACGGTGGCGCTGGCCATAATCAAATGTCACACAGTGGACTTCATCATACTGCTGTAATGCCTGAATCAGGCAGGTTGTGGAATCCTGGCCACCACTAAAGACGACAACTGCACGTTTCATGAGTAATCCTGTTAAACAGCTAAAAACCTATGGTAACTCGTGGGCAGATAGCTGCCCAGCTTCTTCACGCCATCGTTGGTGGCGGTATCCACGCCTGGGTAAAATCGAACCAGCCCCAGGCGTTGAGCTCAATGCCGTTGACACCCGGCGGCGCGCTGATTTGGTAGCGGTAATTAAACAGCGGCGAGACTATCGCATCACGCATTAGTGCGCTGAATACTTCCTGCAAACCGGTGCTGCGCGCGTGTTCATCCGGGTGGATTTGTACGCGGTCAAGCGTTGCCTGCAAATGGGTGTACTGGCTTTCAGTAAGCACCGCTGGCCACAGCACATCGCTGCGTAACCACTGCTCCAGCGTGTAGACAGGTGCTTCGCCAATCAGACGGTCACCCATCATTAAATCGGCCTCAGCCAACGCCTCACATCCTGCCCAGTTTTTCGCATCATGAAATATCAGTGTGAGCTCGCAACCCAAATCAGCCAGATGTGTTTTAAGCTGCTGCGCCATGACGTGCAACTCAACGGGCAAGTGATAAATCAACGTTAATTGCGGCGGCAGCGTTATCGATTTGGACAATGGCCATTCGGGGAGTTTCCAGCCAGGGATCATCTCGCTGCTTGGGGTGATCAGCGACTCATCGACCGGAAGGCTTTCAATCAACTGCTGCTGCTGAATGATTTGCATCAGGAAGCGTGCCTGCTCTGGTGTTAAATTGCCGTTTTGTTTTACCGCCAGATAGCAAAATCCAAGACTGATACTGTTGCTTACAGGCCGTAAATGAACCAACTCGTCTTGCTGACCAATGGCGATTTGCACCGGATGGCGGCAACTGGTGCCCAGTTCGGTGTCGAACAATTGCGGGGTAATCCAGAACTCTACTGCTTTGAGCAGCGGGTGGCTGAGGTGGTAATACTCAAAACTCTCGATACGCACCAGGTTCTCTTTAAAGCTGTTGATGCGAAATGGCCCACAGCCGATTTGGGTATCTTCAGGATGCGCCAGGCGGCTGCAATAACTCGCCAGCCGATGCGCCAGCCAGTAATCGGGAGTATGCAATACAAAGCGGATACATTGCGTATGGGCAAGCTCAATGCTCTTCACGCTGATGAACAAACGTCGCATCGCAGGGAGCGTCAATAACATCATCAGCCGTTGCTGTAACTGCGTGGTTTCCACCGGTTCGCCATTATGCCAGTGCAGTGTCGAGCGAATGAAAAAGTACCAACTGAGGCCATCTTCGGAGACTTGCCAGTGGTGAGCCAGATCGGGCTGCGGTGCCGCGCAGTTCGAGGTGAATCGGGTGAGCCCGGCAAACACCTGGCCCGCGAGGTGCTGTTCGGCACGACCAGGCAGGAACCCCGGTTGCAACGGTTCTAATGGGCGATAGTAGGGAATACGTAAAGTCGGCGTATCGTTTTGCCATTGCCCTCCAAGGAACGGTTGCAGCAATTGGCGCAACTGTTCAGGGGCGATTTGCGCAAGCTCTAGCGCATTCTGGTGCTGCCCTTTATGGAGTACTTGCTCCATCATTCCGGAACGCACGCTTTCTGGAGTCACCAGAAAACTCAATGTTCCGCGTTTACCGCGCCCAGACTGAGCATGCCATGTCAGCCAACCCGCATCTTCAAGTTGATTAAGCAGCGTTCGTACATGGCGCTCACTGCAAAAGCAGCGCGCCGCGAGTTCAGCTACCGTCACTTGCTGCGGTTCTCCCGCCGAAGGCTGCCATAAGCGTTGAAATTGGTTTAATCGGTTTAACAGTCGCATTGGTGTAAACCCGGAACAATTTTCAGAAAGTATTCACTATTAGTTCCGTATATGCCAGGCGATACTGCCCTCAGTGTTTTAGTCGTCACAAATCGGAGTAAACATGGCTCGTCTGGCTGCATTTGATATGGATGGTACGCTGTTAATGCCCAATCATCTTTTGGGTGAAGAAACCGTGCGTACTCTTAACCGTCTGCGGGATGAACGCCAGATAACCCTCGCGTTTGCCACGGGCCGCCATGTGCTGGAAATGCGTCATGTGCTGAGCAAACTCTCCCTTGAAGCGTTTTTGATTACCGGCAACGGCACGCGTATTCACTCAACGCAGGGCGATCTTCTGCATCGCCAGGATCTATCTCCTGAGGCGGCGGAAATGGTTATCCACGGGCAGTGGGACACTCAGGCGAGTCTGCATGTGTTTAATGACACCGGTTGGCTCACCCAATATGAAGTCGGCGAAATGTTGAATGCTCACGTTTATAGTGGTTTTAGCCCGAAAATTGTCGACGTCAAACGCCTCCCGTCCGATGAAGTCACCAAAATTTGTTTCTGCGCTCCTCACGAGGATCTTGTTCGTTTGAAAGTTCAGTTGGATGAGGCTTTGGGCGGGCGGGCATTCTTATGTTTCTCGGCAGTAGATTGCCTGGAAGTGTTACCGATTGGCTGCAATAAAGGCTCTGCGCTCAATGTATTGAGCCAGCACCTGGGTTTAACGATGAAAGATTGTATGGCATTTGGCGACGCGATGAACGATCGCGAAATGCTCTCAAGCGTGGGTCATGGTTTGATCATGGGCAACGCAATGGCGCAACTGAAAGAAGATTTACCGCATTTACCTGTTATTGGGCACTGCAATAAACAGGCTGTTTCTCATTATTTGACGCATTGGCTAGATACACCAAACCTCACTTATTCCCCCGAATGATAAGGCATTAAGCCGGCCGGGCGTTTGCCCGGCTTTTTTTCGTTATCTTTCAAGCAGCTTTTCGATTTCCGCTCGAGCTGGCAGCACATCACCAATATTTGCTTTCACCCACTCTGCGTTGTAATAGGTTTCGAGATAGCGCTCACCACTGTCACAAAGCAGTGTCACAATTGAACCCGTGCGGCCTTCAGTGCGCATGCGTGCAGCCAATTGCAGAACACCCCACATATTTGTGCCAGTTGATGCGCCAACTTTGCGGCCGAGAATCGTTTCCAGCCACTGCATAGTTGCAATGCTTGCGGTATCTGGCACGCGCATCATTTCGTCAATGACATCCGGGATAAACGACGGTTCGCAGCGTGGGCGACCAATCCCTTCAATTTTGCTGCCAATGGCACTGCGCAAACTGCAATCACGATTCTGCCAGTAATCCATAAATACAGAGTTTTGCGGGTCGACTACGGTCAGTTTTGTTGGGTGGCCCTGGTAGCGCAAGTAACGCCCGATGGTCGCCGATGTACCGCCAGTGCCCGCGCTCATTACAATATAATCTGGCACCGGGTGAGACTCATGTTCCATTTGGCGGAAAATACTGTCGGCAATATTGTTGTTACCGCGCCAGTCTGTCGCACGTTCGGCGTACGTGAACTGGTCCATATAATGGCCATTCAACTCACGCTCCAGCATTTCGGAGGCCGCGTAAATTTCGCATGCGCTCTCTACGAAATGGCAGCGGCCACCGTAAAATTCAATTTGCTCTACTTTCCGTTTGGCGGTGCAGGCGGGCATGACGGCAATAAACGGTAAACCTAACAAACGGGCAAAATAGGCTTCAGAAACCGCAGTTGAACCGGAAGACGCTTCAATGATCGTCGTACCTTCTTTAATCCAGCCGTTACACAAACCATACAGAAACAGCGAGCGAGCAAGACGATGCTTGAGGCTACCCGTTGGGTGTGTGCTTTCATCTTTCAGATAGAGCTGAATACCGGGAAAACCAGGTAGCGCCAGCCGAATCAAATGTGTGTCGGCAGAGCGTTGGTAGTCGGCATTAATTTCGCTAATCGCGTGGTTTACCCAGGTACTGGTCATGGTGATGTCCGTTTGTCTATTTGTGCTTAGAGTAATGCAAATGGAAGATAAAAAAGTTGCCTTTTAGCCTTAATTGGCGATTCAATGGAGAAAAATTTTCTCCTGGATACTGCCATGTTAGATAAAATTGACCGTAAGCTGCTATCCTTGCTGCAAAACGACTGCACCCTCTCTTTGCAGGCTCTCGCGGATGCCGTTAATCTGACCACCACACCCTGCTGGAAGCGCCTGAAACGTCTTGAAGACGACGGTGTTATCCGGGCAAAAGTAGCATTACTAGACCCGGAAAAACTCGGCCTTGGGCTGACGGCTTTTGTGCTTATCAAAACTCAACAACACAGTAGTGAGTGGTACTGCAAATTTGTTTCGGTCGTTGCGGAAATGCCCGAAGTGTTGGGGTTTTGGCGTATGGCTGGCGAGTATGACTACCTGATGCGTGTGCAGGTAGAAGATATGAAACGGTATGACGATTTTTACAAACGGCTGGTGAACGGCATTCCAGGTTTAACTGATGTGACTTCGAGTTTCGCCATGGAACAGATAAAATACACCACGGCTTTGCCTTTAGAGCGCTAAGTCCCGCGCTCCCGGCCTCCAATTTCTGCCATGCATCGGCAGACGATATCTCAGGAATCTGACTGCGTGCGATTATTTGCTCAATTAAGCTGGTACTTCACCCGTGAGTGGCGACGCTATCTCGGGGCGGTTGCCTTGCTTATTATCATTGCCATCTTGCAGCTTGTGCCGCCAAAACTGGTGGGCGTGATTGTCGATGGTGTTACCCAACAGACGCTTTCAGGCACCGACGTGTTGATGTGGATTGGCGTCATGCTGGTTATCGCAGTGGTTGTCTACATGCTGCGTTACGTCTGGCGCGTACTGTTATTCGGTGCGTCTTATCAACTCGCCGTTGAACTGCGCGAAGATTACTACCGTCAACTGAGCCGCCAGCACCCCGAATTTTACCTGCGTCACCGCACCGGTGATTTAATGGCGCGCGCAACAAACGATGTCGACCGTGTGGTATTTGCCGCAGGTGAGGGCGTATTAACGCTGGTGGATTCACTCGTGATGGGCTGCGCGGTGTTGATTGTGATGTCGACGCAAATCAGCTGGGAATTAACGCTGCTTGCGCTATTGCCGATGCCGGTTATGGCATTGGTTATCAAACGTTACGGCGACCAGTTACACCAGCGATTCAAACTGGCACAGGCTGCATTTTCTACGCTCAATGACCGCACTCAGGAAAGCCTGTCCAGCATCCGCATGATCAAAGCATTCGGGCTCGAAGACAGGCAGTCTGCGTTGTTTGCCGCCGAAGCAAAAGATGCCGGTGCGAAGAATATGAAAGTTGCCCGCGTAGATGCGCGTTTTGACCCAACGATTTATATCACTATTGGCACAGCAAACCTGCTTGCGATTGGCGGCGGCAGTTGGATGGTAATTCAGGGCACGCTGACGCTTGGACAACTCACCAGCTTTGTGATGTACCTCGGCCTGATGATTTGGCCGATGCTGGCGCTGGCGTGGATGTTCAACATTGTTGAGCGTGGCAGCGCAGCGTACAGCCGTATTCGCAGCATGTTGGAGGAAGCGCCTTCAGTGAAAGATGGCGAGCAAGAAGTGCCTGCCGGGCGCGGCACGGTGGAAGCCAATATTCAGGCGTTCCACTACCCGCAAACGGCACGACCGACTCTTGAGAACGTTTCGTTTACCCTGAAACCGGGCGAAATGCTTGGCCTGTGCGGGCCAACGGGTGCTGGGAAAACTACTATTCTGTCGCTTATCCAGCGCCATTTTGATATCGACCAGGGCGAGATTTGCTTCCACGGAATCCCATTGGCACAGATGCAGCTCGACTCATGGCGTAGCCGCCTGGCGGTAGTCAACCAAACGCCATTCCTGTTTTCCGACACCGTTGGCAGCAACATCGCGCTGGGTAAACCTGGTGCCACGCAGGAAGAGATCGAACACGTCGCAAGGCTTGCCAGCGTGCACGAAGATATTTTACGTCTGCCACAAGGCTATGAAACTGAAGTCGGCGAGCGGGGCGTGATGCTTTCCGGTGGCCAGAAACAGCGTCTTTCGATTGCGCGAGCATTGTTGCTCGATGCAGAAATTTTAATTCTCGATGATGCACTTTCTGCAGTTGATGGGCGTACAGAACACCAAATTCTTCATAACCTGCGCCAGTGGGGCGAAAACCGCACGGTTCTCATCAGTGCGCACCGTTTGTCGGCGCTGACCGAAGCCAGTGAAATTCTGGTAATGCAACACGGCCAGGTGGTGGAGCGTGGTAATCACGATGCGCTGGTGGGTAAGCCTGGTTGGTATCGCGATATGTATCGCTATCAACAATTGGAAGCGGCGCTGGATGATGCGCCAGAAGCAACGCCAGACGAGGAATCCGCCAATGCGTAAGGCAATCAAGCAGTGGCCAACTATCAAACGCTTGCTGGCCTACGGCTCACCGTGGCGTAAACCGCTCGCGGGAGCGGTTGTGATGCTGTGGATTGCGGCGGCTGCTGAAGTGACTGGTCCTATTCTGGTGAGTTATTTCATCGATAATATGGTGTCTGAACATCGGTTGCCGGTTGCCGCTGTGGCAGGGCTTGCGACTGCGTATTTGCTACTGTCGATTTCGGCCGCGGGCCTGCACTACTGGCAGGCATTGCTGTTTAACCAGGCAGCCGTTGGCGTAGTGCAAAAATTACGTACTGATGTAATGGATGCAGCACTACGCCAGCCATTAAGCACTTTTGATACCCAACCGGTTGGGCAGTTGATCTCGCGCGTCACTAACGATACCGAAGTGATTCGCGATCTCTACGTGACGGTGGTAGCCACCGTATTACGTAGTGCGGCATTGATTGGTGCGATGCTGGTGGCGATGTTCACACTCGACTGGCGCATGGCGACGGTGGCGATTTGCATCTTCCCGGCAGTGATTATCGTGATGTTTATTTATCAGCGATACAGCACGCCGATCGTGCGCCGTGTTCGTAGTTATCTGGCCGATATCAACGATGGCTTCAACGAAGTCATCAACGGCATGAGCGTTATCCAGCAGTTCCGCCAGCAGGCCCGTTTTGGTGAGCGTATGAATGCGGCCAGCCGCTCGCATTACCTGGCGCGAATGCAAACCCTGCGTCTCGATGGATTTTTACTGCGTCCGTTGCTTAGTCTGTTCTCTGCAATGGTGTTGTGTGGCTTGCTGATGCTATTTGGTTTTACCTCGGTCGGCACTATTGAAGTTGGCGTGTTATACGCATTTATCAACTACCTCGGGCGTCTTAATGAGCCATTAATCGAACTCACCACCCAACAATCCATGCTGCAACAGGCGGTGGTTGCAGGTGAGCGAGTATTTGAGCTAATGGACGGTAAGCGCCAGGATTACGGCAACGACGACCGCCCGCTTGAGAGCGGCCATATCGAAGTCGATAACGTCTCTTTTGCTTATCGCGGCGATCGACTGGTATTGCAGGACATTAATCTGGATGTTCCTGCGCGCAGTTTTGTGGCGCTGGTGGGGCACACAGGCAGCGGGAAAAGCACTCTTGCTAACTTGCTGATGGGTTATTACCCACTCACCAACGGTGAAATCCGCCTGGATGGTCGCCCGCTGGATACCTTGAGTCATCGCGTGCTGCGCCAGGGTGTTGCAATGGTTCAGCAAGACCCGGTGGTGTTGGCGGATTCTTTCTTTGCCAACGTTACGCTTGGGCGCGACATCAGCGAAGATGCCGTCTGGCAAGCGCTGGAGACGGTGCAACTTGCGGAACTTGCTCGAACCATGGCTGATGGAATTCATACACGGCTGGGCGAGCAGGGTAATAATTTGTCCGTCGGCCAGAAACAGCTACTGGCGCTGGCTCGGGTGCTGGTGGATGCTCCGCAGATTCTGATCCTTGATGAAGCAACGGCAAATATCGACTCTGGCACCGAGCAGGCAATCCAACAAGCACTGGCAGCCGTCCGTGAGCACACCACGCTGGTCGTTATCGCGCACCGCTTATCGACTATTACCGATGCCGACACGATTCTGGTGCTGCACCGCGGTCAGGCTGTAGAGCGTGGCACACATAGCGAATTACTGGCTGCACAAGGGCGTTACTGGCAAATGTACCAACTGCAACTGGCTGGTGAAGAATTAGCCGCCACCACGCGTGAAGAACCCGCAACCGCGTAATGCACCAAAATCACGCATAAAGCCAATGGTTATCACCATTGGTGCAGAAGCGAAACGCACCATGCACTAAAATGGTGCGTTTTTATTCTCTAAGAACTTTCTTAATCCCAGTCATCGTAATTTCACTCCTGAAAATCCCCATTTGGCGCAGCTTAGCGCGCTGAAATTACCTCTTTTTCAAATTTGGCATGACCTTTGCTTTATCTAATTCGTATCGCAGAGGCTATTACCCAATTCTGACTGGAGGGGATCTATGAAGCTGGTTACCGTGGTGATCAAACCGTTCAAACTCGAAGACGTTCGTGAAGCATTGTCTTCAATCGGTATTCAAGGGCTGACCGTGACTGAAGTGAAAGGCTTTGGTCGTCAAAAGGGTCATGCAGAGTTGTACCGCGGTGCTGAGTACAGCGTCAATTTCCTGCCTAAAGTGAAAATTGATGTGGCAATTGCCGATGATCAACTCGATGAAGTTATTGATGTCATTAGCAAAGCTGCCTATACCGGCAAGATCGGCGATGGCAAAATTTTCGTTGCTGAGTTGCAACGAGTCGTCCGCATTCGTACCGGCGAAGCCGACGAAGCTGCACTGTAATCGTCTTGCCACTCGTGAAGGGATGGAAAAAATGAAAAAATTAGCCTCTATCTTAGGCGTTGTAGCCCTGGCACTTGCGCCATCAATTGCCCTCGCGGCACCGGCTGTAGTCGATAAAGCAGACAACGCCTTTATGATGATTAGCACCGCATTGGTGCTGTTTATGACAATTCCTGGGCTGGCACTGTTTTACGGCGGCCTGATTCGCTCTAAAAACGTGCTGTCAATGCTGACTCAGATTACGGTTACGTTTGCGTTGGTTTGTGTACTGTGGGTGGTTTACGGCTACTCATTAACCTTCGGTGCTGGTGGTAACTTCTTCGGTAACTTCGATTGGGTAATGTTGAAGAACATCCAGCTCACCGCGCTGACTGGTTCTTTCTACCAATATATTCATGTTGCGTTCCAGGGCTCCTTCGCCTGTATCACTGTTGGCCTGATTGTTGGTGCACTGGCTGAACGTATTCGCTTCTCGGCTGTACTTATCTTTGTCGTAATTTGGCTGACGCTTTCATACCTGCCGATTGCACATATGGTATGGGGTGGTGGTCTGCTGGCGACGCATGGCGCAATGGACTTCGCAGGCGGTACAGTGGTTCACATCAACGCCGCAGTAGCAGGCCTGGTGGGTGCATACCTGATTGGCAAACGTGTGGGTTATGGTAAAGAAGCCTTCAAACCGCACAACCTGCCGATGGTATTTACCGGTACAGCAATTCTCTATTTCGGTTGGTTCGGCTTCAACGCAGGCTCTGCAAGCGCTGCTAACGAAATTGCTGCATTGGCCTTTGTGAATACTGTTGTTGCAACAGCGGCTGCGGTACTCGGTTGGGTATTTGGCGAGTGGGCATTGCGCGGCAAACCATCTTTGCTGGGGGCATGTTCCGGTGCTATCGCAGGACTGGTTGGTATTACTCCTGCCTGTGGTTATGTTGGTGTCGGCGGTGCATTGATTATCGGTATCGTTGCTGGTCTGGCTGGCTTGTGGGGCGTGACGCTGCTGAAAAAATGGCTGCGTGTAGATGACCCTTGCGATGTGTTCGGCGTCCATGGCGTGTGCGGTATCGTTGGTTGCATCATGACAGGTATCTTCGCCGCTCCATCCCTTGGCGGTGTAGGCTACGCAGAAGGCGTGACTATGGGCCATCAAGTGCTGGTGCAGTTAGAAAGTATCGGTGTGACGATTCTGTGGTCTGCGGTAGTCGCATTCATCGGCTTCAAAGTTGCCGACCTGACTGTGGGCCTGCGTGTACCTGAAGAGCATGAGCGCGAAGGTCTGGATGTGAACAGCCACGGCGAAAATGCTTACAACGCATAAGTAAGACATTAAATAAAATAGCGGAGCACAGGCTCCGCTTTTTTTATGCTTTCAAGATTAACCCGGACAAAACCATAAGTCGGTTCAGTGTCGCGTCAACTGGCACAATCTCAACCGCGCTTGCGCATCACGCCTTCCTGCACCGTTGACGCCACAAGAACGCCATCGCGTGAATAAAACTCACCGCGTACAAAACCACGTGCGCTCGAAGCTGACGTACTTTCCACGCTATACAGTAACCAGTCATTCATATCGAACGGACGATGGAACCACATTGAGTGATCGATGGTGGCAACCTGCATACCCGGCTCCAGGAAACCTACGCCGTGAGGCTGGAGGGCTACTGGCAGGAAGTTGAAGTCTGAGGCATAACCCAGTAAAGATTGTTGGATGCGCAAATCGGCTGGCATCTGACCATTTGCCCGCATCCAAACCTGGCGTACAGGTTCATCGACGTGGCCCTGCATTGGGTTATGGAACACCACCGGGCGAATCTCCAGCGGCTTTTCACACAGAAACTTCTCTTTGAGCGTCTGAGGGAGAAGCTTTTCAAACGCCATGGCGATTTCAGTTTCAGATTTCAGATTTTCCGGGGCAGGGGCTGTAGGCATGGTTTTTTGATGTTCAAACCCCGGCTCGGGCGCCTGGAAAGAAGCTGTCATGTAGAAAATCGGTTTGCCATTCTGAATCGCTGCCACGCGGCGAGCACTGAAACTATTGCCGTCGCGCAGAGTTTCCACATCATAAACAATCGGTTTTTGGCTATCGCCCGGGCGCAAAAAGTAACTGTGGAATGAGTGCACAAGACGGTCAACCGGCACGGTTTCTTTAGCGGCATATAACGCCTGGCCAACGACTTGTCCACCGAATACCTGACGTAAACCTAAGTCCTCGCTCTGGCCACGAAAAATACCTTCTTCAATCTTTTCCAGATTGAGTAATGCCAACAAATTGCTGAGCGCCTGACTCATAAAGTGTCCTCAGTAAAAAAATAAAATCGTGCAATTGGCCTGATTATAACAGGTTTCCAACATTCGCCACGTAGTGGCCCGACCTGATGATGTGTTTCGGTTTTGGGCAGAAATCAGTGATATGTGCCACACTTAGCATGATAAGCATGTTTAACCACTCATTACTTGTAGGCCCGTGGCCTGCTGGTGCATTGATAATAAGGAGAACAAATCAATGAAACTTGTGCACACGTTAAGTGGTTTAGCCATTGCCTTAGCAATGGCGGGATGCGCGCAGAAAAGCGCCGATATCCCAACGCCTGCACCTGCTGCAACGACCTCATCGGCAGCGGCAACGGCGCAGTCTGATATTAGACAGCCTAACGTTTCCGGTACGGTCTGGATTCGTCAAAAAGTTGCATTGCCGCCTGATGCGGTGCTCACTGTTACGTTGTCTGATGCCTCTTTGGCGGATGCTCCGTCAAAAGTGTTAGCGCAAAAAGCGGTGCGTACCGAAGGGAAGCAGTCGCCATTCAGTTTTGTGCTGCCGTATAACCCGGCTGATATACAGCCGAACGCGCGCATTATCCTGAGTGCGGCCATTACCGTGAACGATAAACTGATGTTTATCACCGATATCATTCAACCGGCTGTTAATCAGGGTGGAACAAAAGTGGATTTGACACTGGTTCCTGTTCAGCAAACCGCGGTTCCAGTTCAGACGAATGGCGGGGCGGTAACAACAGTGCCTTCAACATCACCGACTCAGGTGAACCCTTCTTCAGCGGTTCCTGCACCAACGCAGTTCTGATTGTGATGCTTAAGCGCCTCTACGGAGGCGCTCTTTAGTAATTCCAGCGATAACGTTCCATATCTATATACCCATCTCCAGAAACCATAATGCCTTCTGAAAGCAGGGCTTGCCTCTGGCGTTGCAAATCCGGGCCAGTCAGAGATATCTGTCCATGACGGTTGACCACTCGGTGCCAGGGCAGTTTACTGCCTTCGGGTAACCGTTTGAGTACGCCTCCCACTTGCCTTGCTGCACGCGGTGATCCGGCCAGGCGTGCTACGTCACCATACGTTGTGACAAACCCTTCCGGTATAGCAGCGATAATTTGGTAAACACGTTGCGGGAATGAATCGTTGTCCATAGCAAACTCCAAAACAGCCAGGGTTTAGGATAATCGGCGATGATCAAACAGGGAAGGAAAACAGCGGGTGCGCAAGAAAGCAACACCTGACCGCACCTTGCTTGCAATTGCATAGGGCAACGTGGATAATGCGCCAGCGCGTTAGGTAACTAGCGCTCTCAATGGGGGCCCTGTTGGTTCTCCCGCAACACTAATTTGTGAATTCGGTCAGGTCCGGAAGGAAGCAGCCGCAGCAGATGACGTGTGTGCCGGGATGTAGCTGGCAGGGCCCCCACCCAATTCTGGCGCATGTAAAATTTCAACATGCTTATGCCTGTCTCTGTTCTACTTCGCCACACTCAAAAAAAACACAAAACAAAAAAATGCCCTGCAACTTGAGTCACAGAGCATCAGGGATAAAGCGTAATTATGTATCTGGCTTATGGCGTAACGATATTGAACCAGAAGTTAAACTTGTCCATATAGCCCAGCACTTCATCTAGTTTGCCTGCATCACCCGTGATTTTCACATCACCTTTATCTTTCGCCTGCTGCAATGTTTCTTCTTTCAAAATAATACGGTTGAGCGTATCGCGGGAAAGATTGATCGTTGCGTCAGCGTTGCTGGCTTCTGAATTTGGCGTGTGGTTAAGCACCCCGTTTTCCAGTTCCAGTTTGTACTTCCCGCCCTGGTCGCCGAAGTTGAAGTTCAGCACCGCGTGGGCATTCGCCGCTTTCTCACCGTTGACATGGACAGCCATGTAATCGAAGAACATTTCTGGCGTCATCGCACGAACGGTATCCGGGCTGGCGGTATTTGGCGTAGGGCCTTTAATCACGCCATTACGCAATTCCTGCGCACCCGTCAGATAGAAGTTACGCCATGGGCCGGATTCTGCCTGATACCCCATCTGTTCCAGCGCATCGGCTTCGAGGTTGCGGGCCGTTTTGTTGGTTGGATCGGCAAACACCACTTTGCTTACGACCTGCGCCACCCAACGGTAATTCCCTTGGCTGTAATCAGATTTCGCTTTTTGCAGAATGCTGTCCGCACCGCCCATGTATTCAACGAATTTCTTCGCGGATTCTTCCGGCGGCAGTTCATCTAGGGTTGCCGGGTTGCCATCGAACCAGCCGAGATAGAACACGTAGGTGGCTTTCACATCGTGACTAACCGAACCGTAATAACCTCGACTCGCCCAGGTTTTCGCCAGTTTCGGTGGCAGTTTGAAGTTCGCGGCGATTTCATCGCGCGTCAGACCTTCGTTTGCCATGCGCAACGTCTGATCGTTGATGAAACGATACATATCGCGCTGACCTTTCATCAGGTTAACGACGTTATCCTGGCCCCAGGTCGGCCAGTGGTGCTGGGCGATAATAATTTCCGCATCGCTGCCCCAGCGGTCAATCGCGGCATTAATGTATTTAGACCAAGCCAGCGGGTCGCGGATTTTCGCGCCGCGCAGAGAATAGGTGTTATGCAGCGTGTGAGTTACATCCTCCGCCGCTTCGATCATTTTCTTCTCTTTGACATACCACAGCATTTCCGACGGCGCTTCAGAACCCGGAGCCATCATAAAGTCGTAAGTCAGACCATCGATCACTTCTTCCTGGCCGGTATGCGTGATGTAGTTGGTTGGTGCCAGCAGCGTCACGGTACCCGCAGAGGTTGTGGTGCCCAGACCCGCGCCCACCTGGCCTTTAGCATTGGCTGGCAGCAAGTTGCCGTACATGTAACTTGCGCGGCGGCTCATGGCGTTACCCGCCATAATGTTTTCGTCGACGGCAGAGCCCATAAAGCCTTGTGGAGCATACAGTTTCACTTTGCCCGCTTTGACATCGGCTTCATCAACCACGCCGCGCACGCCGCCGTAGTGGTCAACGTGGCTGTGGGTGAAAATCACCGCCACTACAGGTTTTTTGCCGCGATTTTTGTAATACAGTTCCAAGCCCGCTTTCGCGGTTTCAGCAGAAACCAGCGGGTCGACAACGGTAATCCCGGTTTTACCTTCAATGATGGTCATATTAGAAAGGTCGAGATTACGAATCTGATAAACACCGTCGGTCACTTCAAACAGACCGCTGATATTAATCAACTGGGACTGGCGCCACAGGCTTGGATTAACCGTCGCTGGCGCTTTGTCGCCCTCTTTAATAAAGGCGTATTGCTGTGGATTCCAGATAACATTGCCTTGCTCGCCCTTTATCACATCCTGTGGCAGTGCAGCGATAAAGCCTTTATGAGCATTCACGAAATCGGTGTGATCAGAAAACGGGAGCTGCTGATAAAGCGCTTCATTGGCTTGTTTTGTTGCAGGTGTCGCATCGTTAGTGGGCGCTGGAGTTGCTGCGTTAACTGACAGTGTCGTCAGTAACCCCGCGGCAATCAGGCTGTTGGCTATTAGATTCAATCTCATTAATTCAACCTCAGAAATTAATAAATTCTAAAAGATAGAAGATATGTTTCGATAATTTAAATAACCTGTGGATTAACACAGGCAATTTTAATGGATGAATTAACCTGGAAGTAGTGCCATATGGGACTACGATTTGTTTTGATATATTGACGAAATTACGCTCTTCATTTTGTACAGGCATTTTCTATTGATAGCGCTATACTATAATAATTAATGATATATCTTGGATGTGTTATGGGCGCCAGTTTTGAAAGTATTCATCTTTATTATAAATCTCTGAATATAGAGAGCCAGGTTAATGATGTCCGCAGCAATGGCAAAGAACTCCTTTTTGCCGCGACAGATAAATTAGCCATAACGCCCGGCTTTATTTACATTCCTGTTGAAGGTTCAGTGGCCATTTTACATGCAGAAAACGAACTCACTATTGGTAATGCTATTGACTATATGCCCATTGGTTTGATGGAGCGGTATTGCCCAATGTTGAATTTTCAATATAAGTGCATGACGTCCGTGAAAGTAGTTGAAATCTCTTATGAGAAATTTGATGAGATTTTCTTTCAGAACGCTGAGAGCATGCAGGCTCTCTCAAAAATTTTGATTTTTATGACTATTTTTTCACTAGATCTGCATGCGGAAAGAAAGCAACTGACCAGCTACCAAACCATTAAACCTATGCTTTACCGTTATCTCTATCGTTCCCTCGCTTTTCCAAATGAAACCGAAGGTTTGGCGAGTTTTATTATAAGTCGCACTAAGTTATCCCGTACTCATGTATTCCGGGTGTTGGCCGATTTAAAAGAAGGTGGATATATCACGATGAAAAGTGGCAAGCTGATATCCATTGATAAGGATCTGCCGGATGGTTATTAATCATCTTGAAAAGGGAATGAGGTTCACATTTTAATAATGTGAACCATTAATTTAAAAAATTAAACAACAGATCTTCTCAAACTCTCATTTCTAGTCTGCGCCATATTATCCCAAAGTGGTTTTAACCTTTCGAGAGCGACACGCATTTGTGCAGCTTCAAGTGTGAATGGCAAACGTAAATAGCGCTCAAATGCGCCTTCTGACCCAAAACGTGGCCCTGCACCAATACGAATGCCGATGGCCTCAGCACTGGCCGCAAAAACCGTAGCCAGTGGTTTTGGTAGTTCAATCCACCAGGATAAACCACCTTGTGGTATCACCGTCATTTTCCAGTCCGGGAATAATTCTTTAACGACTTCCGCACAGGCATCACGTTGCTGACGTAGCATTTCGCGGCGTTGCGGCTGGAAGTTTTCGGCCTCATTAAACAGATTGATGGCGGCAAGCTGTTCAAGAATGGGAGACCCTAAATCTAAGGAATCGCGAATTTGAATCAGCGAGGCAATCGTGCGTGAGTCGGCGCGTATCCAGCCTAAACGCAGCCCGCCCCAAAAACTTTTCCCGGCAGAACCTAACGTGATAATCCTGTCAGCCTGATCAAACGCGGCCAGCGGTGGCGGTGGGGGAGCGTCATACCACAGGTCAACCATGGTTTCATCGGCCACAATAGTGGTGCGTGTTCGTGCGGCAATTTCTGCGATGGCCTCGCGGGTTTGCGCATCCATACAAAGCCCGCTGGGATTATGGAAATCTGCCAGCAAATAGGCCAGCCGTGGCGAGGTTTGTGCAATGGTGGCGGCTAATCCTTCGGTGTCCCAACCGTGTTCGGTCAGGCTCACAGGAACAGGGCGGCACGACGCACCTTTGATTGCGCTAAGTGCCATCGGGTAAGTGGGATTATCGAGAACCACGCGATCGCCAGGCCCCGTCAGCAGCCGCAGAATCAGGCCAAAGCCGCTTAACGCGCCATTGACCACCATGATTTGCTCAGCGGTTGTCGGCAACCCTCTTTCGACATAACGCTTTGCAATCACCTGACGTAATTCGGGCAAGCCTTGTTGATTGTATCCAGTGCTGCCGAGATGTTCCGGCAGTGCGATCAGGGCGTTCGCATAAGCCTGATGAATTTCCGGCCCGGCAGACAGTGCTGCGGTTGAAAGATCCAGTGTGGTGGTGCGTCCAGGTAATGGCGAAACGGTTTGCGTGCCTTCTGGCAACATAGTGACGGAACCCGAACCCTGGCGGCTTGCCAGATATCCCTCATCACGTAGTTGTGCCAGCGCATTTGCCACTGTAGTTCGGCTAATGCCCAGGGCCGTTGCCAACTCACGCTCGCCCGGCAGGCGGCTATCAAGTGGCAGTCGCCCATCCAGAATCAACAACCGTAATCCATCTGCCAGTTGCCGGTAAACCGCGGTACGCGGTAAATCCTGATGCCAGTTACCCAGCAATTTTACCAGTGATGATGAGCCTGTTCTGCGCTGTGCCATAGCAATCCACTTTTTGATAACTGGACCTTAATATCATATCCATTTTGGTTGAAAGTAAAGCCACGAAAGAATTCTGAGGTGAATAACATGATCGCTCGTCGCTTGCTGCAACTGTATACCGGGCTAGTTTTATATGGGGTTTCCACGGCTATGTTCGTGCGGGCCAATTTAGGTGCCGATCCCTGGAACGTGTTTCACCTCGGCGTGGCGCGGATCTTCTCTTTGAATATTGGCATGGTGATGATCGTGGTGGGCGCAGTGGTGTTGTTGCTGTGGATTCCGCTGCGCCAGAAACCTGGATTGGGCACGATAAGCAACGTGATTGTTTTGGGGCTTGCAGCTGATGCGGCATTAGCATTAATGCCGCCGATTGAGTCATTGGTGGCACGAAGCTTCTTGCTCTTTGCCGCTATTTTGGTGAATGCCATTGCGACCGGAATGTACATCGGTGCGGGTTTTGGCTCAGGCCCTCGTGATGGCTTGATGACTGGAATCAATGCCCGTACTGGCTGGTCTGTGCGTAGTGTGCGAACAGCGATTGAGTTGACGGTTTTACTGGCCGGTTGGCTGATGGGAGGCACATTTGGTGTGGGTACGGTGTTGTACGCGCTGGCAATCGGCCCGCTTATCCAGATCTGTTTACCATGGTTCCGTACTGTACCCAGAGCACAAAAAAACCTGGTTGAACCGACCGTCGTACCCTAATGTTGAAGCCAAACCCCCATTGGATGAGGTAGCGATGAATAGCAAGGTAATCAGCAACGCGGCGGCGCACTGGAATAGCCATCAGTTGGCTGAAATTCTTTCCCACTGTTTTGAAGGGTATTTGGTCCCTTTCACTATTGATGGTGAAACTTTTGCGTCACGTTTTAGCGCTGAAGATCTCAGTCTCAATGACAGCCGAGTCTGGACGCAAAATGGTGAGCCAAAGGCGCTGGCGCTCATCACGCGCCGCGGGCAGAGCTGTCGCCTTGCTGCATTCGCGATTCGTCCTGAATTACGTGGGCAGGGGTTTGGCAAACAGTTCATGCAGGAGTTAATTGATGGTGCGCGAGCCCGTGGTGACCGTAACTTTTGGCTGGAAGTTATTGTTGGCAACGAGAATGGAGTGTCACTGTATGAACGTATGGGGTTTGTTCGCCAGCAGACATTGGTCGGGTTTGATACCATTCAGTCGCCGCAGTTTACAGAAACCGGCGAATTGCAGGAAATCGACCCGCTAGTGATGGCGAAAAAAATGATGATGGACGAAAGCCTGAATCTGCCGTGGTTAAGCGCACCTGAAACGCTATATAAATTACCGGGTAAAGCATTCGTTCTCAATGACACTGCATACGCAATGGTTGCCACAACCCCTAAGCCCAGATTACGGATGCTCTATGTTGACCCGGTGGCTCGTGGCAAAGGGCAGGCGAAAAAATTGCTCACGCTATTACGTGAACGTTTCCCTGGATTATTTACCGCAACAGCTATCCCTGAGCAATTGGCACCTCTTTATCTGAGCAGCGGCTACCGTCAGGATCCCATTACCCAATATGAGATGCTGCTCAAATTATGAACAGGTAGTGTCCATTCTTAACGACTAAACTTATCAATCGTAATCATCACGGGTGGAAATTATCTACCCGTCTTCCCCACTCCGTGGAGGTTCACAATGAGTTATGTTGATGGTTTCGTAGTTGCGGTACCCGCAGCCAATAAAGAAGCGTATAAGCAGTTAGCCGCAAAAGCGGCACCTTTGTTTAAAGAGTTTGGTGCGCTACGCGTCGTAGAGTGTTGGGCTGATGATGTGCCTGACGGCAAGCTCACTGATTTTCGCATGGCGGTGAAAGCCGAAGAGAGCGAAGAAGTGGTGTTTAGCTGGATTGAATATCCATCCAAAGAAGTACGCGATGCCGCCAACGCGAAGATGATGTCTGACCCAAGGATGAAAGAGTTTGGTGAGTCGATGCCATTTGATGGAAAACGTATGATCTATGGCGGCTTTGCGCCAATTCTTGACGAGTAACGTCACGCGGGCGGCGCCGACATCATATCGAGCGCCACCCGCATGAACATCCGCTAAACCTGCAATTCCCGTAACAATCCAAACGCCATTTTCATGTGCGCTTCGCTGACAATAAACGCCCGTAACTGCTGTGCTTCGTCATAGCCTTTGGCAATCAGACCCTGCGGCTCGGCGCTGATTTGCCAGGCCAAATCATGGCGTTGTGTTTCACCCGCAAGGTGCAGCGGCAGCTCCGGCGTTTTCACTTTTACCAGCATCGCGGGGAGATTCAGGCCGTCAGCGGCACCCAGCAAATTTTTGGCAAGCGTCATGGCGCTGAACTGAATCGGTTGCAGGAACGGCAGCACTTTGCCGTCGATTTCCGCGCAATCACCGAGGGCATAAATATTCGCGTCAGATGTCTGCAACTGGCGGTTCACCTGAATCCCACGGTTTACCGCCAGCCCGGCGTGCTGCGCCAGGTCGACGTTTGGACGCAGGCCAATCGCCGCTACCACGGCATCCACGGTGACTATTCGCCCGTTGCTCAATGCCGCATGAATTCCCTGTGGCGTTTGGCTGAGTGATTCAAGCCGCTGATTAAACAACAGTTCGACGCCCATTTGGTTCAGGCGCTGCTGCAAACGGCTGCTAACCTCCGCAGGCATCAACGAGGCGAGCAGGCTGGCGGCGTTATCCACCAGAATCACCTGTTTCTCGGCGCGGCAAAAATCCATCGCCAGTTCGGTGCCAATCAAACCACCGCCCAGAATCATCACGCGTTTAGCCTCGCGCAGCGTTGATTCACAGGCCAGATATTCCTGCTGGCTGTTGAGCGTCAGCATCAGCTCTTTGCCTTCAATTGGCGGCAGAAGGGCGCGGGAACCCGTTGCCAGCACCAGTTTGTCGTACTGCCATTGCTGGTCGCCACATTTCACCAGGCGTTCGCGAGCGTTAATTTCTGACACCCAACTGTTGGCGTTGAGCGTTACGTTAAACTGCTCGGCAAACTCCCCGGCACGCTGCCGGGTGAGGTCGTCCGCACGCTGATTCAGGCTGATAACATGGCTGAGATCGGGCTTGTTGTATTCGTCCATGCTGTCGGCGGCAATCATGCGCACCGGTACCTGCGCGTCATGTTTGCGGATATTTTTCACCAGCTGGCGGGCGGCAAAGCCCGAACCGATAATCACAATGCCATGCTTCATTTTGCCTCCGTTGCCAGCACGTCAAATACGTCTTTCCCAAGCGAGCATTCAGGGCACAGGAAGCTGTCCGGCACTTCGCTCCACGGCGTTCCTGGCGCGACATCCTGCATCGGTTCGCCGGTTTCTGGGTCGTAAATCCACTGGCAAACGCTGCATTGCATGCGTGGGCCAAAATCGGCGCAGCCTGGCTTTTCAACCACGCTTTCTTGCGGTGCTACAAAGGGCGCAGAAGCGAGCGGCGTTAACGCCCACTGGCGGGCGATTTCACGACCGTGTTCGCGGCAGATTTCCAGCGCGTCGATATCCGGACGCCACTTCGCTTTCAGGCTTAGCGACATTTCAAAACCGGCATCCTGCAAACGCGTGGACAAGCGATCAACCGCGCCGCCGCTCCAGCCGTGGGAGCCGAACGCGCTGCCGCGCTTATTGCGAAAACGCAGCCCAGTCATCTCCTCAACCAGCCCGGCAATTTTCGGCATCATCACGTTATTCATCGTTGATGTGCCGACCAGCACGCCCTTGGAGCGGAACACGTTGGTCAGAACTTCGTTTTTATCATGGCGGGCGACGTTAAAGATTTTCACCGCCACGCGGGGATCGACTTCGGTAATCCCTTGCGCAATTGCATCCGCCATCATGCGGGTGTTGTTGGACATGGTGTCGTAGAAAATGGTGATGCGATCTTCTTGATAATCAGCCGCCCACTTTAAGTACAACTCCACGATTTGTGTTGGGTTATCACGCCATACCACACCGTGAGATGTCGCAATCATATCTACCGGCAGATTGAAGCCGAGAATTTCGGTGATTTTGGGAGTTACCAGGCGGCTGAACGGCGTCAAAATGTTGGCGTAGTAACGCTGGCACTGCTCGAACAATTCAGCCTGGTCGACTTCATCGTTAAACAGATGTTCATCGCAATAGTGCTGACCAAAGGCGTCGTTGCTGAACAGCACCGCGTCGCCGGTCATATAGGTCATCATGCTGTCCGGCCAGTGCAGCATCGGCGTTTCAACGAAGATAAGCTGCTTGCCGTTGCCGATATCGAGGCTGTCGCCGGTTTTCACAACGTGGAAATTCCACTCCGGGTGATGGTGGTGGCCATTAATCGAATCGATGCCGTTGGCAGTGCAGTAAATTGGCGTGTTGGGAATGCGCGACATCAGCTCGGTCAGCGCGCCCGCGTGGTCTTCTTCCGCGTGGTTAATGATGATGTAATCAAGGCTATTCAGGTCAATTTCAGCCGCCAGGTTTTGCACAAATTCACGGCTAAACTTATGGTCGACAGTATCAATCAGCACCGTTTTTTCTTCACGGATCAGGTAACTGTTATAGCTGCTACCTTTCAGCGTTTTGTATTCGGTGCCGTGAAAATCACGCACTTCCCAGTCACGTTGACCAACCCATTGAATGTTGTTTTTAACCTGAATAGCCATTTGTCAGTACCTCAAAAAGAATGAAAAAACAGTGCTCGTATTAGATGTATTACAAACGGCGTGCCAACTTTTTATGATATTGATTAATATGAATATTTTTATTTCTGTTTAACTTTTGATTGTCAAAATGACAATGCCGGTATTTGTCTTTTTGACAATTTAATTGTCTTTTTGACTACCAAGGGCTAAGTTAGCCGAATCGTCGTCTGGAGCCGCTTATGAGCCTTTCAATTACATCCCTTGCCAACATTGCCATTGACCTGCAAAGCGGCATTTCTCATCAGGATCGTTTCGCGCGTTTGATTCGGACGCTGCGCCAGCTTTTGGGTGGTGATGCCACGGCGTTGTTGCGTTACGAAGCGCGGCAGTTTCGCCCGCTGGCGATTGATGGCCTGGCGCAGGATGTGCTCGGGCGGCGGTTTGATCTGGATGAACATCCACGTCTTGAAGCTATTGCGCGCGCAGGCGATGTGGTGCGTTTCCCGGCGGACAGCGAATTACCCGATCCTTACGATGGGCTCATTCCTGACCATACCGATTTAAAAGTCCATGCCTGTCTTGGGCTGCCACTATTTGCCGATCAGAACCTGATAGGTGCATTAACAGTGGATGGAATGGACCCTTTGCAGTTCGATCATTTCAGCGATGAAGAGTTGCGCTTAATTAGCGTATTGGCAGCAGGTGCTTTGAATAACGCCTTGCTGATGGAACAGCTTGAAAACCAAACGCCTGCGGTTGTCTCCACTCCCATTACGAGCAAAACCAGCAGCGCCGAGATGGTGGGCTTGTCTACTGGGATTATGCAGCTTAAGAAAGAGATAGAAATTGTCGCCGGTTCTGACCTGAATGTGCTGATAACGGGGGAGACGGGTGTTGGGAAAGAGCTAGTGGCGCGTGCCATTCACAGTGGGTCGGCACGTGCCGCAAATCCTCTGGTGTATCTCAACTGTGCGGCACTGCCGGAAAGCGTGGCGGAAAGTGAACTGTTCGGTCACGTAAAGGGGGCATTTACCGGGGCTATTCATCATCGAACCGGCAAATTTGAAATGGCGGATAACGGCACGCTATTCCTCGATGAAATAGGGGAGCTGCCATTAACGTTACAGGCAAAATTATTGCGAGTTTTACAGTATGGCGATATTCAGCGTGTGGGCGATGACAGCAGCCAAAGGGTAAATGTGCGGGTGCTGGCAGCGACCAATCGCGACTTAAAGCAGCACGTACTGTCAGGTGATTTTCGTGCCGATCTATTCCATCGTTTAAGCGTCTTCCCACTGCATGTTCCACCGCTACGTGAGCGCGGAGATGACATCACTCTATTAGCCGGGTTTTTCTGCGAGCAAAGCCGCGTAAAAATGGGGCTGAAACAGGTCGCCTTGACGGATGGCGCTCGGGAATTACTGCGTCGATATGACTGGCCTGGAAATATTCGCGAGCTGGAGCATGCTCTTTATCGCGCCACTGTGCTTGCGCGCTCCGGTAAACCAGATGGCGAAATCTGGTTGGAACCACAACATTTTCAACTAACAGATACTGAAGCGAAACCTGCTAGTACAGCTGTTGCCCGCGTGGCTGAGGTCGATAACTTGCGGACGGCGACTGATGATTTCCAGCGGCGGATTATTATCAGCACGCTGGAGGCTAATGTGGGGAATTGGGCTGCGAGTGCCCGGCAGTTGCAGTTAGATGTTGCTAATTTACACCGCCTGGCGAAACGTCTCGGTGTGAAGTAGTTTTTTCAGGGGATTTTTGATTTCCTGGCACAAGAGCTTGCTACCCACTCGATAAATTCATTTTTAGGCAGGGCTTTACTGAAGAACCAGCCCTGTCCGTACTGCACACCCTGTTTGCGTAGCCATGCCGCCTGGCTAGGGGTTTCAATGCCTTCGGCCACCATCAAAATCCCCAGAGCCTTTGCCATTTCAATAATATGCGGAGTGACATTTTTATATTCGAGGGCATCGACGAATGATTTATCTATTTTAAGGGTATCAACATCGAGATCTTGTAAATAACTCAGGCTGGAATAACCGGTTCCAAAATCATCAATATAGATGGCATGCCCGGCCTTTCGATATTTCGCGATAATCGGTGCCGTAATTTTCGGATCAGAAAATCCACGTTCAGTAATCTCAAATGCTATTTGTTTTGGATTAACTGAATAACGTGCCAGGTACGGACGAGTAATATCAAGAATATGCAGGCTACGGGCATCCTGAACACCCATGTTCACAGAAATATGATAGTGAGGGTGCTTGCTTAACCAGTCGCCCAACTCGAGGAAAATGCGCTTAATGACCAGCTCTGTTAATTGTGTTACCAACCCGGTTTGCTCCGCCAGTGGGATAAACACATCCGGGTTTAACATTGAGCCATCTTGTTGCTGCCAACGAATTAAGGCTTCCGCGCCGACAATTTCGCCGCTTTGAAGATGAACAATAGGTTGATAAACCACGCTAAATTCATTGTTTTTGATAGCATCCATCAGCCTGTTACGAGGCGATAACAACCGACGCAAAATACGAATTAAGAGTCCACCTGCAACGAGGCTTATAATTAAGCCTACTGGTAGCCAGATAAACAATTGCTTATACCAGGCGGTCGTCATGGGTTCCATTGACGCCCAGGCAATCATAGCCAGGCCAAGATTATTATCCCGGCGAATCACATAGAAATTGTCGTTGCTCTGAAATTCGTCCGTACCTTTTTCCAGCGCTTCGTGCCATGTCTCAGAAATATATCGACTGTTGCTGGCAATAAGCTGATTATTATGTAGCCCAATCATCGCAATATTTAGCGTGTGATTACCAAAGGGGAGAACATCAATAAATGACATTGGGTCAATTAATGCAAGGTGAGGTTTCTTGCCGATATATACCATCTTGCGTTGAAAATCGGGTATCGGTGGAGTGGTATACCAGGCGTTAAAACCATGAATACCCTGACGGTCTGGTTTACCTAATGTAGCACTATGAGTAATGGACTCCAGTGAAGTACACAAAATATGCTCATCTTCCTGGAACATCACTTCTTGCACGTAGCGATATTCAAGAGCGACACGATGCATGGCTTCCGCGTGTGCTTGCGAACATGTATTGTCATTAAAGCGGTTAATATCATTAATCGCAGAAACAGCTTGGTCGATCACCTTGTCAGTGCGAAGCAAAGCGTGATCGGCAAACTCTACTAATTCATCGTGAAATGCGTGTTCGGCATTACGATGAGCAAGATAAATGCTTAACAGAATGGGTAGCAAAACTGCCAAAATAAGTACACCGCTTACCAGGCTGATGAGCTTTCGGGATGTCATTCTTTTAGACCCAGTTAAGAAGTTAGTTTTTATAATGGTTTTTCATAGACGAGAACAGTGTATCTCACATGAATAGGCGATGTTATGTTTTCCTCTGCCTATGCGGTGGGATAACCTGTGAAAGTGAGTGACTGGTGAGCAATAAATGAAGAAAAAAGAGTTTGTTATTCAGGATCTGTTGAGCAAAATTTATCAGCACAACGATAACCAAAGGCGAAAATTACCGCCTGAGCGCCAATTAGCATTGGAATATGATGTCTCGCGTTTCACGATTCGTAAAGCGCTGGAAAAGCTGGTCAGCATTGGGGTCATTGAGATTATTCAGGGCTCCGGGATTTGGATTAATCCGCAGGCCAGAAATAACCCATTGGTCTATAACTCCATCACCGAAAAGCATTTCGACCAGATAGCCTTTCGCATGGTTAATCTGCATAAGAAATTACCCAATCGCGAAGAGCAGCAAGTATTTGGTCTGGGTAAAGAGGACTACATTTGGCAATTTTGCCGCCTGCGTTATGTTGAAAATCAAAAGATACAAATTGAAATTTCGCGCATGCCAGTACAGGACTTTCCCGATCTGAATCAGCAGGTCATCGAGCGCTCGATTCAACAATATGTGCTGAGTAAAGGGTTGTGGATTTCGCACCTGTTAACCAGTTATCAGGCGGTAGCAGTCAGTAAAGAGCAGGCGGTATTGCTGGAGTGTAAAAAAGGTATCCCGGCGATGCACATCATCAACCGGGGAATTCTTGAAGGAGGACGGGTTTTTGAAATCAGCGATATCATTGATATCAATTATTCCTGTACCTACGTTACCCCCTATAACCACGATAATTTGGCCTGGCGGCAGGGCATTCAGGGAGTGTGAATGGCTCCGTTAGGTAAGCGGCTTTGCGTCCACTCATGTGGGCGATACTCCACCGGGAAGGTTTCCGCTCTTTGTTGGTCGAAACCTACGCCAATACCCGGTTTTTCAAGCGGATAAATATAGCCCTTCTCCGCAACCGGGCTACCTGGAAAGACCGATTCGGTATTTGGCATATTGGGAATAAATTCCTGAATCGCTGCATTGTGCAGATGGATATTTAAATGGGTATTTACCGCTACGCCAATTGGCGTCATATCCGATGGGCCATGCCATGCCAGGCGTACACCGAATGCCTGACATAGAATAGCGAGCTTCAATGCAGGGGTGATTCCACCGATTTGCGAAACGTGGCAGCGGATAAAATCGATGCGGCGATTAACAATCAAATCATGCCATTCGGCAGGGTTATTAAATAGCTCCCCTAAAGCAAGTGGAACCGAAGAATGCGCGCGAACCTGTTCAAGCCAGGCGCTTTGTTGCGGCGGTAGAATGTCTTCGATAAACCATGGCTGGTATGGCTCGAGAGCTTTTGCCAGTTGCACCGCTTGTTGTGGGAACAGACGCTCATGTACATCGTGAAGTATATGGAACTGGTTGCCGTACTTTTCGCGCAGAGCCTTAAACATTGCCACAGTATTGGCCATGTATTCGTCCTGATCGTAGTAGGCGCCCTGAGTAGGTGTCTTTGTGGCATGCAACCCCTGAGGTGTTCCGCCATAAAACCCTAACTGACAGCGAATGTAGCGATAACCTTGTGCCAAAAGTTTGTCGACTTCCAGATACAAGCCTTCAAGCGTTTCACTGGCGGCGTGGCTATATGCCGCGATAGCGTCTTTCGATTTACCGCCCAGAAGTTGGTATAGCGGCATTCCTGCCAGCTGGCCTTTGATATCCCAAAGTGCCATATCGACACCTGCGATAGCGTTATTGATAACCGGTCCGTTGCGCCAGTAAGCGTTGACCATCATCAGCTGCCACAGATCTTCAATGTTATTGGCATCGCGCCCTATTAGCAGTGGTTTGAGATATTCATCGACCATCACTTTTACCGCCAGGGGGCGTTGCTGGAAGGTCGCACATCCATGACCTATTACACCCTTATTGGTGGTGACACGCACCGTAATCAGGTTGTGACGGTCAGGGCGGGTAATAAAACATTCAATATTTTCAATAATGGTTGGTTGCACGAGATTACTCCACAGACCTTGTCAATCGCGGTCATTTACTCATCAATTAAAGGCTTC
Organism: Buttiauxella cochleicola; assembly: GCF_021282405.1. Taxonomy (NCBI): domain Bacteria; kingdom Pseudomonadati; phylum Pseudomonadota; class Gammaproteobacteria; order Enterobacterales; family Enterobacteriaceae; genus Buttiauxella; species Buttiauxella cochleicola. The sequence continues at coordinate 162,286 of NZ_JAJSOU010000003.1, forward strand.
TGTTATTTACTATCACCTTATTTTTATATGTGGGTAAACCATTATTTTTGCTTATTTTTATTGGTCCGTAAAATAGTTGAATGTGACCTAAATACCATACCAATTTGTTAGTTTGATGTGTTTGATGCCCTTTGTTAGGCGTAATTGTGATGTTGCTCAAAGTTTATTGGTTTGTTTTGGTTCTTTCGATTCTCTACCATCTCAGGCATTCAACACATAATAATTAGTAATTCTTTGGGAGCGACAGATGGGGACTCGTGATGCAATTAATAATATTATTCACCTTGTAGGTGGTGCGGATAATATTAACAAAGCCTGGCACTGTATGACGCGCTTGCGCTTCTCTCTGATTGATGAGAATAAAATTGATCAGTCCGAAATTAAAAAAATCCCCGGTGTATTAGGGGCGCAGATTCAGAGTGACCAATTCCAGATTATTATTGGCCCGCAGGTGAACAGTTGGTACGAACAGCTGAGCAGCGCGCTGGATACATCTGGTGAGCAAATTGCCCCCGCGACTCACAAGAAAGCCCGTAAAAGCCTGGTGTCGATGTTTATGGATACCGTATCGGGCGTGTTTGGGCCGATTGTTCCCGCTATCGCTGGCGCCGGGATGATCAAAGGTCTGTTAGCAGGCTTGATTGCACTTAAATTCGTTTCGGCAAAAAGCGATACGGTAATTGTCATCGATTTAATTGCCAGCGGCGTGTTCTATTTTTTACCGTTTTTCCTCGCTATCTCTGCGGCACGTATCTTTAAAACTAATGAATACCTGGCCGCAGCGGTGGCGGCCTGTCTGATGTATCCATCGCTTATCGAAGCAGCAAAGTTACTGGCAAGCCATGCGCCGAATGCTGTCGATACGTTCTATTTTCTGAACGTGGTACCGGTTTCGGTATTTAACTACGCCTCAAGCGTGATCCCGGTGATTTTCTCGGTTCTGGCCCTGAGCTACATCCATCGATGGGTGGACCGGTTTATGCCAGATGTATTGAAAACGGTATTTACTCCGACGCTCACTTTGTTCCTCGCCGCGTTAGTTGCGCTGGTGGTGATTGGGCCATTGGGGATCTATTTGGGTAAAGCGTTGGCGTGGTTTATTGAAGGGCTGTTTGGTGTATCCGCAAGTTTTGCAGGATTGGTAGTGGGAGCCATTCGCCCGGTAGCGATTTTGACCGGAATGCACCATGCGATGACACCAATCGCACTGCAAAACTTTACCGACCGCGGCTACGACATGCTGATGCCAATGATGTTTATGGCTAATATGGCGATTGCCGGATCAACGTTTGCCATCTGGAAGCAAAGTAAATCTCGCGAAGAAAGATCGGTGGTTCTGCCCGCGGCTATTTCCGCATTACTGGGTATTACCGAACCTGCGCTGTTTGGTGTTCTGACGCGCTACAAGAAAGCGTTTATCGCCGCCACGGTTGCCAGCTCCATCGCCTCGGCATTTATTGCCTTCTTTGGTGTGCGTTTGTATGGCTATATTTTATCGAGTATTTTCAGCCTGCCGGCTTACATCGGGCCATACTTTATCTTTGCTTTGATGGGGGTGGCGCTGGCATTGGGATTGTCATTTACGCTGACTACTTTGCTAGTGCGCGAGAAAGCCTGAAAAACTGGCGGATGACGCTTGCGCTTATCCGCCCTAAGAAAGATTGCGAAATTAACGTCGGTGCGCCAGGCGGCGCACCAGACGGTCTCCAATACTTTGTACTAATTGCACCATCACCACCAGAATGACAACGGTGCCCACCATGACCTGGTCATTAAATCGCTGATAACCGTAGCGAATTGCAAGATCTCCCAGGCCGCCACCGCCAATCACACCAGCCATCGACGAAAAGCCGATTAGCATTACGATGGTAAGGGTGATCCCTGCCAGCAGAGCAGGCAGCGCTTCGGGCAGCAGTACTTTGCTGATGATATGCCAGACATTTCCTCCCATGGATAAAATGGCCTCAATGCGACCTTTATCGACCTCATCTAACGCGTTTTCTACTACCCGCGCAAAGAAGGGGAAGGCGCCAATTGTTATCGGAACCACTGCGGCTGTGCTGCCTAACGTGGTGCCGATAATTATGCGGGTAAAGGGGATCAGCGCAATTAATAGCACAATAAACGGCAGTGAACGACCGATATTCACGACACTACCAATGACCTGATTGAATAGCGGAGCGGGCAATACTCCATCACGGCGAGTGAGGAATAACAGCACCCCCAATGGCAATCCAATCAGCACGGTAAAGAGTGCTGCGAGGCTGACCATGTACAGCGTATCCAGTGAGCCATCTAACAGTAATGGCCATAAATCATCCCAGTCTAGGCGACTTCGCATAATAGACTCCTTGTCACGCCGATACGGCGTAAGAATGCTTGTTCGGCCGCATCTCCAGGGAGTAACGCCTGGCGCAGACGGGAGCTGGGGATGAGCAGTAATTCAGACAACGAGCCGCTTTCTATAAGCCTGCCGTTTTCCAGCAATGCTGCGTGGTCGCAAATAGCTTTCACGACTTCAAGTTGATGGGTTATCAGCACAATGGTGACCCCCAGTTTATGGTTAATATTTTTTAGTAGTGCCAGCACGGACGCGGTAGTTTCACTATCTAATGCGCTGGTTGCTTCATCACACAGCAGAACATCAGGATGAGCAGCCAGCGCGCGAGCAATCCCCACACGCTGTTTTTGCCCACCGGAAAGCTGAGAAGGAAAAGCCTGTGCTTTATCGCTAAGGCCGACTAACTCGAGTAGCTCAGTGATGCGTTTTTGCCGCTCTTCACGGGGAAGTCCCGCAATTTCTAACGGTACGGCGATGTTGTCCGCCACATTTCGCGCATGAATCAGGTTGAAGTGTTGGAATACCATTCCGGTGCGTTGGCGGTGTACCCGCAACTCGCGATTATTAAGAGTGGTGATATCGACACCTTGCATCAGAATGCGGCCCGAAGTGGGCCGCTCCAACAAATTAAGGCAGCGAATCAAGGTGCTTTTTCCAGCGCCGCTGCGCCCGAGAATGCCGTAGATTGCGCCGTCTGGCACAGTCAGTGAGACATCATCCAGTGCCGGTTGGCCTCCTCCGGCATACACTTTGCTCAGCCGCTCAAGGGTTATCATGACTGTGGCGTAGCAACCGGGATCACTGAGCCATTAAATTGCTTGCGAATAAAATCAGCAACCTGCGGTGATTGCAGATCTTTCGCCAGCTCCTTGATGCGTGGATCGTTTGCCAGATTTGGGTTGGTGACCAGAATATTGGCATACGGGTTATGAGTGGCACTTTCCAGCCCCAGCGCATCTTTTGACGGAGTTAACCCAGCTTCCAATGCGTAGTTACCATTAATCACGGCTAAATCGACATCATCCAGCGAACGCGGCAGTTGCGGTGCTTCGATTTCAATTATCTTCAGCTTTTTAGGATTGCTGGCGATATCGCGCGGTGTCGCCTGGTTTTGCGCTGCATCTTTAAACTCAGGTTTCAGGGTGATAAGCCCTTTGTCCTGCAAAAGATAGAGTGCCCGACTTAGGTTGGTGACGTTATTTGGTAAGGCGATGGTGGCGTTTTCCGGCACCGCTTTCAGGTCTTTATATTTGTGTGAGTAAATCCCCAGTGGCTCGATGTGAACAGTGGCCGCAACGGTGAATTTTTTACCTAACGCTTTCTCCTGGTCGCGTAAATACGGAACATGCTGGAAGTAGTTGGCGTCCACATCGCCGTTGGCCAGCAGTTCGTTGGCATTTACGCCGTTACTGAGCTCAATGACTTTGAGTTTTAAATTAGGATCGATTTTCTGCACAAAGGCCAGAATTTCTGCGTGTGGTACAGCATCTGCTGCAATACGTAAGGTATCTGCTGCTTGAGCACTGAAAGCCAGAGTCAAAGACAACGCGATCCCTGCCAGTTTAAAAGAGGCATATTTCATGGTGGTTTCCTTCAATATTTAAGCGATGAGTTCAGTGCTGCTACGCAAGACATCCGGATAATAACGTTCTGCCACGTCGGGATGAGATCGCAGGCGGCCTTTCAGGTAATTCCAGCCAACATCACGCAGTAACGGGTTGTGAGGATCGCTTTCCGGGCCATGAGCCTGGCTTGCAAGCTCAGGAGGCAATGTATAAACCGGAACCACGGCATCTAACTGTGCGCCGAGGAAAAATGCGATGGACTGGCGCTCCCGCCCTGGCGGTGGAGAAACCACTCGATGAACCGTGGCGCGCAAGTAGCCATTGGTTGCCAATTCAAGCAACTCACCAATATTTACCACAAAGCTACCGAGCAAGGGGGCTGCATCTATCCAGTTATCGGGGTTGACTTCAACCTGTAAACCCTGCTGCCTGTCTTGTAGCAGAAAGCTTAGGAAGCCGGAGTCCTTGTGAGCGCCAACACCCTGATTGCTATCGGTAGCCTGTTGGCCAGGATAGCGAATCAGCTTGATATGCTCGTTGGGTTTGTTGCCATACAGGTCATCAAAGCTATTAGCCGGTAACTTCAACGCTAATGCAAAAGTGCGTAGTAATTTCAACGCCACAGCGGTCATTTCACGCTGAAATTGCAACAGAGTCGGCTTGAGAGTTGGCAACGATTCAGGCCACAGGTTGGGCCCTTGCAGACGCAGCCAGCCAGGTTGTGATGGACTGACGGAAAGTATCGGGCGTTCAGCGCCAATATCAAATTGCTCACGCCAGTCAGGTTTACCACGTGTTAATTCGCTGGCGGCGCGGTTATAACCGCGAAAATGCGGGGAGTGAATCATCGCGACTTTTTGTTTTTCTGCGTCAGGCAAAGAGAAAAACAGCTGGGCTTCATCCTGAACGGCCTGTTGCAGTTCCGGGCTGATGCCATGATTTATCAGATAAAAGAAGCCGATGTCACGAGCAGCATGGCGTAGTTGTTCAAGAAAGGCTGCGCGATCGGTATCGGTGCCATCAAGGGCTAAGAGATCGAGTATTGGCAATGCCTGGGTCGTTGTTTTGCTCATTTTGAACTCCACGTAATTCAGATGTTTTCCCGTCACGTATTGATGTTTTAGCCCAACAATAATTTTCACAACGACAGCGCTGACTCATGGTTTATCCCTTCTGGATTGATGTGTTGTTCGTGGAAATGACATTGCCGCAACTGCGTCACGCCGCCCAATATTGTTATCTTCTAAGTTATTGCCGGGTGGGGTTCTAAGCATTTGCGAAACTCAGCAATGCCAATAAACGCAGTTGCATTCTGCTTATTTGTCATTTATTGTTATGTTATAACATAATTATTGGGGTGGGATTTATGCAGGTTCTGAATTCATTACGTAGTGCAAAGCAGCGCCATTCAGATTGCCAGCTTGTGAAGCGTAGAGGGCGGCTGTATGTGATTTGCAAAAGTAACCCGCGTTTCAAAGCGGTGCAGGGCGGGAAGAAGCGGCGTTAAGACAAGGGGCACTTCGCCCCTTGGCTCTTATAAGCTGTGAACGTTACGGACGTCCGAGCGAGAAAATATCGTAAAATGAGAGCTCGCCTTTCGTCGCCACCATCTTATGCAGTAACGATTTTTGTTGTTCGTCAACACCAGGGGAATGCAGGATTTTATCGATCAATGTGGGTGGAACGTTACGCGTGTTGTACCACTCACCGTTATAGCAAACGCGTAAATCAAGCACATCAATATCGTCATAGCGGTAACGGGGATTCACATCAAAAAAGAAAAAGCCGTTTAGCAGCGCAAACAACACAACCAATAGCCAAACCGATCCCGACAGAGTATCCGATTCCAGCATCACCCATAGTGTTGCGAACCAACCTATCCACATGCCGATAAATAACCCCGGATGCTTGCGAATAAAGCTGATGCTAAAACGCGGGCGATTGTCGCGTTTTTCTTCCGCATTGAGTTGTTCGATTGTATCGGTGAGCAGACGCTGAATTTCAGTCATGATGGCCTTCTGAACAGGAACGCGACAGGCAGAGAACTGTTATTTTAAGAAGCCCTGCGAGGGTAAAAAAGTAACAGTTTCGCCATAAAAAACCATAACAGTTAATGTGGCGTGTCAGGCACCATTTTAATCAGCCGAGCTGGGTTTCCAGCAACTACCGAGTTCGCCGGAATATCTTTCGTGACGACGGAGCCGGCACCTATCACTACATTATCGCCAATAGTCACACCAGGGTTGATAACCGCGCGCCCGCCAATCCAGACATTATTGCCAATCGAGACAGGTTTACCAAATTCAACACCACTGTTGCGCGTTTCAGCATCCAGCGGATGAGTCGCAGTATAAATGTGAACACCTGGGGCTAACATACAATTCTCACCGATGTGGACAGGACAAACGTCGAGAATCACACAGTCAAAATTGGCGTAGAAGTTTTTGCCGAGGAAAATATTGTAGCCGTAATCACAACGAAACGATGGCTCAATATAAGCATCCAGACTTTGGCCTAATAGTTGTTCGAGCAGTTCACTACGAATGGCCTTTTCATCTGGAGCGGTGTGATTAAAACGGTGAATCAGATGGCGCGCTTTTACGCGGTCATCTCGAAGCTGTTGGTCTGCAGGGCGATAAAGTTCGCCTGCAATCATTTTCTTTTTTTCTTCACTCATGGTGATGCCTTTTAAAATAGACAGGACACCCGTTACCCTAAGCGATTAGTTTGTAATTAATGTGGCTATAGTTCCTTTTTGTGACGGTAATCACATGGTTAAATGTGCTATTAACAATCACAAATTAAGGGGAGCGACGGACAGAATGTAGTAAGCCTTACAAAAGAGCGATGAGCAGCTTGTATCTCGAAAGCTGAACAGCCCAGGATAAATATCTATTTAGCACTCTGTTAAGTGACTAAAAGAGTTTCTGAATCCAGTTGCGGCTGATTACAACAGCATGTCAGTCTGAAACCATAAAGGTAATAACAGTTAAGGGGTATTAGCGGATAAATTTCCATACGGATGGTGGTATTTTATCGTAAAGCTTATTCATGGTCAGTTCAGCCAAACGGTGGTCTGCTGCTGAATAAAATACAGCCAACTCATTATCTGGTAATTCGTATTTATTCTTTTCGATTACGCGCTCTAAAGTGTCAATTGTTTGGCAGCGTCGCAGGCGCATCAAATAATCGGTCTTAGTAAGTGGTTTTGTTGTCATGAAATCACCTTATTACATCTTGTAATAGTTCTAAAAGGAGAGGCTTACAGGGTTAGCGCGACTCTCTGTGACGAAACATCGGAATAACCGATTCCCGGACTTACGCCATTTCTGCAAGTCTTGGGCATTGATGCCATAGTTACTGAACAGCATAAATGTATCGTCTAAATATTCGTCAATTTGTTCAATCAATTTACTCTCATCATCGTACTTAATTTTGTAATTAAGTGCGAAAGCAGCAATATGCTCAATCAATTCATTCAACTGCAAGTTAATGGCCGACGTAGGATCATTAACCCAACCATGATTACTCTCGCCAAGGTTGGTAAGGCAGTCATGATACAGGTTTTCGCAGAGAAATTTAAGCTGCGCGATATCATGCCGTTTTGGTGAGTATTCGTCCATAATGCAGCCCCTTTTTATCGAAGAAAATTTGATAAACAAAACGCCTTGGGGTGGACACACCTGGATGAGGTGGGAATCAATTACAACGATTATTCCATATACGTTTACTATAAATCAATCCGTAGTAGATTTCCTTTCACTATTACGAAAAATTACATTTACAGCAAAGCTGTTTACTCTAACGTAATGTTTATTAAGACTTTCACTTTTTTTAAAAGCATCGTCTGATAAATTAACTTAAGTGAACGTTTGGGAAAGCAGTTTATATTCAATAGGTTAATATTGTGTTGCTGCAATGAACCTTAAACGGGGAGTAAATAAGGGGTTAATTAAGAATCATCCTAATATATAAGTATGAACCTTCTTGCCTTATCTGCCAGTGAATTTAAGAAATATCTTGTCATCATATTTAAGTCCAACTGAGTTCTTATTGCAACATTTAGTAACCTATCGTAGAAAAAGCCAGCAACTATCGTTATTTATTAATATGACAAATAGGAACCGCAGATATAAAAAAGGCCGCTTGCGCGGCCGTTAAATTGCAGATTTAAGACTTACTTGTGGTGCTCAACAGCGTGAGTGTGTTCAACATCTTCAGACTTACGGCTGAAGCGACGACGAACTACCACGAAGAACACTGGTACGAAGAAGATAGCCAGGACTGTTGCAGTAACCATCCCGCCCATAACCCCTGTACCTACGGCGTTCTGTGCACCAGAGCCTGCACCCGAGCTGATTACCAGCGGCATTACCCCGAGGATAAATGCCAGTGATGTCATCAGAATCGGACGCAGACGCATACGTACGGCTTCGAGCGTGGCTTCAATCAAGCCTTTGCCTTCTTTCTCCATCAAGTCTTTGGCGAATTCTACGATAAGTATCGCGTTCTTCGCCGACAAGCCAATGGTTGTCAGCAGGCCTACCTGGAAGTACACGTCGTTGGTCAGCCCACGCATCGTCGCGGCAAGCAGTGCACCGACAACCCCGAGTGGAACAACCAGCATGACCGAGAATGGAATCGACCAGCTCTCGTACAGTGCAGCCAGACACAGGAACACCACTATCAGGGAGATGGCATACAGGGCAGGGGCCTGGTTACCAGATAAACGTTCCTGATAGGACATACCCGTCCAGTCATAACCAATACCGGTTGGCAGTTTGCTGGCCAGCTGTTCCATCAGGTCCATTGCTTCACCGGTACTCTTACCCGGAGCTGCCTGACCAAGGATTTCCATGGACGGTAAACCGTTGTAACGTTCCAGACGCGGTGAGCCGTATTCCCAATGCGCAGAAGAGAACGCTGAGAATGGCACCATTTGTCCGGTAGAGCCGCGGACATACCAGTTGTTGATATCGCTAGGCAGCATACGGAATGGCGCATCCGCCATCAGGTAAACTTTCTTCACACGACCACGGTCGATGAAGTCGTTCACGTAACTACCACCCCATGCAGCACCCAGTGTGGTGTTGATGTCACTGATAGAAACGCCCAATGCTTGCGCTTTTTCCTGGTCGATATCGATTTTGAACTGCGGCGTATCTTCCAGGCCGTTTGGACGCACGCCCACTAACAGATCAGAGTGTTTAGCGACTTCACCAAACAATTGGTTACGCGCCTGAGTCAGTTTTTCGTGCCCAAGGTTTGCCTGGTCAATCAACTGGAAGTCGAAGCCCGTTGCTGTACCCAGTTCCACGATAGCTGGCAGGTTGAATGCGAACACGATGGCATCTTTGATTTTCGAGAACTCGGCGCTTGCGCGACCAGCAATCGCTGGAACCTTGTTCTCTTCACCAGGACGCTCATCCCAATCTTTCAATGATACGAATGCCAGACCTGTGTTCTGCCCCTGACCAGAGAAGCCAAAGCCGTTAACGGTAAATACGGAGTTAACGTTGTCTTTCTCTTTTTCGAGGTAGTACTTGGTCACATCATCAAGAACGGCTTGTGTACGTTCTTGCGTCGCACCTGCAGGCAGCTGTGCCATGGTCAGGAACACGCCCTGGTCTTCATCTGGCAAGAAGGAACTTGGCAGGCGAATAAACAGGAAGGCCATGCCAACCACTATCAGCAGATAAAGCACTAAGTAACGACCGGTGCTACGCAAAATATTACCGACGCTGTCGGTATAGTGATGCGTGCTCTTGTCGAACATGTTGTTAAACCAGCCGAAGAAACCTTTCTTCTCGTGGTGTTCGCCTTTCGCAATTGGCTTAAGCAGGGTGGCGCAAAGTGCTGGTGTCAAAATCATTGCTACCAGTACAGAAAGCACCATTGCCGATACGATGGTAATAGAGAACTGACGATAGATTGCACCTGTAGAACCGCCGAAGAATGCCATTGGTATAAATACCGCCGACAGTACCATCGCGATCCCGACCAGAGCGCCCTGAATCTGCTCCATTGATTTGCGTGTGGCTTCTTTTGGCGGCAATCCTTCTTCCACCATTACACGCTCAACGTTCTCTACTACCACGATGGCATCATCAACCAACAGGCCTATCGCAAGCACCATCCCGAACATCGTTAGGGTGTTTATCGAATAGCCAAAGACGGCAAGGATGGCAAACGTCCCCAGCAGTACCACTGGTACCGCAATCGTTGGAATCAATGTGGCGCGGAAGTTCTGCAAGAACAGATACATTACCAGGAACACCAGCACGATTGCTTCAACGAGGGTTTTTACTACCTCTTTGATAGAGATTTTAACGAATGGCGTGGTGTCATATGGATAAACAACTTTCAGACCCGCAGGGAAGAATGGCTGTAGTTTTTCCACAGTGGCACGTACCGCATTCGCGGTATCCAGGGCGTTAGCACCGGTTGCCAGTTTGATACCTAAACCAGAGGCTGGTTGGCCGTTGAAACGTGCAACAACGTTATAGTTCTCGCCGCCCAACTCAACTTTTGCCACATCTTTAAGCAGAACACGTGAGCCATCCTGATTCACTTTCAGCAAAATTTTGCTGAACTCATCGGCAGATTTTAAACGGGTTTGAGCAATGATAGAGGCGTTAAGTTGTTGACCTTTAACTGGTGGAGTACCACCCAACTGACCTGCTGCTACCTGGGCGTTCTGCGCTTTGATAGCGGCAATAACATCAACCGGCGTGAGCTGATAATTGTTCAGTTTGTTCGGATCCATCCAGATACGCATCGCGTACTGAGCACCAAACAGCTGAACATCACCAACACCGCGAGTACGGCTGATCGGGTCTTTAATAGTTGCGCCAACGTAGTCCGAAATATCTTCCTGTGTCATGGAGCCATCGGTGTTGATCATACCGAGAACCATCAGGAAGCTACTGGAAGACTTCTCAACGCTAACACCTTGCTGCTGTACTTCTTGAGGAAGCAGTGGCATCGCAAGTTGCAGTTTGTTCTGAACCTGTACCTGTGCGATATCCGCGTCAGTACCAGAATCAAAGGTAATGGTGATGGTTACAGAACCAGAGGAATCACTGGATGAGGACATGTACAGCAGGTTGTCGATACCGTTCATGTTCTGTTCGATAACCTGTGTAACGGTATCCTGTACCGTTTTCGCATCTGCACCAGGGTAGTTTGCTGAGATCGAAATTGCCGGTGGCGCAATGGTTGGATATTGCGCGATCGGTAATTTCATGATCGCAAGCCCGCCCGCCAACATAATAATGATGGCGATTACCCAGGCAAAAATCGGGCGATCGATAAAAAACTTAGCCATGTCTTAACGGCTCCTGTTTAAGTTAAGACTTCGTTTGTTCAGACTGTGCGCCAGCGGCTGCTTGATCCTGGCCTTTATTTTCTGCCGCCACTTCCTGCGCTTTCACCTGAACACCGGGTTTCACTTTTTGCAAACCGGTCACAATAACGCGATCACCATCCTTCAACCCACTGGTTACCAGCCATTTGTCGCCGATAGCTTGAGTTGCGGTGATATTGCGTACTTCCACTTTGTCTTCTTTACCAATAACCATTGCTGAAGCATCACCACGCGGTGTACGAGTTACACCTTGTTGTGGAACTAACAGCGCGTTTGGATTGGTACCTTCTTCCAGTTGTGCACGAACAAACATGCCCGGCAGTAATGTTTTATCTGGGTTCGGGAAGATAGCTCGCAAAGTGATAGAGCCGGTGGTCTGGTCAACCGTCACATCAGAAAACTCTAAAGAGCCTTCCTGCGGGAAAGTGATACCGTCGTTGGTCACTAATTTGACTTTAGCTTTACCGTTTTCTTGTTTCAGTTTGCCTTCTGCCAGCTCTTGCTTAAGGCGCAAGAAATCATTGCTGGATTGGGTCACATCAACATAAATCGGGTCGAGCTGTTGTACGGTTGCCAATGCAGAAGCCTGTCCGCTAGTGACCAGAGCGCCTTCTGTAACAGAAGACTTACCAATGCGACCGCTAATAGGTGAAGTCACTTTGGTATATGCAAGGTTAATGCGAGCAGTTTCAACGGCGGCTTTAGCAGCCACAACAGATGCGTTTGCCTGTTGAGAATCGGCAAGTGCAGTGTCGTAGTCTTGTTGACTGATGTACTTAGTACCTAACAGTTTCTGATAACGTTTAAGCGTCAGCTGAGCGATGTTTGCACTTGCTTGTGCTTTAGCGAGGTCGCCTTTGGCGCTGTCATATGCTGCCTGGTATGTTGCAGGGTCGATTTGGTACAGCGACACACCAGCCTTGATTTCACTTCCTTCTTCGAAGTTACGTTTCAGGATGATGCCACTGACTTGTGGGCGAACTTCTGCAATACGATAAGCGCTTGTACGGCCAGGAAGCTCTGTAGTTATCTGCAAAGGAGCACTTTTCAGAGTTACCACACCCACTTCTGGGGTATGCGGCGCACTCTGTTTTGTCTCTTTGTCATTACATCCTGTAAGTACTAAGCTGCCTGAGAGCATCAGAATGGCCGCCAGAGGCGTAAACCCTCTGTTTTTGTTCATATGTAAACCTCGAGTGTCCGATTTCAAAGTTGTTCAATGGATCAAATGTCCACAAACCCATTGCTGCGTTTATATTATCGTCGTGCTATGGTACATACATTCACAAATGTATGTAAATCTAACTACCGTTATTTCACCCACTTATGGCACGAAAAACCAAACAACAAGCGCTGGAAACACGCCAACACCTTTTGGATGTTGCAATCCGCTTGTTTTCACAACACGGAGTTTCCGCAACTTCGCTTGCAGATATCGCAAAAGCAGCGGGAGTAACCCGTGGTGCAATCTACTGGCATTTCAAAAATAAGTCGGATTTGTTTAATGAAATCTGGGAGCTAACTGAGTCCAGTATTGGCGATTTAGAAACTGAGTATCGGGCAAAATTTCCTGACGATCCACTTTCTGTTGTCAGAGAGTTACTTATTTACATATTACAAGCAACTGTCGCCGATGAACGCCGCCGCTTAATGACCGAAATCATCTTCCATAAGTGCGAGTTTGTAGGTGAACTGGCTGTTTTACAACAGGCCAGACGTGAACTTTATATGGAAGGAAACGAGAGAATTGAGAGCAGTTTGCAGCGTTGTATTGATGCTGAAATGTTACCAAAAAACTTGCGACTTCCCCACGCCGTTATTTTACTGCGTAGTTATATTACCGGGCTGATTGAAAACTGGCTGGTTGCACCGGATAGTTTTGATCTCCACAGCCAGGCCGAGGACTACGTCGCCATTCTGCTGGAAATGTTTCAAACCTGCCCAACCCTGAGATCCATCCCACAATAAAAATATGCTTATTAGGGTAATTCCGAACATAGTTGACCAAGGTTTTTCCGAAAAGACGTGCTAATCTTGCGGCTCATATTTCGTCTTTAACTCGCCATCCTTCGGCCTGTTCTCAAACACTGTCAAACTATGCCGCAACTCTTGTGTTCACTGTATTCACGTCGCGTACCCGCACGTTTTTTGCTCATTGCATTCGTTAGCCTGTTTTGCGTGTTGGCGCAGCCAGTCTGGGCGCAAAAAAATGGTAGCGATCTCCCGAGCCGCGATGAGATTCAAAATCAGCTGTCTGCACTGAATAAGCAAAAGACACTGTCTCCAAATGACAAACTCACCCAACAAGATCTCAATGAGACTCTTGAGGTGCTGGATAAAATTGATCGGGTCAAGGATGAAACGGCAAAACTCCATCAGCAGGTGACGGAAGCACCGAAAGTGCTGCGTAAAGCCACTGATGCGCTCAACGAGATTAAAAACCAACACGCCAACCCGGCTGATGAAGAAGCGGAAATCGAAGCGCTCAGTTTGCGCCAACTTGAGTCTCGTCTGAATGATTTAATGACGGAGTTACAGAACGCGCAAAGCGATTTGGCGACCTGGAATAGCCAACTGATTTCGCTGCAAACGCAACCTGAGCGTGTTCAGAATGCCATGACTGCGGCATCGACTCAGCTTGAAGCGATTCGTAATCGTCTTAATGGTGTCACGCCAGGCGCTGTAGACTTACGACCAAGTCAGCAAACTTTATTACTGGCCCAACAAGCATTATTGAACGCGCAGTTAGATCAACAGCGTGACAGCCTCAAAGGCAACACCATCTTGCAAGATACGTTGCAAAAGCAACGTGACTACACCAACGCGCATATTAATCAAATGGAGGCGACCCTCCAGATCCTGCAAAAAGTGGCGAGCAGTAAGCGTTTAACCCTTACGCAGCAGACCGCACAGGACGCCATAGACTCTGAGGATACCGTTAAGATTCAGCAAAATCCGCTGGTTAAGCAGGAGCTGGATATCAACCATCAGCTGAGTCAGCGTCTGATAGACGCCACTCAGCATGCCAATGAAATGGTGCCTTCGAGCATTCGCATTAAAAATACACTGGATCGTGCTCTGCAATCTGAACGTAACCTCAAAGAGCAGATCGCCGTTCTGAAAGGCAGCTTGTTGTTGTCGCGTATTCTTTACCAACAACAGCAACAGAACCTGCCGTCTGCGGAAGACACTGAAGATCTGACCAACCGCATTGCGGATATTCGTCTCGAACAGTTCGATGTGAACCAACAACGTGACGCGCTATTCCAGCCGGATGAACTGGTGGCGAAAATCGAGGATGGGCATAAAGCGGATGTCACGCCAGAGGTCCACGATGCGTTATTGCAGGTTCTGGATACTCGCCGCGAATTGCTTGATCAGTTGAATAAGCAGCTTGGCATGCAATTAATGCTGGCAATCAACTTGCAGAATAACCAGCAGCAGCTGCAAAACGTCACGAAATCACTCGACCAGATCCTGACTGAGCAAATTTTCTGGGTAACCAGTAATAAGCCGATGGATTGGGACTGGCTGAAATCATTGCCTTCTTCATTGCGCGATCAGTTTAAAAACGCCAATCTCAATTTTAAAGGGCCTGAGAACTCGCTTAAAATTCTCGCCATCCTGCTACTGATGATTCCTGCTTTGTTGCTGGCAGGCGTTATACGCTGGCGATTTAAAGCGATAGACCGCTATCTGGAAAAGCAGGCGAGTCGTGTCGGGCAGTTGCGTAACGACAGCCAAATGCTGACCCCGAAAGCCATTGCTCTGACGCTGGTTAAAGTTTTGCCCGGCGCTCTGGTCATCTACTCAATCGGCCTGGTGTTTGCTGGCTTGCAGATGAACATCAGCGAATCGATGCTGGCATTTTGCAAACAGCTCTCCTTGTTCTGGTTAGTCTTCGGCTTAACTTACCAGGTGCTCTCTAAAAATGGTGTAGCTGTCAGCCACTTTAATATGCAACCGCAGCTGTGCAGTCATTATCGCCGCCAGCTGGTGCGTATTGGTTGTGCGCTATTACCGTTGTTATTCTGGTCGGTGCTCGGTGAACGTTCGCCTCTACATCTGGTTGAAGATGCGTTGGGTCAACTGATCATCTTCTTCAACCTGTTGCTTATCACCGCGCTGGTCTTCCCAATGTGCCGTGAAAACTGGCGCAACAAAAACAACCACACCATGCAGTTGTTTACTGTCACGATGATGGGTGTGGTGCCCGCGGTGTTAATCGTGCTGACAGCGATGGGATATTTTTATACGACACTTCGCCTTGCCGGTCGCTGGATTGAAACTATCTATCTGATACTTATCTGGAACCTGGTTTATCAGACCGTCCTGCGCGGATTAAGTGTTGCAGCGCGTCGTATGGCTTACCGCCGTGCCGTTGCGCGCCGTGAGAATCTGGTGAAAGAGGGCGCAGAAGGGGGCGAGCCGGTAGAAGAGCCACCGTTAGCGTTGGACCAAATCAACCAACAAACTATGCGTCTGGCTATCATTGCTCTGTTCGCCCTGTTTGCTCTGGTGTTCTACACCATTTGGTCAGATTTATTCGGGGTATTCGGTTACCTGGATAGCATCCAACTCTGGAGTTATAGCGCTTCCGAAGCGGGTGTAGCAGTAGTGAAAAACGTCACTATGGGCAGCCTGTTATTTGCCGCGATTGCTTTTGCTGTTGCCTGGGTGCTGATTCGCAACTTGCCGGGCTTGCTTGAAGTACTGGTGCTTTCGCGTCTGCAAATGCGTCAGGGTGCTTCATACGCCATCACGACCATTCTTAACTACGTCATTACTGCTGTCGGGGCGATGACCATCTTTGGTTCACTCGGCGTGTCGTGGGATAAGTTGCAATGGCTGGCGGCGGCGTTGTCAGTGGGCTTAGGTTTTGGTTTGCAGGAGATATTCGGTAACTTCGTTTCCGGCCTGATTATCCTCTTCGAGCGCCCGGTGCGTATCGGCGATACCGTCACGATTGGTGCTTATTCCGGTAGCGTGAGCAAAATTCGTATTCGTGCCACCACGATTACAGACTTTGACCGCAAAGAAGTGATCATTCCGAACAAAGCGTTTGTGACGGAACGACTGATCAACTGGTCGCTTACCGACACCATCACTCGCGTGGTTATCCGTCTGGGAGTGGCTTACGGCTCCGATCTGGATAAAGTACGTGAGATCTTACTGAAAGCGGCCCATGAGCATCCGAAAGTGATGCACGACCCTGAGCCTACGGTGTTCTTCACTACCTTCGGGGCCAGTACGTTGGATCATGAACTGCGTCTGTATGTGCGTGAACTGCGTGATCGCAGCTACACCGTCGATGAGCTAAACCGGACTATCGATCGTCTGTGTCGAGAAAATGGCATTAATATCGCCTTCAACCAACTTGAAGTTCATCTGCGTAATGACAAAGGCGATGAATTGACAGAAGTGAAACGCGATCATAATGGCAAATCAAACGGTGGTGACATCGTTCCTGCTCAGTAAAAATTAGCGGGAGCTGTTCTCTTCCCGCTTACGCAAAAAATCCTGACGGACAATCTCAAGCGCTGCGAGCGCGGTTTCCGTCGGGATTTCATGTTGTTCTAGCAGCATTATCAAATCGACCGCCAGTTTGACTTCTTCTGGTGCGTTTTCCAGCGACATTACGTTTATCCGTTCAAGTAAATGGTTTGGTTTAAGCGTTAGCTTAGCCCACGTTCGCGGCGTTCGATGGCGCGTTCAATTCGCGTCAACGCCTGGCGGCAGCGCTGCAAACGCCCTTCGAGAGCCGCCAGTTCCTTCTGGAGTTTTTGCTGCCCGGCAAGCGTGACTTGTATCGAAAGTTGGCTTTCACGATCGCTAATCATAATCTGGATGCGGCGTTCGTAATCCTGATGCGTTGAGAGTTTCTCATACAGATTCTCGGCAACCACGGGCTGCGGATCATTTTTACGCATCTTCACGGTGGCGAGTTCACGCTGCAAGGCGGCAATTTGCGCCACTAGTTTTTCGGCAATATAGGCAACCTGCTCCGCTTTGCCGACTTTCACGCTAAGCTCTAACTGCGCGAGATTTGCCTGAACTTCGGTCAGATAATCTTTAAGTTGCGTGCTGTGAGTGGAAAACAGTTTACGATCGAAGCGTGCTTGCGATGCGCGTTGTAACGAGACAGGCGCAATGGCCTGTGCGAGTTCCGCGACGCGAGCATCCAAAGCTTGTAACAGCGCGGCGGTTTTCACAAAATGAATCTCCAGTGTTGCACGTGTTTAAGTACGGAATAATGAATGAAACGGATCATTTTAATCATCATTGGTTGGCTGGCGGTAGTCCTTGCGACGCTGGGTGTTGTCTTGCCTTTACTTCCCACAACCCCATTTTTGCTGCTGGCGGCCTGGTGCTTCGCCCATTCCTCGCCGCGCTTTCATCACTGGTTACTGTACCGCTCATGGTTTGGCAGTTATATCCGCCATTGGCAGGACCATCGTGCGCTGCCACCGGGTGCCAAACCCAGGGCGTTGATTTTCATCGTGTTAACTTTTGCCGTCTCTCTTTACCTGGTCAACATTCTTTGGGTCAGGCTACTATTATTGATGATGATGTGCGCACTGCTGTTCTTTATGTGGCGCATGCCGGTAATTGACGAAAAGCAACAAAAGCCATAAAGCGCATTTGCAGTGGTTGCAATTGTTGGTGCCAGCCAGTAAATTCGACCGTTTTCGAGCATGGTATGACTGATTAATGAATCATCAATACTTCATTAATTAACCTGTTCCGTGCTTTGTTAGAACCTTGTTTTTAGCAGGCATTAATTATGACCGCGACTGCGCAGCAGCTTGAATATCTGAAAAACAGCATCAAAAGCATTCCAGACTACCCAAAACCTGGGATCTTATTCCGTGACGTTACCAGCTTGCTTGAAGATCCGAAAGCTTACGCCACCAGCATCGAATTATTAGTCTCACGCTTTAAAGACGCCGGTATCACCAAAGTGGTGGGTACCGAAGCGCGTGGGTTCTTGTTTGGTGCACCGGTTGCGCTGGAGTTAGGTGTTGGCTTCGTGCCGGTTCGCAAGCCAGGCAAACTGCCACGCGAAACAATCGCTGAAAACTACGAGCTGGAATACGGCACCGATCAACTGGAAATCCACGTTGATGCAATCGAGCCTGGCGACAAAGTTCTGGTAGTGGACGATCTGCTGGCAACCGGCGGTACCATTGAAGCAACAGTGAAACTTATCCGCCGTCTGGGTGGGGAAGTGACTGACGCTGCGTTTATCATCAATCTGTTTGATATTGGTGGTGAACAGCGCCTGGAAAAAATGGGCGTGAAAAGCTACAGCCTCGTACTTTTCCCAGGTCACTGAGTTCAGCCTTCGTATTCCCCAAATTATACCCATTAGCATTCGAGTTGCAGCCAACACCCCTGCAGCTTGAAGGATGATGGGTATAGAAGCCTCGCCCATCAGGTGAGGCTTATGTTAGCATTACCCCCCTGAATTCACTCCCGCGATGTAGAGCCTATCTCGAATGAGCTACCAGGTCTTAGCCCGCAAATGGCGGCCACAAACTTTTGCTGATGTAGTCGGCCAGCAACACGTGTTGACTGCTCTGGCTAATGGCTTATCCATGGGCCGAATCCACCACGCCTATCTCTTTTCGGGGACGCGCGGCGTGGGTAAAACATCCATCGCTCGCCTGTTGGCGAAAGGGTTAAATTGTGAAACCGGCATTACCGCCACCCCTTGCGGTGTGTGCGACAATTGCCGCGAAATCGAACAAGGTCGCTTTGTTGACCTGATTGAAATTGATGCCGCCTCGCGTACCAAAGTCGAAGATACGCGTGATTTGCTGGATAACGTTCAGTACGCGCCAGCGCGTGGCCGCTTTAAAGTTTATCTTATCGATGAAGTGCACATGCTCTCCCGCCATAGCTTCAATGCATTGTTGAAGACGCTTGAAGAGCCGCCATCGCACGTCAAATTCCTGCTGGCGACCACCGATCCGCAAAAACTGCCGGTCACTATTCTTTCTCGCTGCCTGCAATTCCACCTGAAAGCGCTGGATGTCGAACAAATCCGCCATCAACTGGAATACATTCTTGGCGAAGAAAAAATCCCCAGCGAAACCCGAGCTCTGCAACTGTTGGCTCGCGCCGCAGATGGCAGCCTACGTGATGCACTAAGTCTTACCGACCAGGCGATTGCCAGCGGTGATGGGCAGGTAACAACTGCCGCTGTCAGCACGATGCTGGGTACGCTTGATGACGACCAGGCTCTTTCGTTAGTAGAGGCGATGGTGCAGGCTGATGGTGAGCGGGTGATGAACTTGCTTAATGAAGCCGCCGGGCGTGGTGTTGAGTGGGAAGCTTTGCTGGTGGAAATGCTGAGTTTGCTGCATCGCGTGGCGATGGTTCAGCTTTCGCCTGCTGCGTTAGGCAGCGACATGGCCGCGATTGAACAGCGTATGCGTGAGCTGGCGCGCGTCGTGCCGCCTGCTGAAGTCCAACTTTATTACCAAACCTTGCTGATTGGCCGCAAAGAACTGTCCTGGGCGCCAGATCGACGTATGGGCATTGAAATGACTCTGCTGCGCGCACTGGCATTCCACCCGCGCAAGCCGCTACCAGAGCCAGAACAACCGCGTCAGGCGCCAAGTATTCCGGTGGTGAACCCTGTTCCGGTGCGCCAACAAATAGCACCCGCGCCACGGACAAATGAGACTGCGCTGCCAGACACCACCAGTCAGGTGTTGCAAGCGCGAACACAGCTCATGCGCCAGCAGGGAGCGAACAAAGCAAAAAAGAGTGAGCCGGCAGCGCCAAATCTAGCGCGGCCGGCAAAGAACAGCACTGCTCTGGAACGTTTAGCCTCGGTGAGCGAGCGTATCCAGTCCCGGCCCGCAGCGCAGACAGAGGAAAAGCCTGAGCCAAAGCCCGAGGCTTATCGCTGGAAGTCGCAAATTGTTTCTGATGTCGTCGAAGAACCGGTTGCGACACCAAAAGCATTAAAACGCGCGATGGAGCATGAGAAAACGCCTGAGCTTGCGCAGAAACTGGCTCTGGAGGCGATTGAGCGCGATAGCTGGTCGGCTGAAATTAGCCAACTGGTGCTGCCGAAATTAGTGCAGCAGCTTGCATTAAATGCCTGGAAAGAGCAGGACGGCAACCGAGTGTGTTTGCACTTGCGCCCGGCACTACGGCATTTGAATTCACCGTCGGCGCAGAAAACGCTGGCGGACGCATTGAGTACTTTTAGTGGTGAAACTGTTGAGCTGACTATTATTGAAGATGATAATCTTGCGCAACGAACCCCGCTTGAATGGCGCCAGGCTATCTATGAAGAGAAGCTGGCACAAGCGCGGGAAGCAATGAAAACTGACAACAACATTCAGACGCTGCGTCGTTTCTTTGATGCGGAACTGGATGACGATAGTATTCGACCAATTTGACAGACCGGTTATACCCTTCGCCCTTCAAGTTGCAGGGTTGTTGGCTGCTCTCGTTCACCCGAATCACTTACTCAAGTAAGCTCATCGGGATTCATTCGATTGCCGCCTACCTGCATCTTGAAGTAGCTTGGGTATATGCCGGTTTGTTGTAAACCCTGATAGCCGATAATCGTCACGTACGGTTAGTCGGCCCGAGCAAAAGAGAGAAGACTATGTTTGGAAAAGGCGGTCTGGGCAACATCATGAAGCAAGCCCAGCAGATGCAGGAAAAAATGGCCCAGGTTCAGGAAGAAATCGCCCAAATGGAAGTCACTGGCGAATCTGGCGCGGGTCTGGTCAAAGTCACCATCAACGGCGCGCACAACTGCCGTCGCGTGGAAATCGATCCAAGCCTGATGGAAGACGACAAAGAGATGGTTGAAGATCTGGTTGCTGCGGCCTTCAACGATGCGGCTCGTCGTATCGGCGAAGCGCAGAAAGAGAAAATGGCTGGCGTGTCCAGCGGGATGCAGTTGCCACCAGGCTTCAAAATGCCATTCTGATTTTCCGTCATTCTTCGTGTTGCGGGGGCGTTGGCTACGTTATTCGGCTCATCCGTGAGCCTCACCCCTTCGGGGCCGCAGCAAGCAGCGTTCAAATCTGCTCCCGGCAGATTTGTCACAAACCCCAGTCACTTACTGATGTAAGCTCCTGGGGATTATGAGCCTCGTCCATGAGGCTCACCCTTTGGGCCAGCGCAAGCGCTGTTCAAATCTGTTCCAGACAGATTTGTTGCTCACTTGCCGCCTTCCCGCAACGCGAATTATTTTGGAAAATCAATTTTCCAGGTCTACTCCTCTTCAAACTCTGCATAACTCTCCACCAGAAAATCAATCAATGCCCTGACAGCCGGTAACTGGCCGCGCCGTGAAGGAAACACCAAATGAATAACCTCACGCCTTGCTCGCCACTCCGGTAACAAACGCACCAGGCTTCCGTCTGCCAGTTGCTTGTTGACCATCAATATCGGCAACTGAACCAACCCCACACCTGCCAGCGCAGCCGCTCGCAGCGCATCCATATCAGTGGTCACAAAACGTGGCTTGTGATGCAGCGTTACTTCCTGATTATCCGGGCCGAACAGGCACCAGCGGTAAATCTGCTGCGGTTTTGACAACGCAAGGCTTGGCCAGTGCTGAAGATCTGCCGGTGATGCAGGCGTTGTAAAGCGCTCAACCAGTTCCGGGCTGGCGACCAGGCACATGCCGCGATCCGCCAGTTTACGCATCACCAGATCGCTATCGTCCAACGGCAATGGACGTACCCGCACCGCTAAGTCGACATTTTCATTTAGTACATCAACCTGGCGATTTGTCTCTTCTAGCTGCACGGTGACTTGCGGATAAAGCGCCATAAACTTCGCCAGCATCTCCCCGATATGCACATGCAGCAGGGCAATCGGGCAGCTCAGGCGGATCAGCCCGCGAGGCTCTGCGCGCAAAGAGTTAATCGCTTCCTGAGCGGCTTCGGCTTCAATAATCATCGCCTTGCAGTGGCGATAAAAAATCTGCCCGGCTTCGGTCACTGTGAAACTGCGTGTTGAACGCTGAATCAGGCGTGTCTCAAGACTTTCTTCCAGTAGTGCAATTCGGCGACTCAAGCGTGATTTTGGAATACCGATAACGCGGCTCGCTGGAGAAAACCCTCCGTTATCGACCACTTGCACGAAATACCACAGATCGTTGAGGTCTTGCATTGCCATTGTCCTGTTTATGGAACACTGAGTTCATTTTCAGAGTCTACCGGGGGATTCGTCTTATGAGTAAGCTTTATCTCAACAGAAATCGACACTCAATGGAGATAACGATGAAATCAATTCTTGGCGTTTATTCAGCACCGGCTTCCCACTGGGTGGGCGATGGCTTCCCGGTTCGCTCACTGTTTTCTTACTCAAAATTTGAAAAACAGCTCAGCCCGTTCCTGCTGCTCGATTACGCAGGCCCAGCGGAATTTAAGCCGAGCAACAAAGGGCAGCGTGGCGTTGATGTACACCCGCACCGCGGTTTTGAAACGGTCACCATCGTCTACAAAGGCGAAGTGGCGCACCGCGACTCCACCGGCAGCGGCGGGGTGATTGGCCCGGGTGACGTGCAGTGGATGACCGCGGGTAGTGGCATTTTGCATGAAGAGTTCCACTCACCGGTGTTTAGCGAGAAGGGCGGTACGCTTGAAATGGTTCAGCTGTGGGTCAACTTGCCAGCCAAAGACAAGTCGACACCACCGAACTACCAGTCCATTACCGACGCCGATATTCCGGTCGTGACACTGCCGGATAACGCAGGACAGGTGCGAGTCATCGCAGGTGAAATGGATGGCGCAAAAGGCCCGGCACACACGTTTTCTCCACTGCGTGTGCTGGATATGCGGCTCAATGCGCACAGTTCTACACAACTGACGCTGCCAGATGGCTGGAACACGGCGCTGGTGGTTCTCAAAGGCACGGTACAGGTCAATGGGCAGGAAGTGGTTCGCGAAGCGCAACTGGTGGTGCTGGATGCTAAAGGCGAAACGGTGACGCTTGAAGCCAACAATGATGCCGTTGTGTTGGTGTTGAGCGGTGAGCCGCTTAATGAGCCAGTGGTCGGCTACGGACCGTTTGTGATGAACACTCGTGAGGAAATCAAAGAGGCCATTGACGATTTTAATCAGGGAAAATTTGGTCAGAAGATAGCGTAAATCATTCCCCCTGTGCGAGTCATCGCGCAGGGGGAATATCTTTTTCTATGTCCTTCAGCGGGGCTAATGTTAGGCTATGGCCCACTCTTTTTTCAGAAGTCTGAGCGATGCAAACCAGTCCTTTACTAACCGCCCTTATGGAATCCTTGCGCTGCCTGCCAGGCGTTGGCCCAAAGTCTGCCCAACGTATGGCGTTCGCGCTCCTGCAACGCGACCGCAGCGGTGGGATGCGTCTTGCTCAAGCGTTAACACGCGCGATGTCTGAAATCGGCCACTGTGCTGATTGCCGTACTTTTACTGAACAGGAAGTGTGCGCAATCTGCGCCAATCCGCGTCGTCAGGAAAATGGCCAGATTTGTGTGGTGGAAACCCCGGCAGATATTCACGCTATTGAAGCGACCGGCCAATTTTCCGGGCGCTATTTCGTACTGATGGGGCATTTATCTCCGATAGATGGTATTGGCCCGCAAGACATTGGCCTCGATAGGCTTGAACAGCGTCTTGAGCGCGAAACCATTAAAGAACTTATTCTTGCCACCAACCCAACCGTGGAAGGTGAAGCCACCGCCAACTACATTGCCGAGTTATGCGGGCAATATGGTGTGGATGCCAGTCGTATCGCGCATGGTGTACCTGTGGGCGGCGAGCTGGAAATGGTCGATGGGACCACGCTTTCGCACTCTCTCGCAGGGCGTCACAAGATTAATTTCTAATCACTTGCGGGGAGGTTTTTAATCCTCCCGCTTGAAAACCCTCCTTTCTATCCTCATATCACCCTCAGCGTTTTAAAACCCCCTGCGTATTTTGATTTTGTTGAGGTATCAATGACCATGAAAGGACAAGAGACACGTGGCTTCCAGTCTGAAGTGAAACAACTTCTGCACCTGATGATCCACTCCCTCTACTCAAATAAAGAAATTTTCCTACGTGAGCTGATCTCCAACGCCTCTGATGCGGCAGACAAATTGCGCTTCCGCGCATTGTCTCAGGCAGACCTGTACGAAGGTGATGGTGAGCTGCGCGTGCGTGTCTCTTTTGATAAAGAAAAACGCACTTTGACCATTGCCGACAACGGCATCGGTATGACGCGCGACGAAGCGATTGATCACCTCGGTACGATTGCAAAATCTGGCACCAAAGCGTTCCTCGAATCTATGGGTTCTGACCAGGCGAAAGACAGCCAGCTTATCGGCCAGTTTGGTGTCGGCTTCTACTCTGCGTTTATCGTGGCAGATAAAGTGACTGTGCGTACTCGCGCAGCAGGTGTGCCTGCAGATCAAGCTGTGTTCTGGGAATCAGAAGGTGCTGGCGAATATACCGTTGCGGATATCACTAAAGCCGATCGCGGAACTGAAATTACCCTGCACCTGCGTGAAGGTGAAGATGAGTTCTTAGACGACTGGCGCGTGCGTTCGACTATCAGCAAATACTCTGACCACATCGCTTTGCCGGTTGAGATTGAAACTCGCGAAGAGAAAGATGGCGAAACCATCATCGGCTGGGAAAAAATCAACAAAGCGCAGGCTTTGTGGACGCGTAGCAAGTCTGAAATCAAAGACGAAGAGTACAACGAGTTCTACAAACATGTGGCTCATGACTTTACCGACCCGCTGACTTATAGCCATAACCGCGTGGAAGGGAAGCAAGAGTACACCAGCCTTCTGTATATCCCGTCTCAGGCGCCGTGGGATATGTGGAACCGTGACCATAAACACGGCCTAAAGCTGTACGTGCAGCGCGTGTTCATCATGGACGACGCTGAGCAGTTCATGCCGAACTACCTGCGTTTCGTGCGTGGTCTGATAGATTCCAACGATCTGCCGCTGAACGTGTCGCGTGAAATTCTGCAAGACAGCCGTGTAACGCAGAATCTGCGTAGTGCGCTGACCAAACGCGTATTGCAGATGCTGGAAAAACTGGCGAAAGACGACAGCGAAAAATACCAGACCTTCTGGAAAAACTTCGGCCTGGTGCTGAAAGAAGGCCCTGCTGAAGACAACGCAAACCAGGAAGCTATCGCTAAACTGCTGCGCTTTGCGACCACGCATACCGATTCCGCTGCACAAACCGTGTCGCTGGAAGAGTACGTGTCGCGCATGAAAGAAGGGCAGGAGAAGATTTACTACATCACTGCCGACAGCTATGCCGCCGCGAAGAGCAGCCCGCATCTGGAATTGCTGCGTAAGAAAGGCATCGAAGTGTTGCTGCTTTCTGACCGCATCGATGAGTGGATGATGAGCTACCTGACCGAATTCGACGGCAAAATGTTCCAGTCAGTCAGCAAAACTGACGAGTCACTGGAAAAAATGGCTGACGAAGAGACTCCGGAAGCGAAAGAAGCTGAAAAAGCACTTGAGCCGTTTGTTGACCGTGTGAAAACCCTGCTGGGTGAGCGCGTGAAAGAAGTGCGTCTGACGCACCGTCTGACCGACACGCCAGCTATCGTGACCACCGACAGCAACGACATGAGCACGCAAATGGCCAAATTGTTTGCTGCTGCGGGCCAGGAAGTGCCGGAAGTGAAGTACATCTTTGAGCTGAACCCGGATCATGGTCTCGTGAAACGTGTTGCGGATACTCAGGATGAAGCACAGTTCTCTGAGTGGGTTGAGCTGCTGCTTGACCAGGCACTGTTAGCTGAGCGCGGTACTCTGGAAGATCCAAACCAGTTTATCCGTCGTATGAACCAGTTGCTGGTTTCTTAATGACAGGGGCGGGTAGCGATTACGTTTACCCGCCATCGCCATCAAGAAAAGATAAAAACCTGCCAAAACGGCAGGTTTTTTTTCATCTAAACGCCGCTAACAGCGCTCACAAGCCCCGCTATTCTTGAGGTGAATACGTCTTTAATGGTAAGGTCATCGCCTCTGCTTTAAATAATCAAAAATCCAAACGAATGGGGAATTACGCAATGCGTATTATTCTGCTTGGCGCTCCGGGCGCAGGTAAAGGAACTCAGGCTCAGTTCATCATGGAGAAATATGGCATTCCGCAAATCTCCACCGGTGACATGCTGCGTGCTGCAGTGAAATCTGGCTCAGAACTGGGCAAACAAGCAAAAGACATCATGGATGCCGGTAAACTGGTTACAGATGAACTGGTTATCGCTCTGGTTAAAGAACGCATTACCCAGGAAGATTGCCGTAACGGTTTCCTGCTTGATGGTTTCCCTCGCACTATTCCACAAGCTGATGCAATGAAAGAAGCGGGCATCAATGTGGACGTAGTTCTGGAGTTCGCCGTGCCGGATGAGCTGATTGTTGAGCGTATCGTTGGCCGTCGCGTACATGCGCCATCGGGCCGCGTTTATCATGTCACCTTCAATCCACCGAAAGTGGAAGGTAAAGACGACGCAACGGGCGAAGAACTGACTACCCGTAAAGACGATCAGGAAGAGACCGTGCGTAAGCGCCTGGTGGAATACCATCAGATGACCGCTCCGCTGATCTCTTACTACAGCAAAGAAGCTGAAGCCGGTAACACCAAATACGTGAAAATCGACGGCACCCGTAAAGTGACCGAAGTGAGTGCTGAGCTGGCTAAAATCCTCGGCTAACCCCACCCGTAATCTTTCAAGTTGCAGATAACACACCTGCACCTCGAAATCTTTTGGGTAGATAAAAATACCAGGACCTGTTCCTGGTATTTTTTTACCCAAATTTTACCCTTTCATTGTAATCGGTTCTCCTGAAGCGCTTTTACGTTACAATTATCAGCAATCTGTTGATAAGGAGTGGAAATGAATCAGGAAAAAGTGGGTATCTTACTGGCAAACCTTGGCACGCCTGACGCACCCACTCCGGCGGCGGTAAAACGCTATTTACGCCAGTTTTTGAGCGACAAACGCGTGGTTGATACACCGCGCCTGATTTGGTGGCCGCTATTGCGTGGCGTGATTCTCCCTCTGCGTTCTGCTCGTGTCGCCAAGCTTTATCAGTCGGTATGGATGGACGAAGGTTCTCCACTGTTGGTTTATAGCCGTCGCCAACAGGCCGCACTGGCCGCGCAATTACCTGATGTACCGGTCGCACTCGGTATGAGCTACGGCACGCCGTCGCTGAAAAGTGCGGTGGAAGAACTGATGACGCATCACGTTGACCATATCGTTGTGCTGCCGCTGTATCCGCAGTTTTCCTGCTCGACGGTCGCCGCCGTGTGGGACGAATTAGGGCGCATTTTTGCCGATTACCGTTCCTTGCCGTCGATTTCCCTGATTCGTGATTATGCTGACGACGAGTCCTACATCAACGCGCTGGTGGCGTCGGTCAGAGAATCTTTTGCAAAGCACGACGAACCAGATTTGTTGCTGCTCTCCTATCACGGGATTCCCCAGCGTTACGCCAACGAAGGCGATGATTACCCGCAACGATGCCGAGACACGACCCGTGAATTGCTTTCGGCACTTGAGCTCCCGCCAGAAAAAGTGATGATGACGTACCAGTCGCGTTTTGGCCGTGAGCCGTGGTTGATGCCTTACACCGATGAAACGCTGAAAATGCTGGCGGAGAAAGGGGTGAAACACATTCAGGTTATGTGCCCAGGTTTTTCTGCCGATTGCCTCGAAACGCTTGAAGAAATGGCGGTACAAAACCGTGAAGTGTTCCTCGAAGCAGGCGGTACAAAGTATGAATATATTCCTGCGCTCAATGACGACCCAGCCCACATCGCAATGATGATGAATCTGGTGCAGAAATATCGCTGATCTCGACTAGGGCCGTTAATGTGCTACCATTTCCGGCCTGATTAGCAACCTCCGAACAACATCATGAAATTTCCCGGCAAACGAAAATCCAAACACTACTTCCCTGTAAACGCACGTGACCCATTACTGCAACAGGTTCAGCCTGAAAGCGAAACAGGCACTTCCTGGATAGTCGGGATAGACCAAACGCTGGTGGATATCGAAGCCAAAGTGGACGATGCGTTCGTTCATCGTTACGGTCTGAGTTTCGGGCACTCACTGGTTATTGAAGATGATGTTGCGGAAGCGCTGTATCAGGAGTTGGTGAAAAAAGATCTGATTACCCACCAGTTTGCTGGTGGCACCATTGGCAACACCATGCACAACTATTCGGTTTTGGCCGATGACCGCTCTGTTTTGCTGGGCGTGATGTGCAGCAATATCGAAATTGGTAGCTACGCCTACCGCTACCTTTGCAACACCTCCAGCCGTACCGATCTCAACTATCTACAAGGTGTTAACGGCGCGATTGGCCGCTGCTTTACGCTGATTGGCGAGCAGGGCGAGCGTACTTTTGCGATAAGCCCTGGCCATATGAACCAGTTGCGTGCCGAAAATATCCCTGAAGAGGTGATTGCGGGTGCCTCTGCGTTGGTTCTGACTTCCTATCTGGTGCGCTGCAAAGATGGCGAACCAATGCCGGAAGCCACCATGCAAGCAATCGCGTATGCGAAAAAATACAACGTTCCTGTGGTGCTCACACTTGGCACCAAATACGTCATCGCAGAAAACCCGGAGTGGTGGCAGGCATTCTTGAAAGAACATGTCTCAATTCTTGCGATGAACGAAGAGGAAGGGCTGGCACTGACCGGTGAGAGCGATCCATTACTGGCGGCGGATAAGGCGTTGGATTGGGTTGATTTAGTGTTGTGTACCGCAGGGCCAGTTGGTTTGTACATGGCGGGCTTTACTGAAGAGTCCTCTAAACGCACGACCCAACATCCGCTGCTGCCGGGTGCGATTGCCGAGTTTAACCAGTACGAATTTAGCCGTGCAATGCGCCATAAAGACTGCCAGAACCCGATGCGTATTTTCTCGCATATCGCGCCATACATGGGCGGGCCTGAAAAAATCATGAACACCAATGGTGCGGGCGACGGTGCGCTAGCGGCATTGCTGCACGATATTACAGCGAACAATTATCACCGTTCTAACGTGCCAAACTCCAGCAAACACCAGCATACCTGGCTGACCTATTCGTCTTTGGCACAAGTGTGTAAATATGCAAACCGCGTAAGTTACCAGGTGTTGAACCAGCACTCTCCGCGCCTGACGCGTGGCTTGCCAGAGCGCGAAGATAGCCTCGAAGAGTCTTATTGGGCGCGTTAAAACTTTAGGTGCAGTAATGCTTCAGAAGGCTGGTAAGCAAAACTTACCGGCCTTTTTTATACGCTAATGCCGGTAAAACAGATTTTACACGCTAGTGCCGGTAAAATTGATTTTATACGCTAGTGCCGGTAAAATTTATTTTACACGCTAGTGCCGGTAAAAGGGGTAAGACGCACAATGAAAATTACTTCTCCAGAACAGTTAGCCATTTTCCTGAAGGACACTCGCAAACAGGAAAAGCAAACGCAGGAAATGTTAGCTGAGAAAGTCGGTTTACGGCAGGATACAATCTCAAAATTCGAAAAAAATCCTGCTAAAACGCAAATCGAAACTCTGTTTAAAATTCTATCTTCCATGAATATGGAACTTCATATTGAGCCGAAAACCGGTCATGGCCGTGCCGAGGCATGGAAAGAGGAGTGGTAGATGAAAAGCTTGTCCGTATTTATGAATGGATATCTGGTTGGGAAGTTGATGCAAGAAGAGAACGGCGCTAATTCTTTTCAGTATGAAGATAGCTGGCTAAACACCAGCGGCGCCCGTCCAATATCACTTTCCATGCCGCTGCGGGCAACAGAATATACGGGTGAAGTTGTTTTTAACTTTTTTGATAATTTGTTACCTGATAGCCGCCAAACTCGCGAGCGGATAGCCAGTCGCTATCAGGCAAACTCTCTTCAGCCATTTGATTTACTTTATGAAATTGGCAGGGATTGCGTTGGTGCACTGATACTACAACCGCCAGAAGAGGCTATTCAGAATATAGAGAAAATAGATGGCGAGGTACTTGATAGCAAAGAACTCGACATCATTCTGACTGGCTATTTGAATTACTCCCGTTACCGGCAACAAGAAGTGCGCGATTTTCGTATTTCAATCGCAGGGGCACAAGAAAAGACGGCATTGCTTCGCTATCAGGATTGCTGGCAATTACCTAAAGGCATTACACCGACTACCCATATATTCAAATTGCCCGTTGGCGAAATCCAGGGGCATAGCTTTACGTTAGACCTCCGTGAAAGTGTCGAAAATGAGTGGCTCAGTATGTTATTGGCGAGGTTGTATGGGCTGGAAGTAGCAGATTGTGAAATCGTTGCCACCCAGAACACTAAGGCGTTAGCGGTAAAACGCTTTGATCGTCGTTTTGTTAGTAATAATAGCTGGATCGCCCGTTTGCCACAGGAAGATATTTGCCAGGCGCTTGGCATCTCATCAACCAAAAAATATGAAAGTGACGGCGGCCCCGGGATTTCTGTGATCATGAGGTTTTTATTGGGCTCTGATCATGCTGAAAAAGATCGCGATAACTTTATGCGTAGCCATATTCTTTTCTGGTTATTAGCTGCGAGTGATGGCCATGCCAAAAACTATTCAGTCTCGATTATGCCGGGTGGAGGATACTGCCTCACGCCGCTATACGATATTATGTCCTGTTACCCACTTATTGGTGGGGGTGGTCTTGCGAAGCAGGATATCAAAATGGCGATGGCGTTGGCTTCAACAGGGAAAGGAAAAAAATATGAATGGAATATGATCTTTCCACGCCATTTCCTGGCAACGGCTAAAAAATGTGGTTTTAGTGAGTCCCGCATGGCGGAGTTGATAGAGGAGTTTTACCTAAAGACACCAGAAGTACTCAAGCAGGCAAGAGAATTGCTTCCTGCAACATTCCCTGAGCATATCAGTGATGCAATATTTAATGGTGTGGAAAACGCGGTCTGTCGCCTTGCTAAATTAAATTAGAGTGGGCTGGACCCACTCTAAAACATCACCAATGACTACTTACTGAACGGTTGAATGTTCCAGCATTCCCATCATGGTATTGGCTATCTCGCGCTCACCCATCACGACACGATTGGCACCACGTTCGGTGATGTAATCCACTTCATCGTCATAATGAGCACGGGCAATAATCTCGATATTCGGGCATTTCGCACGCGCTGCTGCAACAATTTCACCCGCCTCGTAGCCATTAGGGATCGTCAGCAATAACCAACGGGCGCAATCCAGATGGGCGAGATTCATTATCTCTTCATTGGCCGCATTGCCGAGCACTGCGCGAATCCCACGTTCACGTAGCTCATCGACCCGGCTGCGAGACGTTTCAATCACCACCAGCGGAATGCCCTGAGCCAGCAATTTCTCACCCAGCAAGCTGCCTACACGCCCAAAACCAACCAGCAACGCGTGGTGGCAAATATCGACCGGAATTTGCTTCTCGTCTTCGATAGCTTCTTCCAGCGTCTGCTCTTCCAGCGTTTCGGTTTTTGCGAGATAACGCTCAAGCACTGCAAACAAAATAGGATTGAGCATAATCGACAAAATCGCCCCTGCCAGCACCAGATTTTGCCCGGTCTGCGGCAGCAGGTTTAGCGCCATACCGAGGCCTGCAAGGATAAAGGCGAACTCACCAATTTGTGCAAGGCTTGTGGCGATGGTTAATGCCGTGCGTTGCGAGTGACCAAACAGACGCACCAGGAAGAAGGCGGCTAGCGACTTACCAAAGACGATGATCGCAACCGTACCTAGTACCGCGAGCGGTTCCTGAATCAAAATTAATGGGTCGAACAACATACCTACGGAGACAAAGAACAGCACGGCAAACGCATCACGCAGTGGCAGCGTGTCGTGTGCGGCACGGTGGCTTAATTCAGATTCATTGAGCACCATGCCTGCGAAGAATGCCCCCAGGGCGAATGAAACATCAAACAGTTCGACCGCACCAAAAGCAATGCCCAGCGCCAGCGCGAGAACGGCTAGCGTGAAGAGTTCGCGCGAACCGGTTGCGGCACTTCGCGCCAGAATCCAAGGCACCACGCGGCGGCCAACAATCAGCATAATGGCAATAAACGCCACCACTTTACCGATGGTCAAACCCAAATCCAGAGTCAGAGTCGCAAAGCCAAGGTCGCCTTGTTCCATCATTCCGGCGACAGCTGGCAACAGAACCAGCGTTAACACCATCACCAGATCTTCAACTATCAGCCAGCCAATGGCGATTTGCCCGCGCTGGCTATCAATGAGTTGCCGTTCTTCAAGCGCGCGTAGCAGCACCACGGTACTGGCGGTTGAAAGGCATAACCCAAATACGATGCCGGTCATCAGCGACCAGCCCATCAATGATGAGAGCGCCATTCCCAGTAGCGTCGCCACACCAATCTGGGCGATAGCTCCGGGGATGGCGATGGCCTTTACCGCCATCAAATCCTTTAACGAAAAGTGCAAACCAACGCCAAACATCAGCAGAATCACGCCCAGCTCAGCTAATTCGGGGGCAAGTTTAGTGTCTGCGACAAAGCCTGGCGTAAAAGGGCCGGCCAATACCCCTGCTAGTAAGTAGCCCACCAGAGGTGAGATGCGAAGTTTGTTGGCGACCATACCGAGCAAAAAGGCCAATACGAGGCCGCCGACAATGGTGGTGATAAGCGGGGTGGCGTGATGCATTCCGTCTCCTTTCGTAACAAATAAGATCCAATAACCTACATTTAGTTTATGACAATTTTTTAATCGATGTGTGTGTTAAATAGATCGTTTTTTAATAAAAGGCGCATTTAGACAAAAATTGGCATCTGAAGGGGGTTTTATACACTTAGTTTAAGAAAGGTATGGGTAAACGTGGGTAATATAAAGGGTCAGAGGCAATCTCTGACCCTTTATAACTATGACTTATGGCGATTATCAGGCAGGAATATGGTCAATATGCCGAGAAGTGGCAGGAAAGCACATATTTTATAGACTAACTCGATACTTGTATGGTCGGCTACCAGGCCGAGTATTGCAGCACCCAGCCCACCCATCCCAAAAGCAAAACCGAAAAATAGCCCGGAAACCATGCCGATACGCCCAGGCATCAGCTCTTGCGCGTAAACCAGAATCGCTGAAAATGCGGAGGCTAGGATAAAGCCAATAATCACGGTCAGAATCCCGGTCCAGTAAAGCGAAACATATGGCAGAAACAGGGTAAATGGCGCGACGCCCAGGATTGAACCCCAGATAACGTATTTGCGACCGATTTTATCGCCCACCGGCCCACCAATTACTGTCCCGGCAGCGACTGCAAACAGGAAGGCAAATAGATGGAATTGGGCATTTTGCACCGATAAACCAAATTTGTGCATCAGGTAGAAGGTGTAATAGCTGCTGATACTCGCCATATAAAAATACTTGGAGAAAATCAGTACCAGCAATACAGACACCGCCTGAATCACTTGCTTGCGTGGCAGCGGGTTAACGACAGGTGCTGCGGTTTTACCTTTCGCCATACGATGTTGCGCCGCATACCAACGGCTAATTTGCAGCAATACGATAATTGCCAGTAGAGCGGCCAACACAAACCAGCCCACATTGCCTTTGCCGTAAGGCGCAATAATCAGCGCAGCCAGCAACGGCCCTAGAGAGCTACCAAAGTTGCCGCCAACCTGGAACAGCGACTGCGCAAGGCCGTGACGGCCACCGGATGCCATACGCGCTACGCGGGATGATTCCGGGTGGAAAACGGAAGAACCGGTTCCTACAAGCCCGGCTGCCAATAGCACCATTGGGAAGCTGCCCGCCAAAGCGAGGATAACTAACCCGCAAAGTGTGAAGCACATACCAATCGGCAACGACCACGGCATCGGGTATTTGTCGGTGTAGTATCCTACCACCGGCTGAAGGAGCGATGAGGTCACCTGGAAGGTGAGCGTTATCATCCCAATCTGCACAAAGCTCAGAGAGAACTCGCTCTGGAGTAGCGGGTAGAGCGCCAGAATAAGCGACTGAATCATATCGTTGAGCAAATGGGAGAGACTAATTGCCCCCAGAATGCCAAACGCGGTGCGAGCCTTTTTAGGCTCAGGCGATGCGAGAGTTTGTTCCGAGATTGCCATAAATACCTGCAAAGAATTGATTGTATTATTTTATATCGGTTCAGCGATGGAACCGTGGGAAACAGTTACCCTGCTAACATACCTGCAGGAACTTTCTGAAGAAAGTCACAATCGTGAAAAGTTATTTGTCTATGCTAGTAGCTGTCTGCTATTGGTGCGGAAGTATTTTTTTGAATATGGAGATTTGCAATGAAGTTCGTCGTGAAAGGGGTGACCGCAGCACTGCTTATCGCAGTCGGCTTGACCAGCGCATCTGCACTGGCCTGGGAAAAAGATAAAACTTATAACATCACCATTTTACACACCAATGATCACCACGGTCATTTCTGGCGCAATGAACACGCGGAATATGGCCTGGCTGCACAGAAAACTCTGGTGGATAGCATTCGTAAAGAGGTGGCAGAGAAGGGAGGCAGCGTACTGTTACTCTCTGGCGGCGACATCAACACTGGTGTACCTGAATCTGACTTGCAAGATGCAGAACCTGATTTTCGTGGCATGAACCTGATTGGTTATGACGCGATGGCAATCGGCAACCACGAATTCGACAAACCGCTGACCGTATTACGTCAGCAAGAAAAGTGGGCCAAATTCCCGCTGCTTTCGGCCAACATTTACCAGAAAAGCACCGGCGAGCGTCTATTTAAGCCTTGGGCCATCTTTAAGCCACAGGATATTAAAATCGCGGTTATCGGTTTAACCACAGACGACACCGCGAAAATTGGCAACCCGGAAAACTTCACCGATATCGAATTCCGCAAACCTGCTGAAGAAGCAAAGCTGGTGATTCAGGAGCTGCAAAGTACTGAAAAACCAGATGTGTTAATCGCGGCAACCCATATGGGCCACTATGACAACGGCGACCATGGCTCTAACGCGCCGGGCGACGTAGAAATGGCGCGCAGCCTCCCTGCTGGTGCGTTGACGATGATTGTTGGCGGGCACTCACAAGATCCGGTCTGCATGGCTTCGGAAAATAAAAAGCAGGTGGATTACGTGCCTGGCACGCCATGTGCGCCGGATCAGCAAAACGGTATCTGGATTGTGCAGGCCCATGAGTGGGGCAAATACGTAGGTCGTGCTGATTTTGAATTCCGTAATGGTGAAATGAAACTGGTGCATTACCAGCTGATCCCCATCAATCTGAAGAAAAAAATCACCTACGATAACGGTGAAAGCGAGCGCGTGCTTTACACGCCACAGATCCCGGAAAACCAGCAAATGCTCTCACTGCTGACGCCATTCCAGAATAAAGGCCAGGCGCAGTTGAATGTTAAAGTGGGCAGCGTTAACGGCCACTTGGAAGGCGATCGTAGCAAAGTACGTTTCGTGCAAACCAACCTGGCGCGTCTGCTGTTGGCGGCACAAATGGACCGTACCGGTGCTGATTTTGCTGTGATGAGCGGCGGTGGCATTCGTGATTCGATTGAAACCGGCGACATCACTTATAAAGATGTGCTGAAGGTTCAGCCGTTTGGTAACACAGTGGTTTATACCGATATGACGGGCAAAGAAGCTACCGAATATCTCAGTGCCGTAGCGCAGAAAAAACCAGACTCGGGTGCCTACCCGCAGTTCGCGAATGTCAGCTTTGTGGCAACCGCTACTGGCCTACAGGACCTGAAAATCAAAGGTGAGCCGGTTGACCCTGCGAAAACCTACCGTATGGCGACGTTAAACTTTAACGCTTCCGGAGGTGATGGCTATCCTGCTATCGATAAAAAACCGGGCTATGTGAACACCGGTTTTGTGGATGCAGAAGTGCTGAAGCAATATATCGAGAAGAACTCACCACTTGATGTTAATGCTTATGAGCCGAAAGGCGAGGTGATCTGGCAGTAAGGCAATTTGTCGGATGTCGCTACGCTAATCCAACCTACAAGGTAACTTTTGTAAGGGGATTAGCGGAAACGACATCCACCATTCTTTATTTCAATGGCAGTAAAATATCAGTCTGCTGCACATGCTCGGGATGGTCTTTATCGAGTTCGAGGTAGCGGAAATAGACCGGAAAATCGCGTAACTCCTCACCGCTGTTTGGCAACCATTGGCGATAAAGATAATAAACGCTATCGCTGATGCGCTCATAAGCACCAACGTGACGCACCACGGCACAACGCCCACCGGGTAATGTTTTACTGATAACGCCCTGAGGATTTTCAGGAACCCGTCCGTTGGCCTTCGGGTTTAGCTCTCCACATACATCAAAACGAAATTCCGGGCCCGGTGTGGTCAGCGGGTCGTTCCACGGAACGCCGTAAGTCCCTTGAGTACTGTAATCCGAAAGCCCTGATGCTTTACGCCATTCAATAAACGCCGCGACGGTATTATTTACGTGCATAGGATCGCCAAGATGCTCAAGCACCGCGACTTTCATCGGTTCGACAATAATGATTTTCACGTCCATATTTTTTAACCTCTGCTGATTTTCCCGTCCGGGAAATTGAAAATGCACATGCCAGTCAACCCAAACAGGATCTTTGCGAAACTCGCTGGGTGTCAGGCCGAAGGTATTTTTGAAGGCACGGGAAAATGATTCAGGGTTTTCAAACCCGGCATCGAGAGCAATGTTAATCACTCTTTCCTGCGGGTTGCTCACCAGCCGGAAAGAGGCCCGTTTTAGCCGCATTAGAGTGATGTAACGGCTAACGCTGATTCCGCAAAACTGGCTGAATTGCCGGTGAAAATGAAAACGCGAAAAACAGGCGACTTCACTTAGTTGCTCGACCGTTAACGCGCTATCAAGATGCTGTTCAATCCAGGCAAACACTTGCTCAAAACGTCGGGCATAAAGTTCGTGTCTTTCGCTATTCATTATTCCTCCCTCAAGCATTTACTTTGCCAGCGACTCTCTTTTACGTCCTGACTGAGATTGCTATTTTGGGAGGAAATAACGATCAGTCGCGGCGAGCAATCTCAGCAAACGTGGCTTTCAGCAGTTTTGCCAGATCCGCTGCGGCAAGTTCGATATCCAGCCCGCGTTTACCACCCGACACGTAAATCGACGGGAATTCCTGAGCGGGGGCATCGATAACCGTTGGCAGCAGCTTCTTTTGCCCCAGAGGGCTGATACCGCCCACCAGATAACCCGTAATGCGCTGCGCGACCATGGGATCGGCCATATCCACTTTTTTGGCACCCAATGCTTTTGCCACTTTTTTCAAGTCCAGTTGGCCGGAAACTGGGGTGACGGCAACCGCCAGGTGTTTCATGTCCCCGTTAATGGCAACGAGCAGGGTTTTGTAGACTTGCTCGGCATTCAGGCCGAGTTTACGTACCACTTCATCACCAAAGTTTGTTTCACTTGGGTCGTGGTCATAAGCATGTAACTGAAATGGAACACGGTTTTTTTCGAGAAGTTTTACGGCGGGTGTCATGGAGCCTTCTTAGTAAATTTGTATGGTATACGCACAAATTAATAAACAGGGTGATAAGTCTTTCAAATACTATAATGTCACGCAATAGTGTTGGCGTTAATCGTTACATTGAGCGACAATTCTGTATCTGGCCATTAATTTGGCCAGAATAATTAAAATAATATACAAATTCCTCTTTGACGGGCCGATAGCGATATTGGCCGTTTTTTTTCCCGGTCGTCATACTTCAAGCTGCTGGTGCGTTGGCTTTCCTCGTTCACCCCAGTCACTTACTGGAGTAAGCTCCCGGGGATTCACTGCGTCGCCGCGTTACTCGGCGTAGCCTCGCCCCGAAGGGGCCAGCGCAAGCGCTGTTCAAAAGGCTAAAGCCTTTTGTCCTGCAACTCGAATTATTTAGACCAGGCTTTCCGCTTATTTAGTGGGATTTTTCAATAGCCCTGGTAAGTTTCCCTCACCGTATAAATGCAGTGCTCCGACGGCCACAACGTAGCGTCCGGCAGGAAGTTGTTGCAAGAAATGCAGCCACTGAAGGTTACGTTGATGCATAAGAACATCGTATAACTCATCGCCAAATGTATTGGGCAATAGCACTTTCCCACTTTGCGGTGGCGACTCCAGCCACCAGCTAATCATCGTTTGCAGCAAACGCGCATTGGTGTGCCAATGGGTGAGCGTATCGGTTAATAACGGCATGCCGCCATCAGGAAGGCGGGTGAGAATGTCCACCTGATGCTGCGCACCTTCCAGTTCAATAATCGGTACTGCCTGCGCCTTCGCGGCTTCCAGCAACTGAAAATCAATCCCGTAATCGGCTCTTAATCCTAGTCGCTGTGCCTGGTGGGCCTGTAGCACCAGCGCAATTTGCCAGGCGGGTTGATTATCAATTTGGCTCAGGGGGATTCCCAACTCCTGGATTAACGACACCACCTGCGCCCAATCATCAGCTGATAGTCGTTGCTCAAGCGGGAGTTCATCGGGATTATTCGGGAAGGGGGAACCGCCTTCGGATATGTCGGCTTCAACAATTAGCGCATCGGAATTGTTGAGTTTATCGATAAGCTTGCTCGACAGCGGCGCCATGTCGCGCGTACCCATATGAATGCTGCCGACAAGGTGAAGATGGCGATCTCCGGGTAGAACAATATCCATAGCAGGCCAGGGGTATTGGGGTTTAAAAAGGCTTGAAAACAATGAGGTAATTCGCGATAGCAGACCCATTTGCAGATTCCCTGGCTAAAAAGTCATGCTACCGCTGCGAGTGGCCTGGTGCAAATTTCCCCACGGTTTTTACGCCGTGGGGAAGTTCATTCAGTCCTTCGGTTTAAAGCGCAACAAACGGTTGGCGTTACTGACCACAGTAATAGATGACAGTGCCATTGCAGCACCTGCAACTACTGGGTTGAGCAGCGTTCCGGTCAGTGGATATAAAATCCCTGCAGCAATTGGGATACCCAACGTGTTGTAGATAAACGCCCCGACCAGGTTCTGCTTCATGTTACGCAAAGTCGCTTTAGATATTGCCAGCGCATC
This sequence comes from Buttiauxella cochleicola, assembly GCF_021282405.1. Taxonomy (NCBI): domain Bacteria; kingdom Pseudomonadati; phylum Pseudomonadota; class Gammaproteobacteria; order Enterobacterales; family Enterobacteriaceae; genus Buttiauxella; species Buttiauxella cochleicola. The sequence goes on from NZ_JAJSOU010000003.1 coordinate 201,537, forward strand.
AGCGACACCCACCAGGCTGTGGCGCATCAACGTGATGGCTGCGGTTTCGATAGCCACATCGCTGCCGCCTCCCATTGCAATACCCACTTCAGCCTGTGCTAACGCTGGCGCATCGTTGATACCATCGCCGACCATCGCAACTTGTCGCCCTTGTTGTTGCAGCTTTTTAATCGCTTCGGCTTTGCCATCCGGCAATACGCCCGCGATGACCTCATCAATACCCGCTTCTTTGGCGATGGCGTTAGCCGTAGTGGGGTTGTCGCCGGTCAACATCACCAGGCGGTAGCCGTTACGGTGCAAGCGTTGCAGGGCGCTAATACTGTCGGCACGCAGCGGGTCGCGGATGGCGAGCAGGGCGACCAGTTTACCGTCGACCGCCAGCAACACCGGAGTTGCACCACGGCTTGCCTGTGCTTCAATTTCAGCAGCCATAGGGCCGGTATCGACGTTTTGCTCATCAAGCAGTGCTTTGTTGCCAAGCAGTAATTGATGCCCTTCGGTTTCACCGCTAACCCCCAACCCACGTAGGGTGCGGAAGGCATTAACCTGCGGTAACTCAGCCCCTTCGGCTTTATCGAGAATAGCGCGAGCAAGTGGGTGGCTTGATCCTTGTTCAAGGGCCGCCGCAAGTCTTAATGCATCAGCTTCTGAACAGTCGTTGTAAGTCACGACGGCGACAACCTGCGGTTTGCCTTCGGTTAGCGTACCGGTTTTATCAAACACAATTGTATCGAGTGTGCTGGCGCCTTGCAGGGCATCGGCATCACGCACTAATACGCCAAACTCAGCGGCACGACCTACACCGGAAATAATCGACATTGGTGTTGCCAGACCCAGGGCACAAGGGCAGGCGATAATCAGTACAGTAGTGGCAATCACCAGCGTATAAACAATTTGCGGAGCCGGGCCGAAGAAGTACCAGATTGCGGCGCTAAACAAAGCAATCAGTACCACTACAGGCACAAACACCGCTGAGATTTTATCGGCAAGCTGGCCAATTTCAGGCTTGCTGCTTTGCGCCTGGCGCACCATACGAATAATGCGCGAAAGCGTGGTGTGGTTGCCGGTTGCGGTGGCACGGAATAATACGCTGCCGTCTTGTACCACGGTGCCTGCATGAATCGGTTCGTCGTTGGATTTTTGCTGCGGAACAGGTTCTCCGGTCAGCATCGCTTCATCAAACCAGGCTTCGCCCTGGGTGATTTCACCGTCGACCGGCACGCGGTCACCGGTGGTTAAACGCAAGATCATGCCTGCGGTGACCTCTGCCAGTGGCAGCGTCTTTTCACCTTCTTCGGTGACAACTCGTGCTGTTGGTGGCGTTAAGTCCAGCAACCGTTCCAGCGCTTTAGAAGAGCGTTGGCGCGCACGTTGTTCCAGCATATGCCCAAGGTTTATCAGGCCGATAATCATCGCACTGGCCTCGTAATAGAGGTGGCGCGCTTCCATTGGGAAGTGCTGTGGCCAGATATTCACCGTAATGGAATAAATCCACGCGGCGCCGGTGCCTAGCGCAACAAGCGTATCCATGGTGGCGGTTTTGTTCAGCAAGCTGCGCCAGGCGCTGCGATAGAAATGCCCACCGGCAAACACCATCACGGCCAGCGTGATAATCCCGATGGTCAGCCATAACGAGCGGTTGTCGTCGGTGACCATCATGTTGTCACCGAACATTCCCCAGATCATTACCGGGATACCGACAGCCAGGGCCAGAATAGCCTGCCAACGGAAGCGCTTCACAGCGGCGTTGGCTGTCTCTTGTTGGCGTTCACGGCGTTTCGCATCATCTTCGATGGCTTCCGCACCATACCCGACACTTTCCACCGCTTTTACTAAAGATTCGGCAGAGGCAGAGCCCATAATCAGGGCGCTGCGCTCGGCAAGGTTTACCCGCGCCAGGCTGACACCAGGGACATTTTGCAATGCACTTTGTACCCGGGTGACACAGCTGGCACAGCTCATCCCGTTGATCAACAACTGTTGGCTATCGTCGTCATCTTCGGTAGCTGTCGGAAGCTTCAATGCGTCCGCTGTCAGCACTTCCGACGGGATTGATGACTCTGTCAGCGGATCAGACTTTGGGTGGCTGGCCGCAGTTGCCTCGTACCCGGCTTGTTTTATGGTGTTGATTAACTCATCAACGGAAGCCGTTCCGGTTACGCTGGCGTGAGTTTGCGTGACTTCAGCTGTATCAACGTCAGGACGTTGCTCCAGGCTTTCTTTAACGCGTTTAACGCAATGGCCACAGGTCAGGCCATCAAGGTTTAGATCGATAACGTGAGACATTTTCAGACTCCTTTTATTTAACAGTACGACAAGCTTAAACCTTCCCCTCAGGGGAAGGTCAAGCTTCCCTCGAGGGAATATCTCTTTTACTGTTTTGGCGTCTGTCACTCATTCACTTTTTCTGCCCCCGGCAACTGACTTAATATCCCGGTATTCGCCAGCAAGCCTAAGCGCGCGGATTGCCATTCGGCAATAGCCTGAATTCGCTGTTGTTGCGCGTCCGCGAGCGCAGACTGAGCATTTAACACTTCAAGAATATCGGCCACATCTTTCTCGTAACGGCGACGGGAAGAATCGACCCCAGCTTGTGCGGCATCGAGCAGTTGTTGGCTTACGGTCAGCACACCCAGTGCGGTTTTGGCGTCGGCGTAAGCTTTAACCACATCGGTAAGGATTTGGTTGGTCGTGTCTTCAAGTTGTGCTTCGCTCTGTTCAGCTTGTGCCCGCGCTTCGAGAATTTTGTAATGGCGACTGAAGCCATCGAACAGCGGAACCGTCAGTGTCAGGCCAACTTCTTTACTGGTTTCAGTGCTGGATGACAGCCCCTGATTAGGGAAACCGTTTTGCGAGATATACGCTGTCATATCTATAGTTGGTAAACCATCTGAGCGTACCTGGATGATTTTATCTTTATCAGCCAGCCATTTTGCCCGGGCTTGCTGAATCGCAGGGTGACGGGTTTCAGCCTGTTTAAGCCATTGATTAAGATCGTGAATATCCGCAGGGATCACCGTATCCGGTTGCGCCGGTAAGTGAATGCCGGTGGCGAGATCTATCCCCATGGCCTGTTTAAGCACCGCGAGATTTTTCTGGTAATCACCGCTGGCATGTATGGCGTTCAGCTGCGCTTTCGCCAGTGCGGTTGCGGCCTGCAACGTATCATCTTGGGTCGTTGCCCCTTTCTCCTCACGCCGCTTTGCCACACTAAGTGTCTGCTGGGCAAGCTCGGCGATTTGCTGGCGGGAATTCATTTCCGCTTCGCTGGTCATCGCCTCAAAATAGTCCTGAATCACCGATGCCATTGTTTTTTGCAAGGATGCGTCGTGCCCGGCAATGGCCGCCAGTAACATCTGATTAGCGGATTCGCGATTGGCTGAGCGGCCACCGAAATCGAATAATCGCCAGTTTAATGAACCGTAGTACTGATTACCCCGTGTGGTGGTCGTGGTGCTGGGTTCAAAAAAACTCGCAGGGACGGTGTTGGTGTCTCTGAGTCGGCTGGCGGTGGCGCTAATTGTCGGCAAATAAGCGGCTCTGGCTTCGCCAACCACGCCGCTTTGTACTTTAATTTCCGCCCAGGTGGCACGGATTTGTGGGTTATTGCACAACGCGGTATCCACCGCGTCGTTCAGGGCTAGCGGCTGGCTGAAATCAACTGACGTCGCACAATTTATTCGGCTCTGGTCTGGGAGCGTCGCCCCCGCCTGTAATTGGTCGGGATTGGCCTGAAGTGGATCATCGAGCACATTATTGATCCCTTCACTCCAGGCCGTGGGCAGCACCAGTAAACCCAACAGACAGACAGAGGCTAAATACTTTTTACCGTTCATTGAGACTCTCATGCGAATGCTGAATCAGAGGTGAGAGGAAATATTCAATGACCCGACGGCTACCTGTTTTTATTTCAATTGAGGCGCTCATGCCCGGTCGTAGTGTCGAGGGTTCGCCATCGATATCCATCGTTTTGTGGTCAAGTTTGATATGAATGGCGTATTGCGAGTTCTGTGATTTCTGCGTGTTATCGCTATGGCCAGATGGTGCGCTTTCGGCTGCATTGCTGGTTCCGGCATTCAATGCATCGCGGGAAACATAAGTCACTTCACCCTGCATCATGCCGTATTTGGTGTAGTCAAATGCCTCGATTTTCACAGCGGCATGCTGGCCTTTGTGCACAAAACCTATGTCTTTGTTTTCAACGATTGCTTCGATCTCGACCTGATTTTGTTTGGGTACGATGACCATCAACGGCTGGGCGGCTGTTACTACGCCACCAACCGTATGTACCGCTAATTGTTGTACTGTGCCGTCAACCGGGGCGGTGAGCTGAAGTTGAGTTTTATGGGCGTCGGCTCGTTGCACATCCTGATGTGCTTCGGCCTGCTGGCGTAACCCGTCATTGAGCTCATCCTCGGTTTTCTTACGAGTATCTGCGATAAATGAATCACGCTGGTGGCGTGCATCGGCGAGTTTGCCTTCCAGCTCAATTTTGTCCTGCTCTTTTTCCTGCCATGAAGTGACCGACACGTCATGGTTTTCGGCCAGATCTTTATAATTTTGTGCCCGCGCACGAACAATCGGTAATTGCTGGCTGTAACGGGCAATTTCCCCATCCAGATCCCGTAGTCTGCTTTCTACGTTCAGCCACTGGCTGGCCAGATGCTGACGGGCATCAGCGACCTTTTCTGGCGTGATGTTCTCTATATCGCTCAGTCCAATAAATTGATGAGCGGCGATGGATGCCAGCAAGGCGCGCGAGCGTGCAACCTGCAAGGCAGCGTTATCCTGGCCAACTTCAGCGCGCATTTTTTCATGGTCGATAATTTGCGTATCAAGCAGCAGGAGTGGTTCACCGGTATGCACAGTTTGCCCATCGGTAACAAAGATATGTTCAACGCGCGCGGTTTCTACAGAGGCAATCGTTTTGGCGTGACTTGAGGGAATGATTTTCCCGCTGGCGGAAACAATAATGTCAACCTTACCCAATACCGCCCACAGCACCATGAAAACGATTAACACCATAAGCAGGCGCGCCGTCCAGCGAGCAGTAGGTGAAACGGGGGCCAGTTGTAATGCCAGCGCCGCCGGTAGAAATTCCGCTTCGTCTGCTTTCAAAGCCGGTGGCGTGAGTGAGTGGCGCTGCTTCCAGAAAAACGCAAAGTGAGAACGGTAGCGTTTCATCAATTCGCACCACGCGGTATAGCGGAGTTTGAGGCTCATACGCAGGCCTCTCTTACCGGGCCTTGTTGCAGAGTATATAAATGCGCGTAGATCCCACCGGTGTGTTGAACCAGTTCATCATGATGACCGACTTCGGCAATCTCTCCGCGCTCCATTACCACGATACGGTTGGCTTCACGCACCGCAGACAGGCGATGTGCGATGATCAATACCGTTCGGCCTTCACAGATACGACGCATATTGTCCTGGATGATTTTTTCCGACTCATAATCCAGCGCACTGGTTGCCTCATCGAAAATCAAAATACGTGGATTTGAGATTAGGGCGCGCGCAATGGCAATACGCTGGCGCTGGCCGCCAGACAAACCTGTGCCGTGCTCACCGACCATGGTGTCGTAGCCTTCCGGTAACTCACAAATAAACTCATGCGCACCGGCAAGTTTCGCGGCTTCTATCACTGCCTCAATCGGCAGCGTCGGATTAGTCAGCGCGATATTGGCGCGAATCGAGCGGTTAAACAGGTTGTTTTCTTGCTGCACCACACCAATTTGGTGCCTGAGCGACGTGGTGTTTATCACCGTGAGATCGTGCCCGTCCAGTAGCACGCGGCCACTTGCGGGGATGTATAGCCGCTGCACCAGTTTCGTCAGGGTGCTTTTTCCTGAACCGGATCGCCCGACAATACCAATCACTTCGCCGGGGGTAATCGTCAGGCTCACTTTGCGTAACACTTCAGAAGCGTCCGGGCGATAACGGAAAGTCACCTGGTCGAATTCAATTGCGCCGTTGAGTCGCGGCAACCGTGATTTCTGGTCAACAACCTCAGGATGAGTATTTAAAATATCGCCAAGGCGGCTCATGGAAATACCGACCTGCTGAAAATCATTCCATAACTGCGCCAGGCGTAAAATGGGCTGTGACACCTGGCCGGAGAGCATATTGAACGCTACGAGCGCACCAACGGTCATCTGGTTATCGATAACCAGACTTGCACCAATCCACATAATAGCGGCGGTCACCAGTTTACTGATAAGCGTAATACCGCCACTGGCGATAGTTGAGATATTGGTGGCTGAAAGCCCGGAAGTCACATAACCCGCCAGTTGGTCATCCCAGTTTTTAACCCAGCGCGGCTCAACGGCCATGGCTTTTACGGTGTCGATATTGCTGATGGTTTCAACGAGGAACGACTGGTTTTCGGCCGATTTATTGAATTTTTCATTTAGCCGACGGCGCAGCACCGGTGTGAACACCAGCGATAAAAAAACATAGAGTGGGATCGATGCAATCACGATAAGTGTCAACTTAACGCTGTAGCTGAACATTACGGCGAGGAAGACGAACGAGAAAAGAATATCGAGCACGACTGTGATGGCATTACCTGTCAGAAACGAACGGATATTTTCCAGCTCTCGCACACGCGCTACCGAATCTCCTACGCGTCGGCTCTGGAAATAAGCAATCGGCAGGTTGAGCATATGGCGGAATAGACGCGCGCCGAGTTCGACATCAAGCTTGCTACTGGTATGTGCAAATACCCAGGTGCGAATTCCGCTCAATAAAGCTTCAAATATATTTGCTGCCACTAAGCCAATAGCAACAACATGCAGAGTTTTCATTGCATGATTAACCAAAACTTTATCCATCACCACCTGAAAGAAAAGCGGGGTGGCTAAGCCGATTAACTGCAATACCAGGGAAATGAGCATTATTTCACCTAAAATCCTCCGGTATTTGATCAGTGCCGGAATAAACCAGGTGAAATCGAATTTTGCTAATGTTCCTGTGAAATTTACTTTGCTTGCGAAGTAAATGACTTCGCCCGTCCAAATATCGGGCAATTCATCAATGGAAATAAATTCAGGAGGGCAGTTTTCATATTGAATAAGTAAACGAGGTTTTACGATATGATTATCATTCTTGCTACCCGGATCATATTTCCCCAGTATGAAATAACGCCCATCACGATGCTGAGCCACAGCAGGTAATGCGGCTTTATCCATTCGGCGCACATCCTGCCGCACGACTTTTGTTTTAAGCCCTAATTCCTGAGCTGCCAGCAATATAGCCATGCGGCCAAACACGGGCTGCCCGTCCGGGGATATCTCAAGATGTCCTGCAAATTTATGCTGAAGGTTAATTTTGTCGACCGCGACCTGATGGAAAGCACCGATGACCTGCAAACAGAAGAAACCACTATCCATGGGATACCGCCGACAACAAAAGAGTCATATTAATTAACAGGGCCAGTTATAAGAGGCTATATAGGATGTGCGCGATTAAATATCACAGCCATTATGGGTTGTAAAATGTGTATTTAGGTGAAAGTTGGGTATTTTTGGACAATAGTGGTGATATTGATTGTCCTGAGCTTTGTTAATTTGAATTGTGTTTTGTTGGTTTTTTTTAACAGCTGCGTACCATTGCATTCGTATTTAATGTTTTTGCGATCATAAAAAAAGCAAATATGTTTATATTGGTAAGAAACCACCTGCGACATGTAAATATATGGTTGTTTTGAAATGTCTATATTTAATGCATTGCCTGGAAGTTTCACGTGAAAATAAAGCTGCTGACTCATAGTTTGATTGATAATATTTACAGGAATGCATCTCTTTATTTTTATTGGAAAAATCAAAATAATTCTTAATCAAATAAATCTTTAACATGATTATTTAGTCTTTTATATAACTCGAAATAAGTACTCATTTCGGTAAAAGGAAAAACTGTGCCTGACTCCACACCAAACAACGCTTCACTACCTGACCTTAATAAAATTAGTTCCTGGACTGCTTCCGATTACGCGTCACTTACCGCTGATTTTGTCAGCAAAATGACCGTTGCACAGGTTCACTTGATGAGCAATGCACAACTGGTTGCGCCCAAAGCCATATCCGGCTTTACGGCAGACCAAATTCCAGAACTGGCGGTGGATTTTTATATCGTTACTGGCGAATGGTTAAACCAGCTTAATGAAGCAGCAACAAAAGCCATTACGCCGGATCAGATGACAAGGCTGACTTTTAGCAGCCTCGCTAAACTTGATACTAAACATCTGGGCCTTTTATCTGCTGATCAGGTGGCCGGTATTAATGATAATTACCAGTGGTACTCGGCGACCTGGCTGAACAGCCTCACATCTGAAGCTTTTAAAGGGATACCGATCAACAAACTGAACCAGATAAAGTTACAGGATTTTTGCCTGCTGGATGCAGAACATATCAAGGCGATATCGTCTGAGAAGCTGGCGGCCTTAAACGATGGACATCTCAAGGCTTTAACATCCGAACAGGTGGCTTTAATTCCTGATCTGGCTTCACTGAGTAGCCCCCAGTACGGATTGCTGAATATTTCCGGGCTACCCTCTTCGTTTTTCGCTGATATGAGCCAGGCGCAATACGCAGGCCTCACTGCGCACCAAATTTCTACCTTAAGTCTCGAACAAGTTAAGTCCATGAAGCACGTTGACTGGGTCCCTGCTAATTCTGCTACCGGCTTCACGGCTGAACAGATGGCGAGTATCCATGCAGAAGAATTCTCCTCAGCTAATTTGAACAAGTTGAGCATTGCATCGTTAAAGGCATTAAGCGGGGAGCAGGTTGCGTTGATTGGCGACCTTAGTGGTCTGGATAATGCCCACTTGAAAGCATTAACTGCTGCCCAGGTTAATGCAATCACCGGTATTAGCACTTTGAGCAATGAACAGTTTGCTTTATTAGACCTTTCCGCGATGTCAGCTTCGACTATCGCCGGATGGACCGTAACTGAGTACTCAGGGCTGACAGCTCATCAGATTTCCACCCTAAGCAATGAACAAATTCAGGCAATGCAACGTATTGACTGGATCCCTGCAGCGACAGTCACTGGTTTTACTGCCGCTCAGATATCATCTTTTAGCAATGACATGCTTTCGCAGCTCACGACGGATCAGGTTGCTGCCATAACGCATCTGAGCGCGTTGACTAGCCAGCAGTTTGGTTTGTTAAATATTTCTCAGCTTTCTAAAGTAGCCATAAACTATTTAAGTCAAACGGAATATGAAGGGTTGACGGCTCAGCAGATAGCGACCTTAAAACCAGAACAAATATATGAAATGTGGCATACCTCCTGGATGCCAGATGATGCTGCCACCGCCTTTACAGCAGAACAGGTGCAAAGTATTAACATCAGCATGGGCTACTTCACAGCTGGTTGGTTAAACCATCTGAGTATTGAAGCATTCCAGGCGTTGACGCCAGCGCAGGCCGCGCAAATATCTGCGGCAACAATGGCCGCTCTGGATAATGCACATCTGCAAGCATTAACCGCTGAACAAATTGGCAGTATGAATAAATTTGGCGATTTGAGTGGAGAACAGTTTGGTCTGTTAAATATTTCTAAGCTGTCAACCTCAGCCATCAACGCTTTGAGCCGTTCGCAATATGAAGGGATTACCGCCGGACAAATTTCGAGCTTAAGTACCGACCAAATCTACGCAATGAACCATGTGGACTGGCTACTGAGCGAAGCTATTGCCGTGTTTACAAAGGAGCAGCAGCAAAGTATTAGCGTTAGCATGGGCTATTTCACTTCCACGTGGTTTAACAGCTTAAGCGATGAAGCCATCAAAGGCGTGACTGCCGCGCAGTTATCCCATATTGATGCGTCTAATTTCAGTAAGTGGGATAATAACCACCTGGCGGCATTAACAGCAGAGCAGGTTGTAGCCGCACCGTACCTGAAGTCTTTGACCAGTGAACAGTTTGGGAATTTAGATATTTCTAAACTTTCAGTTTCAGCTATTGAGCAGATGTCAAAAACGGAATATCTGGGACTGACGGAGAAACAAATTTCCTCATTGAGTCCTGAGCAAACTCAGGCTTTGCAGCATATTGACTGGATCTCTCCGGATGCGGCCAAGGGGTTTACCGCTGCGCAAATGCCAGCATTTACCAATGATATTTCCGCGTTTACTGCTGCGTTCCTCAACAATTTGACTATTGCGGCTTTTGCGGGAATTACCCCAACACAGCTTGCGAGCCTGACCCCAGTCACATTTGCGAGTCTGGATTATCAACACTTTTGGGCCTTGAATGATTTGTCTGCGTTAACGGAGGTCATGTCGTCTTTGTCGAACGACCAGCTATTAACGGTTTCGCAAATGATGTCCCTTGATCAAGTGGCCCAGTTGCCAGAAAGCCAGAGGTCATTAATTAACACTTCTGTCGAAACAGGATTCTCGTTAGTCGATACGATAAGCGACACCGGTTTGAAAACTCTCATGCACAACGCCGTGACCAACGATGCTTCATTGTTCAGTTTCACAACTATTGAATCCGTGCTTAAAGATTTTGCCTCGCAATTGACGGGGGACCTCACCGAAAACCAGTTCAACGATATAAATAATTACGTGCAGGCGATTGGCAATGTCTGTGGGACTGATTCGGCGATCTATTCCCTGGTCAATGGGTTGATTGGCACCGGTGGCGCATCCATTAACTGGACGGCAACGGGGCCTGGCGAGCGAATCGGTAGCCTGGCTGTTGGCTCGTCTATCACACAATTTAACCAGTTAATTTCAACCTGGTTTGATGGTGCGAACGCGCCAGCGTCTTCTTCATTGGCACACGTTGATGGGCGCCCGCTGTTTGCCAAAGGTGGCCCAAGCATTAATGATATCCATCAAGGAGGAGTAGCAGATTGTTCGCTCCTTTCCTCACTTATTACGGTGGTGAACGCACAACCTGATTTCATCAAATCAATGATTGTTCAGAACCCGAATGATACTTACAGCGTAAGGTTCTTTAATAATGGTGTGGCTCACTGGGTTACAGTTGATGGTAATACTTATAGTAGTGGGGCCAATTCATCAAACTCAAGTTGGGTAGCGATTGTTGAGCGTGCGAACGTCGCATTTGAAGCGACCTATTTAAATGATGTGAATAGCTACTCAAGCTTGGTTGGTGGTAAAGCAAAGTTAATGGAAGTCACCGGCGACACTCTTACAATACTAAGAGCAGTCGCGACTTCGGAAGGAACCTGGGACACCACGGATTTTGAAACTCTAAAAACTGCGGTGCTCAATGGTGCACCCGCGGCAATTTCCAGTTGGGAAAACTCAACAAATGCCACCACCGGTCAATCAAATTTTATCAGTGGACATGCGTTTGCGATTATCGGTTTTGATGAGAAAACCAATGATTTTATTGTTGCCAACCCATGGGGGGCTGACCGTACTGATGGTGTTCAGGGAACGTTTGAAGCCTCAATGGATCAAATGTGGCAGCACGGAAATTTCAGCACGGGTATTTGGATCGCGAATTCAAATGGTGCATCCAACGCTGCCGGGCAACTTGTTCACGCAATGGCGGCAATGAACACTTCACCTTCGGCAGCGCTCACCACTGCTGCATTACCTGCCAATATGAATAACCCGCAGCTCGCTGCGTCACATGTCTGATAATTAAGCCCTTCACCTCCGCCCATCGGGCGGAGGTTTTCCCCATATTCAACGCATTACCTGAGGAAGTATTAGTTAAGTAATACTTTTTCTACCATTTACTTCTCAATGCACGGCTATGTACTAATGTTACTTAAAGTGTTTCGACACGTGTTTGTCGTTGTCTTTATGTTTCAGCGCGTTATTACCCTTTTTAGCCATGCAGAGATTCCTTATGAATAATATTTATCGTCTGGTGTGGAGCCATGTTGCGAACAGTTTTATTGCTGTAGCAGAAATATCTCGGACAGGAAAAAAAGGTGGCAGGGGGGGAAGGGGCCGCAGAAAACTATTAGCGGCGGCATTACTACTTTCCGGAAATTACATCTCCCTTGCCCATGCGGATGATGTGACCTGGAATGTTGCATACCCAAATTATGTGTTATTACCTCCATACGATGCCGTGAAAGAAACCGGCTATGCGTTCACTATTGATAGCCTGGTTGTTGCAAACCATTACCCGGTTGGCACCGAGCTAAATATCCTTGGCCCCATTCCGACTATTTCTCCCGGAACCAACGGCACCAGCACGGGTGTCACGGTAATTAACGGTTTGCCTGGTACTACCGGCACCGATCCGAACCGCATCATCACTATTGTCGCAACCGACTCGGCGGGAAATCCCACCACGATTACGGCTGCAAATATTGGGCAATATACCTACTCACCGGCACCTGCTGTTCCGCAAGAAAGCCAGGAGCTAAACGTAGAAGTTCCAGGGCTGGATGGCAGTTATCAGGTCATCAGCGTTTATGATTCGTCGACCTTTATTTCTGCGGGTGACACGCCGGTAAGTAATATGGTTATACCGGTTTACGATCATAACTCGATGCGTATTTTTAATAACTTTGGCATCGCGTCTGTGGCATCAACCGGCGGGCAGGCCAATATCAACGTGGGTTCAAGCGACGCTAATGCTCCCATTGCCGCGGCAGCAAACACCATTGATTTGTTGACCAAAAACTCCGTGCTGGCAAAAGCGGACGGTAGTGGCAGTGCAACCAGCCGTACCGAATGGCGTTCAGATAACTACATCCATTTTCGCCCGGCGATTGTGCTGTCAACGGATACTCAAAGCCTTCAGGCGCAAAGTGCAAAGTATGATTTCTCCATCACGCTGCCCAATTATGAGCAGGTCGGGAACCGGGTCGTCAGGCTACTTGATAAAACCTTTGTTATTAATTCCTCCAATGATATTGCCGGGGTTAACGACTTCCTGATAGGTCAGGGCGCATACGCTGGTAAACCGCAGATACAGTACTGGCTAACGGCTGGTGCCACCGTGAATGGCGAGGTGATTGACTCTTCGGTCGAAGCTCAAAGCACCTATGATGCGATTATTACCGGAATGCTCGGTAAAGAAGAAAACACCAGCATCAACCTGACATATCACGTCTGGGACGACAAAGGCCCTCACACCAACAACGCGACCGTCGACACGGGTGATTTAAACGTTATTTATGCCACAGGTGGGAACGCATCAGGACTTGTCACCGTTGGTGGTAGCCTGGCGGTGGATGGTGCGAAGGCGGTAATGCGTGCCGACAATGACGCAATCATCACCAACAATGGTGCAATCAATGCCTGGCGCAGTAGCGGAAGCAGCCCCATATCGATTGGCATGCTGACCACGGATGCCACGGCCATCAACAATGGCACCTTAAACGCCGGGCTGTTTATTGAAAAAAATGGCGCAAACCAGAATGTCTCGAACGCAGGCAGCGTGGGGATGCAGGGTAGCGGTAGCAGCACTTTGACTAACAACGGTCATATTAACGTCGCGATCACCGACACCACCACCAACAACGCGCGAGGCATTAACGCGTCGGGTTCAACGGCGGTCACTAACGCCGCCAATGCCACGATTGCGGTGGTGGGCAATAGCAATAACACCGCGGGGAAAGCAGGCGGCTATGGCGTTTATCTGCAGGACAGTGCCACCTTTAATAATGCCGGGAAAATTTACCTCGGGGTGACGCCGGTTTTAAATGCTACTGCGCCGACGGCTGTTCCGATGACCGGGGGGGACCTTTCTGCCGGTATCCATACGCAAAGTTCTGGAGCGGTAAATAACACTGGCATCATCACCCTTGAATCCAAAACGCGTAACGCGGCCGGGATTTCCGTGCAGGGTGCGACAGGAGCTGTGACAAACAGCGGCACGATCAATGTCTTAGGCAAACTGACGAATGGATCGGCGGCGGCTAACTATGGTCTGAATGTTGTCGATAACATCGGCTCCGTAACCCACTCAGGCGTGATTAACGTTGATGGCGATAATAATATTGCGATTAACGTGTCAGCGCAGAAAGCAGCTGCGACGGTTTCCACGATGGCAGGCAGCTCGATTACCGTGGGGACGGCGGGCGATACCGGCGGGAGTGATGGCCAGCCCTATACTTATCGTAACTACGCGGTGTACGCCGAAGGGCTGAACACCCAACATGCCCAAGTAAACCTCAACTCCACTATTCGCCTGTTATCCGCCGGAGCAATCGGTGTTCACGCGCGTGGCGATGCACAAATCGATATTAACGCGGCCTCCACACTCTCTTTTGAAAACACCCAACAGATAGGCTATTACGCCTGGGGCGATGAAGCGCAGATCAATATCGGCAATGCGGTTATTACCGATAGCGGCCAAAAAGACTCAATTTTATTCGCTGTTGACCACGGGGCCTCTTTTGCTGGCAGCACGGGTGCAGCTTCAACCTATCAACTTACGGTCAATGGTCAAAATGCTACTGGGATATTTGCCAACGGCCTGGATGACAAAAATAATACGGATATCACTGACGATACTCTGACTTCTCTTGATACCGGGTCAGCCAAAATATTCGTCAATGGTAATGGCGCAGTCGGGGTAAAAGTCACTGGCGGTGCAGTAGGGACGATTAGCGATGGGGGTATTATTTTAGGCGGAAACAATACCACAGCGGTGGTGGTTGATGGTCGGAATTACAATATCGACAGCACTATTGATCCTGAAGAACTTATTACCCGCGTTACTTCCAATGCGTCTACTACCACCAGTTCCTCTCAAAGTGGGATTACGGGTTATAACGTTTCTCACTTAGGGCAATTAACCCTTAATGGCACGGGAATTGCATTAAATGGAACGGGCAGCACCGGGATTTTGTTGCACGATAATGGCTCGGCGATCGTGAATGCCCCGGTCAGTGTTTCTGGTACCAATAATATCGGCGTGAATATCCAGAATAATGGGGTGTTGACCAATAACAATACCATTAGCGTCAGCGGTGTAGCCGGAAGCGGTAATGTCGGCCTGCGTGTTGGAGGCGCTAATGCGATCGTAAACCGTCTGGGTACCGTCAATGCGACGGGTGGGCTGGCGGCGGTTCAACTGATTGGTTCAGGCGCTAATCTAACAGTCAACGGAACGGGCAACCATATCACCGCATCTGGTGGAGCCGATGGTGTGAGAATGGACACCGGAGCCACCTCTTTTACCGCGACCAATACCATTATCGATATCTCTGGCAGCGGTGCTGGGATCAACAACAATGCTGACACGTCCAACATTAATCTTAATGGCGTCACGATTAACGCCTCGGATGGCCCGGCAATTCGTACGGCTGTAACCTTTAATGCAGCAGGGACCAATAACACACTCAACATTTCCGGCAGCGGCTACGGTTTTGCCTTTATGAATGCCACAGGCAATCCCACCACCGGAAACCTGACGATTGCTAATGGCTATACCATCAACGGGAATGGCGCTAACAGTGTCGGGATTCTGGCGCGAACAGCAGGCAATGTGAGCTCGGGTGCAACCATCAATATGGCGGCGGGGGCCGGTTCGGCAATAGTCGCCACCGATGGCGTGGCGAACACGGCTCGCACGATTACTAATACTGGCACTATCAACAGCCTCGGTACCGGTGCGGCCGTGATTAATGCATCGGGTGCGGGAAATACGACGGTCAACAATAGTGGTACTTTGCTGGCGGCAAATAACACGGCGCAGGCTATTCTCACCGGTAGCGGCAATGACGTGGTGGCATTAAGCGGTGCGAGTGCCAATACGCGTGGTGAAATCGTGTTGGGAACGGGTAACGACCAGTTCAGTTGGACGGCGGGGGCATTTAACGGCGGCGTGACTTTCAGCGGTGCCGACGGTAATGACAGGGCCACATTGGGCGACGTTTCACTAGCGAACGTCATCCATATTCTGAGTAACGGCGGCACTAACAGCGCGCTGACCCTCAATGGCACACATCAAGGCGCAGCTCCGGCATTATTGGGAAGCTTTAACGCCGATAACCTGGCAAAAGGCACCAATATCGGTACCGGCTGGAGTTCGCTGACTTTAAATGGCGACGCCACCGATGCACGAGTTGTCGATAACCTGACACTCTCCGGTGCGCAGGCCATTAATGTCAATAACGGCGCGACGCTGCGCAGCGGCATCAGCGCTGCTACGTCCGCTGACGCCTCCATTCATAATTACAATGTCACCACATCTGGCGCGACCAGCCTGCTGTCATTCGATGGTGCAAGCGACCAGACTTATACCGGGGTTATCAGTGGAACCGGCGGTATGGAGCGCATCGGCGCGGGTAAAACTACATTGCTTGGCAACAGTACTTACACTGGAAACACTTATATTGGCTCGGGGGCGGAACTGGCATTGGGTGATGGTGGCACTGTCGGTAGTGTGTCTGAAACTACCAATATCACCGATGATGGCATTTTGACGATCGACCGTTCTGACAACATTGCCCTTAACGGTGTGATTTCGGGGAGCGGGGCGTTCCATCAAGATGGCATCGGGATTACGCGACTGGGTGGTGCCAACGCCTGGAAAGGGGCGACAGAAGTTAATCAAGGTACATTGCTGGTCAACGGTAATCAAAGCCAGGCAACTGGGGTTACCACCGTCCATTCGAACACCACATTAGGCGGTAATGGCACCATTGGTGGGGATGTCGCATTTGAAGGCAACACCACGCTGACGCCGGGAGATGGTGGGGTCGGCAAACTGACGATCAATGGCGATTTGACGTTGGCGAGTACCACCAACAGCAAGTTTGAGCTGGGCGAACCCTATGTGTCTGGTGGGGTACTTAACGATGTCGTGAATGTGGGGGGGGATCTGGTTCTTGATGGTGATCTTAATGTCACGCTGTCAAGTGGGGGCTACTTCATTCCGGGCGTCTATCGCCTGTTTAACTACGTAGGAGAATTAACTAATCACATCATGAATATTGCTTCACTTCCGGCGAATAATGGTGGTGATTACTATATTCAGACTGCTCTTCCTAATGAAGTTAACCTTATTCTGAATTACTTGAATCCTGCTTCAGAACTGCAGTTCTGGGATGGTGGTAGCGCAGCGGGTCATGGGACTGGCGGTGTTGGTGGCGATAATAATGTCAACGGTGGGGATGGAGTCTGGCGTGCTAATCGATTCGGCCAGACGAATAACTGGACTCAGGGAAATGGCGTCGGTAATGAGCCATGGGCAGCAACTGCCTTTGCTGTGTTTGAGGGACAAAAAGGCATTGTCACTATAAGTAATGACAATGGACGAGTCATCACCTCTGGTATGCAATTCCTGACAGATGGTTATGTACTGCAACAACTTAATGCCATCTCTCAATTGCATTACATCAGCACCGTAACGGATGCTTTCAATACTACGGCACCAAAACCGGCCAACCGTTTCCAGTCGGATGGAGAAACCGAGGCGGATAGTTTCTTTGTTATCCGGGTCGGGGCTGCGGGCAGTAATGATGTGACGACGACAATCAATGCGAATTTGGTTCAGGACGAGTTAGACAGCGGTGTGGTGCGATTGCTGAAAACCGATCCGGGCCGTTTGATCCTCAATGGCATCAATGATTTCAGCGGCGGGGTAGAGATCTGGGGCGGCACTTTGCAGGTCTCTAAAGACGAAAGCCTGGGCGATTCAGGGACATCCATAACGATCAGAAATGCTTCGGCTTTGCAGGCTGGGGCTGATTTCAATACTAATCGTAATATTTATCTTGATGGCGCAAGCGGTGGTTCGTTTGATTTATACGGTAACACCTTCACGCCGGCGGGTCTGATTGCCGGTGATGGGCCGCTCAACGTCTATGATACCTCGGGCGGCAGCGACAGCAGTTTCCTCGAGATGAACCGGAAAAATATTTATCAGGGCGATACAAATATTGTCGGCAACGACAATAACGGGCAACTGACCGTCAATGCTAATGCTACAGGGGTGTTTGGCAAGGTGAACAGCCAGGTTTCTGTTTCCAATAATGCATTGCTAAATCTCAATAATTCAGCCTCTGGTGAGGTCCATACCTTTGAAGTCAATGATGCGAGTCTGGCATTCCACGACACCGCAGGGGCCGGGCAGAGCACCATCAATCTGACACAAGGTGCTAATGCGACATTCACTGATGAAAGCCACGGTGATAACGCAAATGTAACCGTTGACGCCAGCTCAACACTCGCGCTGCAAAGCAGTGCAGATGCCGGTTCCGCGACTGTGGCAAACAGCGGCAAGGTGCTTTTTGCCGACAATGCGCAAGGCGCGGGTGCGGTAATATCTAACCTGGCGGGTGGTTTAGTTGATATCAGTGCTGCTTTGGCGAGCACATCAGTGGGTTCCCTATCAGGTGCGGGTAACGTTGCATTAGGTGCAGCAACTCTGATTGAAGGTGCGTTAGGGCGCAATGACACTATCAGTGGAATCATCGACGGGGCTGGAAGCCTGGTGAAAACGGGAACGGGCACGTTGAATCTCACCGCCAACAACACCTGGACTGGCACCACTACTGCGCACCAGGGCGTGTTATTGATCAACGGTAATCAAGTGGCTGCGACAGGTAAAACCACCGTCAATAACGGCGCAACGCTCGGTGGCGCAGGCGTCTTGGGTGGCAGCGTTGTTGTTGATGACGGCGGACACCTGGCCGCAGGGCAGGACCTTTCAAGCGTTGGTGTGCTGACGATGGGCGCATTAACACTCAACCAAAATTCGCAAGTCGACTTCCAGTTCGGACAGCCTTACACCGTTGGCGGCGCGCTTAACGATCTGATCAACATCAATGGCGATCTCAACCTTAACGGCAAACTGAATATCACGCAGACGCCGGGCGGTAGCTTTGATGTCGGGGTTTATCGCGTCTTCAATTATACCGGCGCGTTGACCGATAATATTCTGGATATCGGCTCCGCACCTCCGGCAGCAGACGATCTCTATGTTCAAACCTCAATTGCAGGTCAGGTCAATCTGGTGAACCGCACCGGCTATGTGATGCGCTTCTGGGATGGATTCGGCGGTACGGGTGGGGCGCTGAAAAACAACGGCGAGATCGACGGCGGCAACGGTATCTGGCAAAGCGGCAGCGGTAATGACAACTGGACGACAGACGTCACTACCCCGGACGGCCGTTTTAATACACCGTTTAGCGATGGCTCATTCGCGGTATTTGGCGGCACTGCGGGTAATGTCACGATAGATACAAGCCTGGGCGAAGTCGCGATTAGCGGCGCACAATTTGCCACCGATGGTTATGTAATTGGCGGTGATAACCTCACCACGCATACCGCCAATACAGTGATTCGCGTAGGCGATGGCACCGCACCGAGTGCGGGCTACACAGCGACCATCAACTCGGTTATCGACGGCGAAGGGGGCATCAACAAAGCCGATCTCGGCACCCTGATTCTCAATGGTAATAACCAATACCAGGGAGGAACGCAGGTCAGCGGCGGCGTGTTGCAGGTTTCTTCTGACAGCAACCTTGGTGCTGCGGGAACCGGCATTGGTCTGAGCGGCGGCACATTGCGCTACGGTGCCGCTTTTGACACGGCACGCCAGGTGACGCTTTCCGGCGTAGGTGGGGCGATAGATACCAATGGCAACTCAGTTTCGCTGGTAAGTGCCGTTACCGGCAACGGCGACTTCACCAAGCTGGGTAAAGGCACTTTGACGCTCACTCAGGACAGCAGTTTTGCAGGACTTACCACCATTAGTGATGGCGTGTTGCAACTGGGCAACGGTGGCACGGCGGGTAATGTGGGCGGCAATATTGTCGACAACGCGACCCTTGCGATTAACCGGGCCGACACCTTCACCTTAAACGGTGATATCTCCGGCACCGGACGAGTCTGGCAGCAAGGTAGTGGCACCACTATTATCAACGGTAGTAATACCTGGAGCGGGATTACTCTTGTCGAAAAAGGCACTTTGCTGGCGTCGGGCGAGAACCGCTTTAGCCAGAAATCCAGCCATATTGTCAGCAGTGGGGCCACTCTGGATACCGGGGGCTACAGCCAGACGGTCGCCAATACGGTTAACCAGGGAACCATCAATTTGCGTGGCGGGGACGTGGGATCAACATTCACGGTGAATGGTAACTATGTGGGTGTCGATGGCACGCTGAAAATTGCTGCGCAACAACATAGCCCTGGTGTTGCTGACCGTTTGGTTATCAATGGCGGCACGGCTTCCGGCAGCACGTTTTTAGATATTGATGTTAGCCAGTTGGGTGAGCCCACTACAGGTGATGGCATTATGGTTGTTGACGCAGTTAATGGTGCAACTACCACCGCACAGACTACGAAAGATACCTTTAACATCGGCGGCGATGTCCTGACTGCCGGAGCATGGGAATACCAGTTGTTTGCCGGAAATGCTCAGGGAGCGGGTGAGGACTGGTTCCTGCGCGCGGGCTATCGTCCGGATGTTCCAGGGTTTGATACGCTGGCCGCGATTATCCGCCAGGCCGATCTGACTGTGCTCGGCACACTTCACCAGCGTGTGGGCGATGAACAACTGTACAAGGCCGATGTGCCTGAAGATCAGGAAGGGCGTTTCTGGGCGCGTTACATCGTGAAGTCGGTCGACCAGAAACATGATGACCCAACCCAATCGCAAAGTAGCACCAACTACAATGGCATGCAGATGGGGCTTGATCTGTGGCAGAACGAGAAGTGGCGTGCGGGTTTGTACACCACCTTTATGGATACCGACAGCTCAATCAGTGGCATAACCGGGATGAGTGGCGGCGACGCTTATAACTCTACTTTCTCGTCTTACCTTGGCGGCTACGGAACCTGGACTGATACCAACGGCTTGTATGTCGATAATGTTTTGCAGTACGGGTACCACTCGGTTGATTTGAAGAATATGTATGACCGCGAGACTTACCATCCTGATGGCAACTCGTTTACGGCATCTGTCGAAGTGGGTAAACCGTGGCAACTGGGTGACAGTAACTGGCTGATTGAACCGCAGGCGCAACTTATCTACCAATACAGTGATTTTGACGACGTGACACTCAAAGATCGCGGCAAAACTAAAGTCTCGGTGAATGCTGACGGTTCTGTTATTGGTCGCCTTGGGGTTCGTCTGGCGGCGGATTACGACACTAATTACGGCAAAGTGAAACCGTATGTTCGCGTCAACTACTGGCAGGAGCTTTCTGATGGACAGGACACCGTTACCTGGAAGAACACGGCGAATAACGCCGCAGCAACGGATATCAATGCCAACCAGCGTTTCCAGACTACAGAAGTTGCCGTCGGCACTACATGGGCAGTGACTGCGGATGTGCAGGGCTATACTGAAATCGGAAAAACATGGGATGGTGGTGGTGATACTTCCGTGTCATCTGATGTTTCGGCGTCGGTGGGTATGAAAATCCGCTTCTAATATGATTTTGGGGCCAGGATCGTTAGTATGAATGACCCGCTTTCGTAGCTCGGATAAGCGACATCCGACAAAATCAGGAGGAAACATGAACATCAGCGATGTAGCGAAAAGGACCGGTTTAACCAGTAAAGCGATTCGTTTTTATGAGGAAAAGGGGCTAGTGACAGCACCGCTTCGTTCTGAAAACGGCTACCGTAGCTATTCGCAAAAGCATCTTGATGAGCTGACCTTGCTGCGCCAGGCACGGCAGGTGGGGTTTAATCTTGAAGAGTGTCGCGAGCTGGTCAACTTGTTTAACGACCCGGCGCGACACAGTGCGGATGTGAAAACCCGCACGCTACAAAAAGTGGCGGATATTGAAAAACATATCACTGAGCTTCAGGCGATGCGCCAACAACTGCTGGCGCTTGCCGAATCTTGCCCAGGGGACGATAGCGCAGATTGCCCGATTATCGACAACCTCTCGGGTTGCTGCCATCGTCAGTAATCAGTCGCTACGCAATCCTGGTTTGGATTAGCGTAGCGCCATCTGATTAACTCACGCTTGAACGGCCTTCACCTTCAACGTAATCCCTTCAACGGCGACCACTACAATATCGGTGCCTGCTGTCAAATCGCTATCTGCCATCACCGGCCATGAGCTATCGGCTACCCGGACATGGCCGCGGCCATTGACTAACGCGGTTTCCAAACGCAAACGCCTGCCAATAAGCTGGTGGCCGCGTTGATTGAGCACTTCGCCCGGCTCCTGCTGTTTACGTGTCGACAGCCAGCGCCACCACAGAAAAGCGGCAACCAGTGTGAGTACCGCAAAGCAAACACCTTGCCATTCCCAGCCCAGCGGCACCATCCACACCAATAAACCTGTGAGTACAGCCGCAACACCGCTCCACAGCAGATAACCACTGGCACCAAGCATTTCAGCCGCCAGCAGCAGGCCACCCAGCGTTAGCCAGAAGATATGCGCATGGGTAAATAGCAGGGCAATCATCTTTTACGCTCGGTACCGCTTTGCGCGATAAGTTCGCTAATACCGGCAATCGAGCCCATCAGGCTTGTGGCATCAAGCGGCATCAGCACCACTTTGCTGTTATTGGCCGAACCAATCTGTTGCAGCGCGTCGGTATATTTCTGGGCAACAAAGTAGTTAATCGCCTGGATATCCCCGGCAGCAATAGCTTCAGAAACCATTTTTGTCGCCGCTGCTTCTGCTTCCGCACTACGTTCACGGGCTTCAGCCTGTAAGAATGCTGACTGGCGCTCACCTTCCGCTTTCAGGATTTTAGACTGCTTATCCCCTTCGGCTTTGACGATTTCCGCCTGACGAATACCTTCAGCTTCGAGAATGTATGCACGCTTGGTACGTTCAGCTTTCATCTGCGCATTCATCGCGTCAATCAGTTCAGCCGGTGGGCGAACGTCACGAATCTCAATACGAGTGATTTTTATGCCCCATGGATTGGTGGCTTCATCAACGATATGCAGCAGGCGTGTGTTGATGTTGTCACGCTGCGAGAGCATTTCATCGAGCTCCATTGAACCGAGCACGGTACGGATGTTAGTCATGGTGAGGTTCATGATAGCCAGCTCAAGATTACTGACTTCATATGCCGCGCGAGGGGCGTCAACGACCTGAATAAAGCACACCGCGTCGATGGCGACGTTGGCGTTATCTTTAGAGATGATCTCCTGAGAAGGGATGTCGAGCACTTGCTCCATCATATTGATTTTGCGGCCAATACGGTCCATAAATGGCACCACAAGGCTTAAGCCCGGCATCAGGGTTTTGGTGTAACGGCCGAAGCGCTCCACGGTCCATTGGTAGCCCTGCGGCACGATTTTTACCCCGGCGCCGACGATAATCAGCGCGACGAGGATCAGTACGGGAATGACGATTAGCATCAAAAAAACCTCCATTGTTTATTTGATGTAAGTCTAACCCTTTACGTGGAAAGATTCAGTTTGAATCAGGTCATTTGAGCAACGCAGCCTTAATACAGCAGCGAATACATTTGACGGCGATATTTTGATGCCAGCGCATCACCGGTTCCAAGAGCGGCAAGGATCTCCATCAGCATTTTGCGCACCTGGCCATCGGCGGCACCGAGGTCTTTTTTCAGATGACTAAACAGCAGTTCCAGCGCTTCTTCGTTACGCCCGACCTGATGCAGTTGCAGTGCCAGCTGGCTGGCTAACAGTGCGTTTTCAGGATCTTGCTCAACTTGCTGTTGCAGCAGCTGAATTTCTGGTGTGTCGGCGGCTAGCTTCAGCAGGTCGATTTGAGCAACCAGGCCCTGATAACGGGTATCTTGATCCTGCAATGGAATAGTTTTCAGTACCGCTTCTGCATCTTCGCTACGGTTCAGTGCAATTTGCACTTCCGCCAGCATCAGACCAATTTCACTGTTCTGGTTGGAAATCTGCCAGGCGTCTTTGAGCAATGGCAGCGCTTCAGCGTGTTTGCCTTCTTGCATCAGCAGCATCGCTTCTTGCGCTTTCAGCTCTTCTTCACGCGGCAGAACTTTTTCCAGCAGCGCGCGAATCGCTTCTTCTGGCTGTGGCCCCTGGAAGCCATCAACAGGTTGACCATTCTGGAACAAATAAACCGTTGGGATGCTGCGCAAACCAAACTGAGATGCAACCATTTGCTCTGCATCACAGTCCACTTTGGCAAGAATAAACTGGCCCTGATACTGAGCTGCAAGCTTATCCAGAACCGGTGTTAACTGTTCACAGTGTTGGCTGCGTGCTGACCAGAAGTAGAACAGAATCGGTGTAGTAACGGACTGTTCCAGCACCTGGTGCATGTTCGCTTCGGTGATGTCGATATTGTATTGGGCAGACATAAATCAATTCCTTATAAAGATTTGCTTTTACATGGGGGCAAGGAGCTGTCCTTCAACTAACCACGTAAAATTTTATCCAACATACGGCCAGGTAACAGGCGGCGTAACCACGTTAAAGCATGGGCGACCAGCGTCACTGGATAGCGTAATTTCGGGTTTGAGCTTTCAAAAGCATGGCGCACTTTTTCCACTACTGCTTCCGGGCCGAGTGTAAAGCGTGCGGCAATCCCTGGGTTTTCTACCGGATGGTCAGCTTGAGTCTGGTTGACGTTCTGCGTGAACTGAGTGCGAATCGGGCCGGGCTCAATCAAGCTGACTTTAATACCGCTGTGATGCAGTTCCATACGTAGTGCATCGGACCAGGCTTCCAGGGCGTATTTACTGGCGGCATAAGCACCACGACCGGGGGTAGAAACCAGTCCCATAACCGAGCTGGTCATCACAATGCGCCCTTCGCGGTGCGGTAACATGGCCGGCAGTAGCAACATGGTGAGTTGGTGGGTGCCGAATAAATTGGTCGAAAACTGTTGCTCAAGTTGGCCGCGTGAAAGGGTTTGCAGCGGGCCATAAACGCCGTACCCGCCATTATTAAACAGCCCGTACAGGCGGTTTCCGGTCAGTTCAATGACTTGTTCCGCCGCCGCTTTCACACTCTCGGGCGAGTCGAGGTCGAGCAACACGCCGGTAAATCCGGCCTGGTTCATGCGCTCAACATCTGCGGGTTTACGGCAGGCTGCCAGAACGTGATAACCCTTCTGCTTTAAATCTTGTGCGCAGGCAAAACCAATACCGCTGGAACAACCTGTAATTAAAACTGATTTTTGCATAACTTTACCCGAGAGGTGCCCCGATTGTTCATGAGTCATGTTTAACTAAAGGTGCCAGACGGGAAGACATCCAGTCGGCGATAAACGGCTGAGCATCACTATTCGGATGTATACCGTCATCCTGCATCCATTGCGGTTTCAAATAGACCTCCTCCATAAAAAATGGCAGAAGAGGGATAGAAAACTCTTTGGCAAGTTGCGGATAAATAGCGCTAAACGACTCATTATAACGACGCCCGTAGTTTGCAGGCAGACGTATTTGCATCAGCAATGGTTGAGCGTTTGCCGCTTTCACATCGTTAATTATCTGGCGCAGACTTTTCTCGATGGCTTGTGGCTGAAACCCGCGCAGGCCATCGTTACCGCCAAGCTCAATTAATACCCAGCGAGGCTGATGCTGTTTCAGCAGCGCGGGTAAGCGTGCCAGCCCTTGTGGTGCGGTGTCGCCACTAATACTGGCGTTCACAACTCTAGTATTTTGCTGGTTCCATTTCTTATCCAGCAGAGCAGGCCAGGCCGCCGTTGCCGACATTCGGTAACCCGCGCTCAGGCTATCACCCAGAATCAACAACGTGTCCGCAAAAGCGGCACGACAGGTCATCAAAGCCAGAAACAGGAAGGGCAAATGCCAGCGGAAAACATTGTTGAAGTTCATCATCTTAGTAAGTCCGTAGGAACTGGGGAACATCAGCTCTCCATCCTTACCGGAGTTGAGCTGGTTGTCAAACCGGCGCAGACCATTGCGTTAATCGGTGAGTCCGGCTCCGGGAAGTCTACACTACTGGCGATCCTCGCCGGGCTTGATGATGGCAGCGAAGGGGAAGTTCACCTATGCGGCCAGCCGTTACACAGCATGGACGAAGAAGCGCGCGCGGCGCTGCGGGCGAAAAACGTCGGCTTTGTGTTCCAGTCATTTATGTTAGTCCCCACGCTAAACGCGCTGGAAAACGTTGAACTTCCATCATTATTACGCGGCGAAAACGACTCCTCCAGTCGCGCCCACGCCAAAGCGCTGCTCGAACAACTTGGCTTGGGTAAACGTTTGGATCATCTCCCCGCACAGCTTTCCGGTGGTGAGCAGCAGCGTGTGGCACTGGCTCGCGCCTTTAATGGTCGCCCGACAGTGCTGTTTGCCGATGAACCTACCGGCAATCTCGATCGCCACACCGGCGACCGCATCGCCGATTTGCTCTTTTCGTTAAACCGCGATTTCGCCACCACGCTGATTCTCGTCACGCACGATGAACAGCTCGCCGCCCGCTGCGACCGCCGCCTGCGCCTGCGCGAAGGGCAACTGTGGGAGGAAGCATGATTGCCCGCTGGTTCTGGCGCGAATGGCGCTCGCCATCGTTACTGATTGTCTGGTTGGCGTTGAGCCTGGCGGTGGCGTGTGTCTTGGCGCTAGGCAATATCAGCGACCGCATGGAACAAGGGCTAAACCAGCAAAGCCGTGATTTTATGGCGGGTGACCGTGCGTTACGCAGCTCACGCGAAGTGCCTGAGGAATGGCTGGAGCAGGCGAAAAAGGACGGACTGAAAGTCGGCAAACAACTGACTTTTGCCACCATGACCTTTTCCGGTGATACGCCACAACTGGCATCGGTAAAAGCCGTCGATGAGGTTTACCCGATGTACGGCCAGCTCGACACCAACCCGGTGGGACTGAAACCTGAGCCGGGAAGTGTGTTGTTGGCTCCGCGCTTAATGGCACTGCTCAATCTCAAAGTAGGGGATTCCCTGGACGTAGGCGACACCACTTTGCGTATCGCGGGCGAAGTTATCCAGGAACCGGATTCTGGGTTTAACCCGTTCCAGATGGCCCCGCGCTTGATGATGAACCTTGCGGATGTGGAGAAAACCGGTGCAGTGCAGCCAGGGAGCCGTATCTCCTGGCGCTACAAATTTGGCGGTACGCCAGCCCAGCTCGATAAGTTTGAAAAATTTGTTGTTCCACTGCTTAAACCGGAACAGCGTTGGTACGGTATGGAGCAAGATGATGGCGCTCTCGGGAAGTCTCTGGAACGCTCGCAACAATTCTTGCTGCTCTCCGCTCTTCTGACGTTATTACTGGCAGTCGCAGCCGTTGCGGTCGCTATGAATCATTACTGCCGTAGCCGCTACGATTTAGTCGCCATACTGAAAACCCTCGGCGCAGGGCGTGCTGCACTGCGCAAGCTGATTATCGGCCAATGGTTGATGGTGCTGGCGCTGGCGGCCGTTACCGGTGGTGCCGCAGGGCTGGTGTTTGAAGCGGTGCTAATGCGCCTGCTTAAACCTGTATTGCCTGCCGCCTTACCGCCAGCCAGTCTGTGGCCTTGGGTGTGGGCAATCGGCTCGATGGTGGTGATTTCGTTATTGGTCGGCCTGCGTCCTTATCGCCTGTTGCTGGCAACCCAACCACTGCGCGTATTACGCCGTGATGCGGTAGCGAATGTCTGGCCGTTGAAAATCTATCTGCCCGTCATCTTTATAGTTGTTGTTGCACTTTTAGCGCTGCTTATGGGCGGCAGCACGCTGCTGTGGGCTGTACTGGCAGGTACAGTTGTACTCGCGGCTTTGTGCGGCATTGTCGGCTGGGGTGTACTGAAGCTTCTGAAGAAGCTGACGCTGAAAAACCTCGCGCTGCGCCTGGCTGTAAATCGTCTTCTGCGCCAGCCATGGGCAACCTTAAGTCAGCTCGCAGCGTTCTCGCTATCGTTTATGTTACTGGCATTGTTATTGGTGCTGCGTGGCGATTTGCTTGACCGCTGGCAGCAACAGTTGCCGCCGGAAAGCCCGAACTATTTCCTGCTAAACATTGCCACCGAGCAGGTTCAGCCAGTGAAAGAGTTTTTAGCTGAGCATCAGATCATCCCGGAATCGTTCTACCCGATTGTGCGTGTGCGTATGACGGCGATAAACGGAAAATCCACCGAGGGTAATCCTGATGAAGCACTTAACCGCGAACTCAATCTGACGTGGCAGAGCCAGAAACCAACGCATAACCCGATACTTGCTGGTTCCTGGCCGCCGAAAGCAGGCGAAGTTTCGATGGACGAGGGTGTAGCAAAACGGCTGAAGATTAAACTGGGGGATACCGTCACGTTTATGGGTGATACCCAGGATTTCTCGGCGAAAGTTTCCAGCCTGCGTAAAGTTGATTGGGAGAGTCTGCGACCTAATTTCTACTTTATCTTCCCGCCGGGCGCGCTCGACAACCAACCGCAAAGCTGGCTGACGAGCTTCCATCTGGATGGGAAAAATGGCGTGTTAACACAACTTAACCGTGAATTCCCTACCGTCAGTTTGCTGGATATCGGGGCTATTCTGCGCCAGGTCGGACAGGTGTTGGAACAGGTCAGTCGGGCATTGGAAGTGATGGTGGTGCTGGTTACCGCTTGCGGTGTGCTGTTACTGCTGGCCCAGGTTCAAGTGGGGATGCGCCAACGGCATCAGGAACTGGTGGTATATCGCACCCTGGGGGCCGGGAAACGCCTGCTGCGTACGACTTTGTGGTGTGAGTTTGCAGTGCTGGGGTTCGTTTCCGGGCTGGTGGCGGCGATTGGTGCTGAAACTGCGCTCGGTGTACTGCAAACACGCGTGTTTGATTTCCCATGGGAACCAGACTGGCGGTTGTGGGTAATCCTGCCGTTAACCGGTGCGGTGCTGCTTTCTCTGTGTGGCGGCTGGTTAGGGATTCGTTTGCTGAAAGGTAAAGCGTTATTCCGCCAGTTTGTTGCCTGAATATTATTCCATCTAAAAAATGGCCACGGTGTTATCCGTGGCTTTTTTATTCCTGGTATTATGTTGCGCTATAAATCTACTTGTATTTCGAATTTGTTAATATGTATTAACAAAATGATCAATTCTTAAAGGCACAAAACATTAAAAATTCGTTAGAAATATATTTAAATAAAAGGATATATTTTCATCTCTAATAATAAGTAGCTAATCAGGGTTTATTGATGAAAACAAAATTGCGCGTTGTTCCACAATTAGTGGGAGCAGGCCTGCTTTTGGGCATGGCTTCGTTTGCTGCTAACGCAGAAATTACAGTATTAAAACAAGAGCCTGAGGCGGGTAACCCGCTGAGCCGCCTTAACTTTACCGTTGGCGGTAGTATTCGTCCGCAATTCAATATGATGACCGGCGATAGCGACAAAGGCTCTTATAAGAATAATGGCTTTGATGGCGGCACTCGTTTTCGCTTTACCGCTGATTATTATCTCTTCGATGATATTAGCTGGATAACCTATTACGAACTTGGGGTTAACATTCCGGCTGTATTTGACTGGGATAATCATTATGCAGAAGGGGCAAATGATACTGACCGTCGTATGCTTTATACCGGTTTTAAAAGTAAGACCTGGGGTCAGCTAACCTACGGTAAGCAAAATAGCGTCTATTACGATGTTGTTGGCGCGAAAACCGATATCTGGGATTACGACATGATCGGCCAGGCATCGGCTAATGGTATTAATGGCAACTATGATGGTACTTATCGTTCACGCGCCATGCTGAAATATAAGAATACTTTCGGTGATGCCGATGTATATGTCTCTTATCTGTTCAACGATGACGAATATTTGCCGGGTAACGGCCTGCGCTACAAGCGTAAAGGCGGCGGTTCACTGGGTGTGGATTATCATCTGACCAAAGATCTGACCTGGGGTACAGCGTGGAACTACACGCGTGCTGAAATGCGTGATCCTGGCACCAGCGAAAGTAAAAATTACGACCAGAATATCCTCGGCACAGCGTTAAGCTGGAAACCCGATAACTGGACGTTCAGCGTCGGTGGCGGTTGGTATCAGAACTTCATGACCACTAAACAAGTGGACGTGAACAATTACTTCGCGGGTGATGCGTGGGGCGTTGAATACTTTGCTGGCTACACCATTCCGGTGGATCAGTTTGCAGTTAAAACCGTACAGCCATACTTCATGGGCGACCGCATTGACTACATTAACGGTCGCGATTACCAGCGCATCGATAATGGCGTGGGTGTTAGCTTCCAACTGGATTACGGTTTCCGTGTTGATTATGAACACGTCTTTACGTCCAGCACTGACAACCTGGGTGATATGAACCTGGTTCGTCTGCGTTACGACTTCTAATCGTTTTGTGGCGGATAGCGCTTGCGCTATTCGCCCGTACGTTTACGCAGCCACTCTTCAACCTGGCTGTAGTCGCCACGAAACACGATATTTCCCGCTTTCTTACTGAGCTGATAGCGGTACATCGGGTCGTAATACTCTTCAAGTAGTGGCGCAAGCCACGCCAGATGCCCATCAACCGAACCGGTTTTACGTTGCAGTTCTAACGCCTCATCCAGATATTTGCTAAATTGCGCAAAACGCTCCATGCCCAAACGACGGCGAATAGCGAACAGGCCGTGATGCAAATATTCCCCGTAGTTTTGCCAGGCTGTCTCTTCGTCGTGTACTGATAAAAATGCTTCGCTCATTTGCTCAAAATATTCGAATTTCAAACGCTCCAGACGCTGCTCAAACGGGTCTTCAATCACCACAATCGGCGAGCGCAGCATCTGCTCTCTGAAGCATTCCGGAATATGACGTGAGCCAATCATGCGGCCTTCATCTTCCACCACCCATGTCACTTCTGCATTGTCGCCTTTTTGAAGCAGCGTGACCGCGAGGTTATTTTCAAAGTTAGTTTGCGAGGGTTGTTCCACAATTGTGCGGCCAAATGACGAACCGCGATGGTGCGCCAGCCCTTCAAGATCGATCCCGGTCGGCAGTGAGCGGATCAGGATCGTTTTACCACCGCCGGTATTTCCGCTGACGAGCACCATTGGCCATTGCGAGCGAGCTTCTATCACGTCCATGGCGTAATGGCGCAGCGCTTTATAACCGCCTTCAACCAGCGGATAGTCAACGCCTGCTTCGCGTAACCACTCCTGAACCAGATGCGAACGCATGCCGCCACGCGCGCAACACAAATATCCCTGTGGATTTTGTCGACACGCTTCCAGCCATTTTTGCAAACGGGCTTCACGGATTTCGCCGTGTACGAGACGATGGCCCAGCTCAACCGCTGCCTGCTGCCCGCGCTGTTTATAGCAAGTGCCCACTGCAGCACGCTCGTCATCTGTCATCAGCGGGAAATTTAGCGCGGCAGGCATTGCCCCCTGGCTGAATTCAACCGGAGCGCGCACGTCGATTAGCGGAATACCGCTGCGCAGCAGATGTTCGTAATTTTGAGTATCAGGACGAGCGTTTTGCATAGAAAAACCTTAGAGCGAGTGAGGCCGAAACGCCGTGGATTGTGCGCCTTCGAGTCTGGAAAAGAAAGGTTGGGGAGACTTGAGTGAAAGAGCGGGTGAACAAATCGCCACCCGCTGAAAGATTAGAACTTGCTTTGCGCCCAGGCAATTCCGCTGGCGTATTCCGCTGGCAACAGCGGCACCATCGCTTCGAGAGAGGCGCACAGTCTGCCGGTATCGCTGTCGTTGAGGTTGAGATGGCCCACTTTGCGGCCTTCGCGCACCTCTTTATCGTACCAGTGCAGATGAACCAGCGGCAGCTTTAACCAGTCGTAATTCACATCGGTGCCGATAAGATTAATCATGACTGACGGGGCGTTCACCACCGGTTTCGGCAGCGGCAGGTCCACAATGGCGCGTAGATGCAATTCAAACTGGCTAATCGATGCGCCGTTTTGCGTCCAGTGCCCGCTGTTGTGTACGCGTGGGGCCAGCTCGTTGATAAGCAGTCCAGCTGGCGTGATAAAGCACTCCATCGCCATGACGCCGACATATTTCAGCTCGTGCATGATGGCAGAAAGCATCGTTTCAGCTTGCTGTTGTTGTTCAATATCAGCCTGTGGGAAAACCACGCTAGTGCGCAGAATACCGTCCTGATGGAGGTTGTGCGTTAACGGATAAAACACAGTTGTGCCATCGTGGCCACGCGCGCCAACTAAAGAGACTTCGCCCGAGAAGTTAATACCTTGCTCAATGATGCATTCGCCGTAGCAATCGTCCGGCAACTGAGCCGTTTCATCGCTGCGTAAACGCCACTGCCCACGCCCGTCATAACCACCTGTGCGACGCTTCACAATCGCCAGCTCGCCAAGATTCTGGAAAACACCCGTCCATTCATCGCGGCTAGAAAGTAACTGCCATGGCGCGGTCGCTAGTTCGAGCTTATCGAATAGTTGCTTTTGCGTCAGACGGTCGGCGATAATCGGGAACACATCGCGGTTCACAAACGCGTTATGACGCGCCAGTTCACGGGTGAGGGCGGTTTCTGGCCAGCGTTCAATTTCTGCGGTGATGACGCTTTGCGCAAATGGCACGGCTTCAGGTTCGGCATCCAGGCCAACCGGGTAAACCGCGATGCCCAGCGGTTCGCCTGCCTGGCGCAGCATTCTGCCTAACTGGCCGTTACCCAACACGCAGACGCGTTTCATGCTTCACCCCGTGGGTCCGGGTTTTCCAGCACTTCGTCGGTCTGGCTTTGACGCCACACTTCAAGGCGCTGATGCAAGGCTTTGTCGTGGATCGCGAGAATTTGCGCCGCCAGCAGGGCCGCGTTCGCCGCACCCGCTTTGCCGATTGCCAGCGTGCCAACCGGAATACCACGTGGCATTTGCACAATGGAATAGAGACTGTCGACGCCGCTTAACGCCGCGCTCTGGACAGGCACACCCAGCACAGGAACCAGGGTTTTTGCTGCGATCATGCCCGGCAAATGTGCCGCTCCGCCTGCACCGGCAATAATCACCTGCAAACCGTTGTCGCTTGCCTGTTCAGCAAAGCTGAAAAGTTTATCGGGAGTGCGGTGTGCGGAAACCACTTCGACATGGTGCGGGACATCAAGGGCGGTGAGGATTTCTGCGGCAAACTGCATGGTAGCCCAGTCACTTTTGGAACCCATGACAATGGCGATACGCGCCGGGGTCTGGTTGGAGGACATGCGTCTCAAAACTCCTGTGGGTATGCAAACATCACCGAACGTGGCTCGGTCGGTCAGAAGGGCTCAGAGAATAGCATGAACATAGAGCAAGGAAAACGGTTGCGTGGTCAACAAGGCAGCAAAAAGGCGTGATTTTGTTTAAAAAGAGAAGGAGATGAGTTCGACGTCTTCGGCAGTGACTTTGATCATCGACCCTTCGCTATGCCATGCACCGAGCACGCAGCGAAACGCGGGTTTGCCGTTGGCTGAAATAGGATGAATTTCTGGGCGATGGGTATGACCGTGGATCATCCATTGCACTTGATGGCGGGTGAGCGCACGGGTCACGGTGTGTTGATTCACATCCATAATCGCCATCGATTTACTGCTGTTTGAGGCTTTGCTGTTGGCGCGCATTTTCGCGGCTACACGCTTGCGGATAAACAGCGGCAGGGCGAGGAACAAGCATTGCAGCCAGGGCTGGTGAACTTTCTTGCGGAAGGCTTGATAACCGTGGTCGTCTGTACACAGCGTGTCGCCGTGCAGGATCAGCATTTTGCGACCATACAGGTCGAGCATCTTTTCTTCTGGCAGAAGCGTCAAGCCGCTTAAGCGGGCAAAACGTTTACCGAGTAAGAAATCGCGGTTGCCGTGAATAAAGAAGCAGGGAACACCAGAATCCACCAGGTCTTTAATGGCTAAAGCGATTTGGCGGTGCAGCGGTTCGGGGTCATCGTCGCCAATCCAGGCTTCAAACAGATCGCCAAGAATATAGAGCGCATCAGCTTCCCGAGCGGTGCCCGCCAGAAAACGCAGAAAACCGGCGGTAATCGCCGGTTCTTCTGAACACAGATGTAAATCTGCGATAAACAGCGTCGCCATGGGGCGAATTATTCGCTGACGGTTACGCTTGTGATAACCACGTCTTCTTTAGGAACGTCCTGGTGCATACCGCTGCGACCAGTGGACACGCCTTTGATTTTCTCAACAACGTCCATGCCTTCTACCACTTCAGCAAATACGCAGTAACCCCAACCTTGCATGCTTTCGCTGCTGAAGTTCAGGAAATCGTTGTCAGCCACGTTAATAAAGAACTGGGAACTTGCAGAATGTGGCGCATTGGTACGTGCCATTGCCAGCGTACCTTTGGTGTTTTTCAGGCCGTTATTCGCTTCGTTCTGGATGGTGTCTTTGGTGTCTTTTTGCTTCATACCCGGTTCAAAACCGCCGCCCTGGATCATAAAGCCATTGATCACACGGTGGAAAATGGTGTTGGCGTAGAAACCTTCGCGGCAGTACTCGAGGAAGTTTTTGACAGTAATCGGCGCTTTATCATCAAAAGTTTTGATTACGATATCGCCGTGATTAGTATGAAAAGTAACCATGCTGTGCATCCTATATTAGTCAGACAGTGTTCCGGCAAACGGTGCCGCCACACAAGGTGGTTGTTATATCATAACTGCGTCCTGCCCGTCAGCATGCGATAACCTCGCAAAGCGTGCTGCCTCCAGGTAAAATTATGGTTTAATATAGCCAATTGCACCGTTTCGACACACTTACATGGAATCCCCTGATGTTAAAAATCTTCAATACAATGAGTCGCCAAAAAGAGGAATTCAAACCTATTCATGCCGGAGAGGTTGGCATGTACGTGTGTGGTATCACCGTTTACGATTTGTGTCATATTGGACATGGTCGTACTTTTGTTGCTTTTGATGTGGTTGCGCGTTACCTGCGTTTTCTCGGCTATAAGCTGAAATACGTTCGCAACATTACTGATATCGACGACAAAATTATCAAACGCGCCAATGAAAACGGCGAAGATTTTGTGGCACTGGTTGATCGCATGGTTGCTGAAATGCATACCGATTTCGACGCGCTGAATATTTTGCGCCCGGACAGTGAGCCGCGCGCCACCAAACATATCCCGGACATCATCGAAATTGTTGAACAGCTTATTGAGCGCAATCACGCCTATGTTGCCAGCAATGGCGATGTGATGTTCTCGGTAGAAAGCGATGTCGATTACGGCAAACTTTCCCGTCAGGATCTGGAACAGCTGCAAGCCGGTGCGCGTGTTGAAGTCGAAGCGAACGTCAAACGTAACCCAATGGATTTCGTGCTGTGGAAAATGTCCAAGCCGGGCGAACCAAGCTGGTCATCCCCTTGGGGCGAAGGCCGTCCAGGCTGGCACATCGAATGTTCGGCGATGAACTGCAAACAGCTCGGTAACCATTTTGATATTCATGGTGGCGGTTCGGACTTGATGTTCCCGCACCACGAAAACGAAATCGCCCAGTCTACCTGTGCGCACGGCGGCGAGTACGTCAACACCTGGATGCACTCGGGCATGGTGATGGTTGACCGTGAGAAAATGTCCAAATCACTGGGCAACTTCTTCACCGTGCGTGACGTGCTGAAATATTACGATGCTGAAACCATTCGCTATTTCCTGATGTCCGGTCACTATCGCAGCCAACTGAACTACAGCGAAGAGAACCTGAAACAGGCGCGTACTTCGCTTGAGCGTTTGTACACCGCGCTGCGCGGCACCGATTCCAGCGTTCAGCCTGCGGGCGGCGAAGCATTTGAAGCGCGTTTCCGTGAAGCGATGGACGATGATTTCAATACGCCGGAAGCCTATTCCGTGTTGTTCGATATGGCGCGTGAAGTAAACCGCCTGAAAACCGAAGACTTAGCCGCGGCAAATGGCCTGGCTGCCGCACTGCGTCAACTTTCTGCGGTGTTAGGTCTGCTTGAGCAAGATCCAGAATCCTTCCTGCAAGGTGGTGCGCAGTCTGACGACAGTGAAGTTGCCGAAATCGAAGCGCTAATCAAACAGCGTAACGACGCGCGTCAATCAAAAGACTGGGCGCTGGCGGACCAGGCGCGTGACCGTCTGAATGAGATGGGTATCGTGCTGGAAGATGGCCCACAAGGCACGACCTGGCGTAGAAAGTAGAACTTATTCAGTTTGTTATATAGAAAGCGGCGCAAGCCGCTTTTTTTATCAGCTATGATTGTGGTGCGAGGAATATAAAAAGGTTAACTCATGACCACCGTAAATGATCAAAACAGTGAATCAGGGCTGTCCTCTCTTTATCCACACAGGCCTGTAGCTGAGATATATGCTCTCAAGGAAGCGCTTTCCACGCTTGGGACGGTACGTTCATTTCAGCCTAATGATGAAGTGCACGCAGTTTTTCAGCACGAAAAATACCTGTATCTATTCAATGAAGGGCATTTTACAGCTGTTCGTGCAACTGATGGCTTAGTCCTGTCATCGGTGAGAGGTGAGATGATTTATGGCATTGCTGAATGTTTGCGGCCTCGTGGCGGCTGGTTTTTGAAAGTAGAAGAGCCCTGTGAAGCGCGAGTTATCCCGGCTGAGCAAGCATTTGAACTCTTTACCCGACTGCAATTGTGGGAGTCAGTTTCTGGCATTCTTGCCTGGTTTTTACAGATGTACTCTTTACGTGATGAGCATCTGGTAGGCGTTACGGCGTATGTGATGATTCGCAATAAATTGCTTGAACTGGATTTGCAACCTGCTGAGGTACGCCGTGACATTAATGCAGCAGATTTTATTCAGGAACGTACGCAACTGGCGCGCAGCACGATTATGGCGATTCTTGGGGAATTACGTCGTGGTGATTACATTGAGATTAAGCGTGGGAAACTGGTAGCGATTCGGCATCTTCCGAAGGATTATTAGCAAGCCTGGGTCGCAAGGACACGTAAGTGGAAATAAACCCCTAAGGCTATTACCGAAGGGGTTTACTGTTTTATGTTACGCTCCGACAGGAGGCGTAAATGCACTAAGTGTTAGCTCTGCTCCTGAATACTTCTCTATTTTCACCAGCGACGTATTTGCAGAGCAGCCATTTGCCAGGCGTGATGTTGGAATATCTTTGGTCAGCACGTTAGCGCTACCGTTCTTGCAAATACCGGTTGCTGGATCAAGATCCGGCCAGGCGCCTTCGTGAATGCAAACCACTCCGGGTTTGATCCCATCAGTAACCACAACTCCCGCTAAAACCTGACCACGATCGTTCCACACGCGAACCGTATCCCCGTTCTTAACACCGCATTTTGCTGCATCATCAGAATGGATATAGATGGGTTCACGGTTCGCCACGGCATACTTTTTACGCAGTTCGGCATAATTAAGCTGGCTATGCAGACGGTGAGCC
The DNA here is from genome assembly GCF_021282405.1 of Buttiauxella cochleicola. NCBI lineage: Bacteria > Pseudomonadati > Pseudomonadota > Gammaproteobacteria > Enterobacterales > Enterobacteriaceae > Buttiauxella > Buttiauxella cochleicola. The sequence goes on from NZ_JAJSOU010000003.1 coordinate 238,639, forward strand.
GGATGCGCGGTTAAAAGTTGCAGCTGGCCCGGTTGAGCGTTGCCTGCCCATTCATCTGGTTCAAGCCAGGTCGGGTGTGCCGGGCAATCTTTATAGCCAAATTCTTCGATAGTTTTTGAGTGGATCTCTATTTTTCCGCTCGGTGTACCTAGTGGGTTCATCACCGGGTCTTTGCGGAAATCCGCATAGCGTACGAAGGTTTCATTTTTCGGGTTTTTACGCATTTCGATAAGCTTATTTGCCTGCCAGAAAGCAGAGAACTGCGGCATATTGACGCGCTGTGCCCGGGCTCCTTTCTGCGCGGCATCGTAGAACTCGCGCAGCCAGGCCATTTCATCTTTCCCTTCGGTGTAAACAGCTTTTCCTCCAGCTTTGAGCAGTTCTGCCAGATCGGCAAATACGTCAAAGTCATTACGCGCTTCAAATTGTGGTGCTATGGCCTGCTTCATCGGCACCAGGTGCTGGTTGCTATAGTCGCCGGTCATGGTCAGATCGTTGCGTTCAAAGGAGGTCGTTATCGGTAGCACGATATCTGCGTGTTTTGCTGCAGCTGTCCAGTAGCATTCAGAAATCACCACCAGCTCTGGCTTCTGCCAGGCAGCAATGAGCCTGTTAGTGTCCTGGTGATGAGTGAAGTTACCGCCGCCTGCCCACCAGATCATTTTGATATCAGGGAAGGTTTGTTCCTTACCGTTGTGTTGGTATTTAACGCCTGGGTTCTCCAGTGCTTCGACAATACGCGCCACTGGAATATTAGTCACAGCATCGGATGTAGCCCAGTCATTACCGGCGGAAGAATTGCCTGCAACGGTTGCAGAAATTGCCGTTAATACGCCGCCACTACGCGTTGGGTTACCACCATTTGAATAGTGATAGGAGAAGCCGAAACCACCACCATCACTGCCAATTTGCCCAAGCATTGCTGCGAGCGTCACCAGCATCCAGTGGCGCTGTTCGCCATACTGCTGACGCTGGATACCCCATCCAGCCATAAGCATGGTTTTATTTTTGGCGAATATCTCGGCAAGCAGCGTGATTTGTTTAGCAGGAACCCCGCAAATTTTTTCAGCCCAGGCGGCGTTTTTAGGTGTTTTGTCAGCAACACCAAGAAGATAGGACTCAAATTCCGCGTATCCGGTGGTGTATTTCTCAATAAAGGCCTTATCGTGCAGGTTTGCTTCAACCAGCGTATGGGCGATCCCCATCATTAGTGCAACGTCAGTACCTATGTTGGGAGCAATCCACTGAACTTTATCACCAAAGAAACCGATGGTTTCTGAACGCATAGGATCGATGGCAATCACCGTTTTGCCGGAAGCTTTCAACTGATTGAAATATTCCAGGCCTTGTTCATCGGTACTGCTCCAGGCGATTTTCAGCGTATTTAGCGGGTTCATTCCCCACAGAACAACGACCTGGCTATTTTTAAGGATCATGGGCCAGACGGTTTGCTGTTCGTAAACCTCAACGGAACCGACAACGTGCGGCAGAATCACTTGCGCAGCACCTGTGGAATAATCTCCAGTGTGACCAACATAACCGCCAGCCATACTCATATAACGTTGTAATAATGTTTGTGCTTTATGCAGCACTCCGCTGGAGCGCCAGCCATAAGAGCCCGCAAAGATAGATGCCGGGCCATGAGTGGTACGAATACGAGCATGCTGTTCGTGAATGAGCTTTAGCGCGTCATCCCAGGAAACGCGGACAAACTCATCTTTACCGCGTTTTCCATCTGCTGTTCCTGGTGCTGCGAGATAACTTTTACGTACCATAGGGTACTTAATTCTACAGGCTGTATGAGCCTGATCAGGTGCGCTGCTCTGTAGTGAGTTCTCGATGGTTTTAGCCAGAACGCCTTTCGAAGAGACTATCTTCCCATCTTTCACTTCAACTTCAATTGCTCCCCAGCGAGCAGCGGTGAGTATTGTACCTGCAGGTGTTTCAGCCCATGCAGGAAGCGGAATTGCTGAGGACACCACCATGGCGCCAGCCGTACCGCCTGCCGTTTTCAAAAAACTACGTCGTGTTAACTTCATCATTCTCTCCTTAAATGAACATGGCTATGACGTACGGCTTACCGGGCAGCATCTTTAGCGTGGTACTGGAACCAACGCGTCAGAATGTCCAGATCGTCATCACTGATATCTGTGCGGGACCCCATTCCTTTAGCAATAGAAGGCCAGGCGTTGAGGGGGTAGTGATCTGCGGCTATAGGTGCGTGGCAACCGGAGCAGTAAGCGGTGTCGAGGGATTTTGCATAGCGCCAAAGAGGTTCGCGGCTTGCCAACGAGTGCTCTGTGACCGTACCTTGCAGGCTAACGTCCCGCCAGACATTGCCATAACTGTCTTTTTCCCATTCACCCAGTGGCTTAAGCGCTTGCATTCCTTCGGCGGTAAGAGAGGCAATGACCAACCTTTGGCCTGTTGCAAAGTAGATAACCTGCTCCGCACCCTGCATTTGGCTGCCGGTAATCTCAACTTCTTGCCCATCATCTATTTGGCGCAAAACTTTCATTTTTGTCGCTGGATAGACAGTGCCCAATGTGCCCAACGGCGTTGGGGTTACGGCAAAGCGCTCTGGGGCATCGACTGGGGTTTTAACGGCTTCAGCCATCATTGCATCCAACGCTTTGCTATCAACGGTGACTTCAGGCGGGAAGTGGGCGACACCTTTGTGGCAATCAATACAGGTTTGGTTCTCTTTCACCGCCAAAGCATGCATTTTTTGCGCATCGCTACTCTGTTTTTGCAGATCCATTGCTTCCATGCTGTGGCAGGAACGACAGGTGGCAGAGTTGTTGCTTTTCATCTGGCTCCATACGCTTTGCGCCAACTCAAGGCGATGGGCTTCGTATTGCTCAGGGGTATCAATTTTGTTGGTGATAAATTGGTGATAAACGTCCTTGCTGGCGCGAAGCTTAGTCACGAGGTAATCGAGCCCACCTTCCGGAATATGGCAGTCTTTACACTCGGCGCGAATACCCTTTTGATTCATAAAATGAACCGACCCCTGATACTCTTCGTAGGGGGCTTGCATGGTATGACATGAGAGGCAAAATTCTGTTTCTGAGGTCTTTTTTAAACCCCATCCGGTGAGTGCGGTTAACATAACTCCAACGACGATACTTGCCGTACAAACCACAAAAATCCATTTCTTGTTCATATTATTCTCATTGAACTTTTTAATATAAAACATTGGTTATTTTATGGATATTTGAGCGGTGAGCTGAAATATGTCAATGGCACTTAATGTAAAATGAGGGGTAGATAGAAAAAGTTATTTATTTCATTTGGTTAATGAATGTTGTGAAGCATTTAATTCATTTAAAGAATGAAAAAAAGCGGCCGAAGCCGCTTTTTGATATGCAGGTAAATAATGATTTTTAATTATCGATAGGGGTGCGAATCAAATAATCAAATGCGCTCAGCGAGGCTTTTGCACCTTCACCGGTAGCAATAATAATTTGTTTATAAGGCACGGTAGTACAGTCACCCGCAGCAAACACACCTTTAACGGTAGTTTCGCACTTCGCATCAATAATGATTTCACCCATGCGGTTGCGCTCAACGCTGCCTTCCAGCCAGTTGGTATTGGGCAACAGGCCGATTTGTACGAAAATGCCTGCCAGCTCAATTTCATGCACGCTTTCAGTAACGCGGTCTTTATACTGCAAACCAGTAACTTTCGTGCCGTCGCCTTTCACTTCCAGCGTTTGAGCATTCAAAATGATGTCGACGTTTTTAAGACTGCGAACTTTGTTCTGCAATACCTGATCGGCTTTCATTTCTGGGGCAAACTCCAGCAGCGTGACGTGTTCAACGATACCCGCCAGATCAATCGCTGCTTCCACCCCAGAGTTGCCGCCGCCAATCACCGCCACGCGTTTACCTTTAAACAGCGGGCCGTCGCAGTGCGGGCAATAAGTCACACCTTTGGTGCGGTACTGTTCTTCGCCCGGCACGTTCATATTGCGCCACTTTGCACCTGTTGCAATGATGATGCTGCGTGCACTAAGTGTCGCGCCAGACGTAGTTTGAATCTGATGCAGACCGCCTTCAGTCTTCGCCGGGATTAACTTGCTGGCACTTTGCGTATCGATAACATCCACGTCGTAATCATCAACGTGAGCTTTCAGTGCGCCAGCCAGTTTCTGACCTTCGGTTTTCGGCACGGAAATGTAGTTTTCGATATCCACAGTATCCAAAACCTGGCCGCCAAAACGCTCGCCCATCAGGCCGGTGCGAATGCCTTTACGTGCGGAGTAAACTGCTGCCGCCGCACCTGCCGGGCCGCTACCGACGATCAACACATCGTAAGCTTCGCGTTTGTTCAGCGCTTCGGCCGCACGTTTTTCAGCGCCGGTATCAATTTTGCTGACGATTTCAGCCAGTGTCATTCGCCCCTGGCCGAACTCTTTACCATTCAGGAATACCGCAGGAACACCCATTACGATGCGATCCTGAATCTCATTCTGGTAAACGCCACCGTCAATCGCGGTGTGGCTGATACGCGGGTTCAGCACCGCCATCAGGTTCAGCGCCTGCACCACGTCCGGGCAGTTGTGGCACGAAAGCGAGTAATAGGTTTCAAAATGGAAATCGCCGTCGATTTCACGGATCTGCTCAAGCAAATCCTGTGATTCTTTCGACGGATGTCCTCCGGTTTGCAGCAAAGCCAAAACCAGAGAAGTAAATTCGTGGCCGAGTGGGGAACCCGCAAAGCGTGGGCCTTTATCGGAACCTGGGTTGGTGATCAAAAATGACGGTTTGCGCACCGGCAAATCGTTATTAATACTCAAAGAAACTTTGTCAGATAGCTCAGCAATTTCTGCCAACAGTTCCTTTATCTCGGTCGATTTTGCACTGTCGTCCAGCGTGGCAATCAACTCAACAGGTTTGGTTAAGCGCTCAAGGTAGGCCTTGAGTTGGGTTTTCATGTTGTTGTCGAGCATGGGTAAATCTCCCTGATGGCGAGAATAACCAGGGTGGGCAGGCTTGCGCGCTGCCCACCGCTGAGTTAGTTATTGCAGGTGTTTATTGTCTTATTATTTTTTAGATCTTACCGACGAGGTCCAAAGATGGAGAAAGCGTTGCTTCACCTTCTTTCCATTTAGCCGGGCAAACTTCACCTGGGTGAGAAGCAACGTATTGAGCCGCTTTCACTTTACGCAGCAGGTCAGAGGCGTCACGGCCAATGCCTTCAGCAGTCACTTCGATAGCCTGAATGATGCCCTGTGGGTCCACGATAAAGGTACCGCGATCCGCCAGGCCTTCATCTTCACGCATGTTTTCGAAGTTACGAGTCAGTGCGCCAGTTGGGTCGCCGATCATCGCATATTTGATTTTCGCGATGGTGTCAGAGCTGCTGTGCCATGCTTTATGCGTGAAATGGGTGTCAGTGGAAACAGAGTAGATATCTACGCCCAGTTTCTGGAATTCTTCGTAGTGGTCAGCAACATCGCCCAGTTCAGTTGGGCATACAAAAGTAAAGTCAGCTGGATAGAAGAAGAAAACGCTCCAGCGGCCTTCTACATCCTTCTCGGTTACTTCAATGAATTCACCGTTTTTAAAAGCGCTGTTTTTGAATGGTTTGATTTTTGTATTAATTAAAGACATCTGTACTTCCTCCGTTTTGCGATGGGAGAAAGGTACCGAATATTCGCGTTTGGCTCTAATGGGTAGACCGTATCGAATTGATAAGTAATACCTTACAAGCGAAATAGCAGACATAAAAAAAGCCACCCGTTGCGGGGTGGCCTTCATGTTGCGCGTTACAATTCCACTTTAAAAAATTATAACAGCGGCGCGATTAAATCATTTGCACGCAGTACTGGTCAATCGACTCAACCGTTGTATTAACGATGATTCTGATAGCTATTTACTATCGATCAATGCAATACCCTTATTCCCAGCGGGCACAATTCCGAAATAGAGCACATTTTCATGTCAGGGAAATTGCAGGACTGTGACAACAACGCTAGATTTAGCGCTCAGTAATCTCTGAGCACAGCTTTGTGCCATTGTGCGCATCTATTTCGAGGGTCAGGCGTTGTCGGAAATGCTTTCAATTGTGTTGTTTGTCGCAGCTATTGCCGTTTACGCCGTAAAAGCAGGTCGTAACGCCTGGTGGTTTAGCGCTATCCTTCTGATTTTAGGACTGTATATTGTCCTGAACGTGACCTTTGTTGCCAGTAACTACTTCACTGGCGATGGCATCAACGATGCGGTGCTTTACACCCTTACCAGCAGTCTGACTGGGGCGGGGATTGGGAAGTATATCCTGCCGGGTGTCGGGGTGTTTGTGGCGCTGGTGGCCGTTTTCAGCGGTTTGACCTGGATTTTACGCCGCCGTAAAAACTACCCTCACCATTTTGGCTACAGCCTGTTGGCGCTTGCGTTAGCGATGGGTTCTGTCGATGCCTCGCCGGCATTTCGCCAGGTCACAGAATTGGTGAAATCACAGACCCGTTCCGGTGATTCAGATTTCGATGTTTATTACAAAGCCCCGCAGGGGAATATTAAAGATCCTAAATTAAACCTGGTTTATATTTACGGTGAAAGTCTGGAACGTACGTATTTACAGCCAGAGTTCTTCCCTGATTTAGCGCCGGAATTAACCGGGCTTAAAGATGAAGCAATAGATTTCAGCCATACGGTGCAATTACCCGGCACCGATTACACTATTGCCGGAATGGTCGCCTCGCAATGTGGTATTCCTTTATTTGCCCCATTTGAGGGGAATTCATCGGCTTCAATGTCCAGTTTTTTCCCAAAAAATATCTGCCTTGGCGATATTCTAAAAGCCTCGGGATATGAAAACTACTTTATGCAGGGCGCAGACTTACGCTTTGCGGGCAAAGACATCTTTTTACAGTCCCATGGTTTCGACCATATGTACGGTGCGCAAGAGCTGAAAAGTATGGTCGCAGACCCGGAATACCGCAATAACTGGGGTTTCTATGACGACACTGTGCTGGACGAGGTATATGAAAAGTATGTTGAACTGTCGAAGAAAAATAAACGTTTCTCACTGTTTACGCTGACCGTCGACACGCACCACCCGGACGGCTTTATCTCGAAAACCTGTAAGCGCCGTAGCTACAACTTTGACGGCAAAGAAAACCAATCTTTCGGTGCAGTAGCTTGCAGCCAGGAGCATGTCGCTGCACTTATCGAGAAGATAAAAGCATCACCATATTTTAAAAATACCGTCATCGTCGTAAGTTCCGACCATTTGGCAATGAATAACACCGCGTACAAATACCTCAACCAGCATGACCGCAATAACCTGTTCTTTATTATTCGCGGTGATAAACCGCAGGCCGATCTGGTGCCAGTTAAACGCAGCACGCTGGATAACGGCGCAACGGTCTTAGATGTTTTAGGCGGTGATAATTACCTGGGTCTTGGACGCAGTAGTTTGTCCGGGCAGTCGATTGCTTCGGTATTTCTTAACGTCAAAGAAAAGGTGATGGAGTGGAAACCGGACGTAATCGATCTGTGGAACTTCCCGAAAACGATTACCCAGTATGAAATTGACCAGAAGAAAAATACCTTTAGCTATTCAGGCGCGCATTTCAAAATGCCTTTATTGCTGCGTATTCTGGATAAAAAAATAGAGCCGTTGCCTGAAAGCGAGTATTCCGCGCCGTTACGCTATCAACTGGCTGACTTTAAAGAAAATGACAAATTTATTTGGGCCGACCGCTGCTTCAAAATGGCGCGTTTATGGGAACCTAAACTGGCACTTTCGACCGGGCTGTGTGTTGCTCAGGGGCAAGTTGGCGGCCAACCGTCAGTGCGCTTAATTGAACAGCAGCAGGAACAACATGCCGTTGAATTTGCCAAACAGGACATCGATAAAGCACGTTTTAAACAGAACGTTGCGCTGCTGAAAGTGGATGAAAACGCCATCCGCTATCAGGCAGATAGCTTTATTTTCAATGTGCCGGGGGCGCCACTTAATGTGAAAGAGTATGCGGGGATTTCTCGCCCTGAAGAGTGGGGGCGTTGGTCGAATGCGAATTTGGCACCGGAAGTGAAAATTGAATATGCCGAGCCGCTGCCCGAGAAATTTGACCTGGTGATTTCAGCTAAAGCGTTTGGCCCGAATATCGGTCAGCCGGTGCCGGTCAAAGTCGGGAGCCAGCAGCAAACACTTACGCTTGGCGAAGAGTTAAGTACCACGACGTTGCATTTTGATAACCCGGAGCGCAGTAATTTGCTGGAGATTATTCCACCGCAGCCGCAGTTATCTAATGAAGGCAATATTCTTGGCCACGAACCGCGCAAGATTGGGATTGGGATGGAAGATATTAAGGTGGTTCCTGGGGTTTAGTTTTAAATAAAAAAATAATACCCTAAATAATTCGAGTTGCAGGTAGGCGGCAAAAGAGTTCATCCCCAGGAGCTTACTAAAGTAAGTGACTGGGGTGAGCGAGTGCAGCCAACACCCCTGCAACTTGAAGAATGACGGGTATTATAAAACGCCCTGGCCTAACATCGCATCGGCTACCTTAACAAAGCCCGCAATATTCGCGCCGCGAACATAATGTGTTTGCTTATCTTCGCCACCGTAATTCACACAGGCTTCGTGAATATCCAGCATGATGTGATGCAGGCGAACATCAACTTTTTCGGCCTTCCATCCCATACGAGCGGCGTTTTGCGCCATCTCCAGACCTGAAGTTGCCACACCGCCCGCATTTGCCGCTTTACCTGGTGCGAACAGCACGCCCGCGTCCAGGAACAGATTGGTAGCTTCAATGGTGGTCGGCATATTCGCACCTTCAGCCACGGCCTTCACGCCATTGGCAATCAGCACACGAGCAGCTTCGCTATCCAGTTCATTCTGTGTCGCGCACGGTAGAGCGATATCCACCGGTACGCTCCACGGTTGCTGGCCTTCGAGGTACTTCAGACCGAACTCTTTGGCGTAATCTGCCACGCGCCCATCGCGGCTGGATTTAATTTCAGCCAGGCGCGCCAGTTTTTCGCTAGTGAAACCAGCTTCATCAACCACGGTACCGTTGGAGTCAGAAGCAGTAACCACGCGCGCACCCAGAGATAATGCTTTTTCGATGGCGTATTGCGCCACGTTACCGGAACCAGAAACAGCAACGCGCATTCCTTCAAAGCCCAGACCATGACGCTTGAGCATCGCATCGGTGAAGTAGATAAGGCCATAACCGGTCGCTTCCGGGCGAATAAGACTGCCGCCGAACGACAATCCCTTGCCGGTAAACACGCAGGCCGTATTGTTGGAGAGTTTTTTCATCATCCCCGCCATAAAGCCAACTTCACGTCCGCCAACGCCAATATCGCCTGCTGGAACATCGGTATCCGGCCCGAGATGGCGATACAGTTCCGTCATCAGTGCCTGGCAAAAACGCATGATCTCGCCTTCACTTTTACCTTTCGGATTAAAGTCGCTACCGCCTTTACCGCCGCCCATTGGCAGTGTGGTCAGCGCATTTTTGAAGGTTTGTTCAAAGCCGAGGAATTTCAGAATTGAGAGGTTCACTGACGGGTGGAAACGCATCCCACCTTTAAATGGCCCAATCGCCGAGCTAAATTGCACGCGCCATGCGCGGTTAACCTGCACCTGATTTTGGTCATCAACCCAGGTGACGCGGAACTGAATCACACGTTCTGGTTCAACAAGGCGCTCTAAAAGTGCCAAACGGCGGTATTGCGGATTTTGTTCCAGGAACGGCCAGAGCGTAGTCATGACTTCGCGTACTGCCTGTGCAAATTCAGGCTGGTGCGGGTCACGTTGTTGAACAGAGGTCAGGAATGATTCGAGAGAAAGCGAGTTTTCCATAGATTAAGAAGTCCTTGTTATAAGTGATGTTGTAGATGTGTTGTGTTCTTTCGAATATAACATTCACTTATTACCAGGCCGCAAGTGATTTATCTTATGCTGTTTATAACTGTATTAGCGTTATTAATTGCGTAGCGTGATTTTCCCATATCGCTTTGAATTTACTTTCTTTTTTAAATGGCCCAAGTGAATGATTGAGCGTCAGAATAAGATGCTTGTCATCTATTTTTCTTATGGATGCAGCTGAAAAATCAAAATAGCGCCCAACGTGGCGAAACAAGGCTTTGAATAAACTCTCTTTGGCAGAGAATGCCAGCGTTAATGCGTAATGAAAGGGGAGGGCGGTCGAGCACAAAACTTCTCTTTCCGCGCTATCAATTATGCCAGGGTAAATTTCCCCGGCGACATCTGGCGTAATAATTTCAGCACAATCAATGCCAATTCCCACACGCATTTGCGCCGAGTCAGCGATTACTGTTGCCAGCGCCACATTGCCGCTGTGAGTCATGCTGCCGGTAAACCCTGGCGGCCAGCAAGGTTCACGGTGCAGGCCAATGCCCGGAATATGATGGCTTATTCCATGAAGACGCAGCGCTTCTCTGGCAGCAATCCGGCCAGCGAGATGCTCGGCTTTGCGTTGCCTGACAGCATTTTCAAGACGCTTGTGATGCGGGAGTAACAGCAGGTCATCGTGTTGAAAAGTGACAGCGTCAAAATCCACCCGCACGATAGTTTGCGTCGTGTCACAGAGGCTGAAATGGGTGAGCTGAGTATTCATCAGATGTTTTCTCCTTCTACCTTGGGGAGAAGGTTGGGATGAGGACCATTATCGCAGTCCCTCTCCAAAAAGGAGAGGGACTGCATGGCGTAAGCGGAGGTCTATCAGAAATGGGTATTCACACTCACGTAGTAAGTACGTCCGGACTCGTTATATGTTTCGGCACCTGCACCGTACATGTAACCGGCATTGCCACCCGTTGTCTGGGCATTACCTGCGCGCCAGTGGCGTTCATCGAAGACATTGTCGATACCCGTAGTCAGGCTGACATTCTTCGTGGCATCCCAGGTCCCACTCAGGCCAACAATGCTATAAGGGCTAACTTCGTTGGTTTCTGTTCCCGTTGCAGGCAAACCTTTGTAGTTGTACTTCTTCGGCTGTTGTTTGCCGTACCACGTAAAGGTCGATTGCACAGAGATGTCCTGGCGAATTTGCCAGCTCAGGGTGGAGTTTAACGTATATTCCGGAATAACGGACAGGCGCTCGCCGGTCTCTTTATTCTTACTTTCCAGCATGTAAGTGATGTTATTCGTCCAGTTCACCGTATTGGAAACCGGTACGTTTAACGTGCCTTCCAGCCCTTCTACCAGAGCTTTAGGAATGTTTTCCCACTGGTAAATATCGGTTTTGGTTTTGCCAGAAGAAGTCTGGCCGATTGGTGCGTAACCCGCTTCGATTTTGTCTTTATAATCGTTGCGGAACCAGGTGACACCTGCCAGCCAGCCGTCACGTTTGAACTCAAGACCGATCTCTTTGTTGACGCTGGTTTCAGCTTTAAGGTCTTCGTTACCCATCATATAGCAGCCCACGCCGGTGCCGCTTGCGTAGCAACCCTGGCCTTTGCTGTAGAGGATGTAGTTCGGGTTGGTTTGATACAGGCTCGGTGCTTTATATGCCTGAGCAATACCCATTTTCAGGGTGAAGTCATCACCCAAACCTTGAGACAGGTTCAGAGATGGGCTCCAGTTATTACCCACGATGCTGTGATGATCAAAGCGCAGCCCCGGAGTCAACATAGTGCTGTCGGTCAGCTCCATATTGTCTTCAGCAAACAGTGAGAAGATCTCTGCCTGAGAATATGGGCTACGGTTGGTGCTATTCGAACCTGGAATTGGGCCGCCCATAAAGGTTTGACCGTTCGATGACAAATCTTTCATCTTTTGCTGGTTCCATTCGGTGCCCAGCGTCAGGTTTTGGTTAAACACGAAATCAATCGGGATATTCACTTCGCTGTGCAATAGCACATCGCTCAGATCGATATCGCTGAATTTATCACTGGAGAAAATCCCTTCGGTGCCACCGGCCAGACCTTCACGCATACGTGAGTTGCGGGTGTGTTCGTACTGCACCCAGTTGCTGGTCGTCAGGCCGCTGTCCCAACCACCATTCCAGGTCATGGAGTAGCTCTGGCGGTAGAGGCGGTTAGTCTCTTTGCCATAGTTATCTTTCACGATTTGGTTGGTATTGGTGTTCTGGGTATCGCCGGAATACAGGTTGCCCTGGCGGCTGTAACCCGCTTCCAGTTCCAGAGATTGCATTGGTGCGAAGTCCCAACGCACGACGCCGTTGATATCTTTGTTAATTACCCCTTCACGCCCGGCTGGCAGGGTATCGGCATAAATACCGGTACGTTCAGACTGATGGCCCTGGTTGATGTCCCAGGCATCGGCTTGAGTTTTATCGAGGTTGCCGTACAGCCGGAAGCTGAAATCCCCACCCAGTGGGCCGTTCAGGCTAAAGTTGGTGCGCTTAGTGGAGCCTTCGTCTTTATGCTCAGGCGCATTGAGATAAGTGTTCCAGGTACCATGCCATTCGCCGGTACCTTTTTTGGTAATGATATTGACTACACCACCTGCCGCACCGTTACCGTAACGCGCTGCGGCCGGGCCACGAATAACTTCGATACGCTCGACCATTTCAGGTGGTACCCAGCTTGCATCGCCACGTGTATCACGTTCGCCACGCCAGCCAAGTCTTACCGAGTTGCGGCTGGTGACCGGTTTGCCATCGATAAGAATCAAGGTGTTTTCCGGACCCATACCGCGAATATCGATCTGGCGGCCGTTGCCACGTTGGCCACTGGTGGAGTTACCGGTCAGGTTAACGCCTGGCATAGTGCGGACGATTTCGGAAATATCACGCGCTGGTGGGCGTTTTTTCAGCTCTTCAGCGGTGATGGTTGAAACGCCTGGTGCCTGCAAGTTTTGCGCGGCGGCGGTAACAATCAAAGTGTCTTCTTCAGCGTGATTTTGTGTGTCGTCATTGTTGGCAGCAGCGGTCTGAGCCGTTGCTGGTGCCGCTTGCTCTGCCGCAAAGACAGGTGCTGCAACACCGTATATTCCCAGATTGATTAGCATTGCGAGGGAATAGTTAATTTTCTTATTCATTATGGCGGCCTGCTTTTCCGCTGGGCCCGGTGTCATTCCATTCCCAGAGGGATCGGGCGCAGCATGGATGTTACGAAGCGATACCGAAACTGTCTGCAACAGCCCCGAAATGAGGGAATCGTGCGTTCAAGTCCGGCAATTAATTGTTTTTGCACCAGGAAGCTGGTAGCCCAAAGCGCGGAAATACGCTATTGCAAATGCAAATAATTATCAATAGTATTATCAATATATTTCAAGATTATTGACCGTTATCAATAATTTCATAAGGTTATGTTCGAGTGACGAATTTGCTGACAGGAAGTGAGAGCTGGTGGCAGGAAAAACAGGCGCAAGGGATCCCCGCCGTTACCTGTGAAAATGACGGTTTGTGTGAGGTGACTTTTTTGTGGCGTGACCCCCAGGGTTGCGAGCAAACCTCACCGATAAAGCGAGTCTGGATTTACATCACGGGCGTGACAGATCACCATCAACGCTCGCGTCCGCAAACGCTCGAACGCATTGCCGGAACTGATGTCTGGCAATGGCAAACGCAGCTAACTGCTACATGGCGCGGCAGTTATTGCCTCATTCCAACAAACAGCGAAGATGATTTCCCGGCAGAGGCTTTTGAAGGCATCGTGCCGGAGCGCATGGCGCTGCGAGAAGGTTGGCGAAAACTGTTGCCACTTGCGATTGCCGACCCGCTAAATCCTGAAAGCTGGCTCGGTGGGCGAGGGCATCCGATGTCAGCACTCCATCTTCCTGATGCGCCAATGCAGGCCGGTTGGGATAAACCAGACACGCCGTATCACACACCTCAGCATATTTCCTGGTTGAGTGAGCGCCTGAAAAACCAGCGTAGTGTATGGATTTTTGCAACCGGTGACGCCCAGCCAGAGCAGCGCCCGTTGGCGATTTTGCTCGACGGCCAATTCTGGGTTGAAGGGATGCCAGTGTGGTCTGCACTTCAGGCTCAAACTGATGCTGGCGTATTACCTCCCGCCGTTTATGTGTTGATTGATGTCATCGACAACGCAACCCGCAGTGATGAACTGCCCTGTAATGCGCAGTTTTGGCTGGCAGTACAAGAAGAATTACTGCCACATCTGCGCACGGTTACCCGCTGGAATGAAAACCCTGAAACCACAGTAGTCGCCGGGCAAAGCTTTGGCGGGCTTTCCTCGCTTTATGCCGCACTTCACTGGCCTGAACAATTTGGCTGTGTGCTGAGCCAGTCAGGTTCTTACTGGTGGCCACGTCGTGAAAACAACCAGCAAGGCGGGCAGTTGATACGGCAATTGGAAGATGGGCTTGCGTGTGAAAAAGCGCTGCGTATCTATCTTGAGGCAGGGGTCAGAGAACCTCTCATTTATCAAGTTAATCAAAGAATTTACCCCTTACTACAACAAACACAGCGAGCTGTTTTCTACCGTCAGGTTGATGGTGGGCACGATGCGCTTTGCTGGCGAGGTGGCCTTTTGGACGGTCTCGCCTGGCTTTGGAAAGCGCCTTAAAGAGCGGAGTTAACTATGGAATTCAGTAACCCTTTCGACTCGTTGCAGAGCCGTTTTTTCATCCTTGAAAATGCGCAGCAACAGTTCAGCTTATGGCCGGAACATTGTGCATTGCCCGATGGCTGGCAGGTGGTTTGTGAACCCGCATCAAACGATGAATGCAACCGCTGGTTGCTTGCCAACTGGAGCGATCTTCAACCCGCCTCCTTTGCAAAAGAAGAGGTGATTGGTGAGTGAATCAATGATGACGCCAGCACTGGAACAACAGATCAAAACCATGCCGCTTGTAGCAGCACAGCCCGGAATCTGGATGGCGGATCAGCTGTCACAACAGTCTAATATGTGGAGCGTGGCACACTATGTTGAGCTAAATGGAGAACTCAACGAAGCGTTACTGTGCCGGGCGATAGTGGCAGGCATGAAAGAGGCCGATACCCTTTGCATGCGCTTTAGCGAAGTGGACGGCGAAGCGCGGCAGTGGATAGACCCCAACGCGTCGTTTGTTGCCCCTTGTTGCGTTGATCTGCGCAATGAAATCGATCCGATCGCCACCGCACAAGCGATGATGCGCGACGATCTCGACGGGGATTTGCGCATTGCCTGCGGTAAGCCGCTTTACCATCATCAACTGCTGCGAATCTCAAACACACGCTGGTTCTGGTATCAACGTTTTCATCATTTAGTTGTCGATGGCTTTAGTTTCACCGCTATTACCCGCCGAATTGCCAATATTTATAGCGACTTGTGCCAAAACCAAGCGCCTGAACCCACGCCATTTACTCCGTTTAGCGAAGTGGTTGAAGAATACGAGCATTACCGCAAAACGGATGCCTGGCGGCGTGATTCTGCATTCTGGATAAGCAAAGCTAAACAGTTGCCACCACCTGCCACTCTGTCAACCAAACCGCTTACTGGCCAAGGGGTTAGCACAAAACTGATTCGCCAGACGCTACGTTTTGAGTCGGCAGATTTTCATGCACTGGTTGAAAACGCCCGCCTGCAAAACCTGACAGCCGCCGATATGGCGTTAGGACTGGTGGCGTTGTGGCTCGGGCGCTTAAGTGGCCGCAATGAGTATTCCGCCGGTTTTATCTTTATGCGCCGCATGGGTTCCGCCGCACTTTGTGCCACCGGCCCGGTGCTGAATGTATTGCCGTTTGGTGTACGTATTGAATCCGACTACACCCTCGCCAGCCTTGCGACAAACCTCGCCAAAGAACTGAAAGGTATACGCCGTTACCAGCGTTACGATGCTGAACAAATCCAGCGCGATTTGGGGCTGATCGCAAATGGCGAACCGCTGTATGGCCCAGTAATAAACCTGAAAATGTTCGATTACCGGCTTGATTTCAATGGTATTGAAGGCATCACGCATCAACTGGCTTCAGGCCCGGTGCGCGACCTGGAAATTGCGCTCTACATCAGCGAACAAGGTGACTTCTTCCTTGAGATGTTGGCAAATGCCGAGCGTTACGATGCGCAAACTTTGCAGCAGCATATTGCGCGCTTGCCGCTTCTTTTGCGCCAGTTTGCGGCCAATCCTGCATTACGATGCGTAGATGCCCAACTGTTGCATGAATCCGAAACCTCGCTGCTGGAAAGCGTAAATGCTACGCAGACGTCAGTCCCTTCGACAACGTTAAGCGAGCTCATTGCGCAGCAAGCGGAGCGCACACCAGACGCTCCGGCGTTAGCGGATGAACACCACCAGTTCAGTTATCGCGAGATGCGTGAACAGGTTCAGGCATTGGCGAGTGAGCTGCTGTTACGTGGCGTAAAACCGGGTGATGTGGTTGCCGTGGCACTCCCTCGCTCGGTCTTTTTATCCCTGGCGTTGCAGGCCATTGTGGAAGCTGGCGCCGCCTGGTTGCCGCTGGATACTGGTTACCCCGATGACCGGTTACACATGATGCTTGAAGATGCCGCGCCACGTTTGTTGCTCACTTCTCAAGAGCAGTTACCACGTTTTAGTGCTGTTCATGGCCTGCAAACCTTCTGCTATCAAAATGTGCTGACAGCGTTTAAGCCGCCGCAGACTCACAATCTCTCTCGCCCGGAACATACCGCGTATGTGATCTTCACATCCGGTTCCACGGGTCGCCCGAAAGGGGTAATGGTCGGGCAACAGGCTATCGTTAACCGCCTGTTGTGGATGCAAAATCACTACCCGTTAAACGGTGACGATGTGGTTTTGCAGAAAACGCCATGCAGTTTTGATGTGTCCGTTTGGGAATTTTTCTGGCCGTATATTGTTGGCGCACAACTGGTTATGGCCCCACCTGAAGCGCACCGCGACCCGGAGGCGTTGCAGCAGCTTTTTGCTCGTTATCGAGTGACTACTACACACTTTGTTCCATCAATGTTAGCGGCGTTTGTTGCGGCACTAACCGATGCCGACGCGGTGGCGAAATGCGCAACTTTAAAACGCGTATTCTGTAGCGGCGAAGCACTGCCAACAGAACTTTGCCGCCATTGGGAACAGCTCATCCACGTGCCACTGCATAACCTTTATGGGCCAACGGAAGCCGCGGTCGACGTGAGCTGGTATCCGGCATTTGGTGCGGAATTAGCACAGGTTTCAGGCAGCAGCGTGCCGATTGGCTGGCCGGTGTGGAATACCGGGCTGCGAATTCTGGACTCGGCAATGCGCCCGGTTCCTGTCGGGATCGCAGGTGATCTTTACCTTACCGGGATCCAACTGGCGCAGGGCTATTTATCCCGCCCGGATCTTACTGCCAGCCGCTTTGTTGCCGATCCTTTTGCTGCGGGCGAGCGCATGTATCGTACCGGCGATGTGGCGCGTTGGCTTGATAATGGCGCGGTGGAATACCTTGGCCGCAGTGACGATCAGTTAAAAATTCGTGGGCAACGCATTGAATTGGGCGACATTGACCGCGCTTTGCAGGCGCTGCCGGATGTGGCGCAGGCAGTGACGCACGCCTGCGTGCTCAATAAAGAGGCCGCAAGCGGTGGCGATGCCCGCCAACTAGTGGGCTATCTGGTCTCGGCTTCAGGCGAGGTTTTGCCCGTCGACACTCTGCGTAAACAATTGAGCAACGTGCTCCCGGCGCACATGGTGCCGGTCGCGCTCATTCAGCTTGATGATTTCCCATTGAGCGCGAATGGCAAACTGGACAGAAAAGCGCTGCCGTTGCCGGAACTGGCGATACGTGGCACAGGGCGCGCACCGGAATCTTCTTTAGAAATCACCATTGCTGACGCTTTTGCCCATTTGCTGGGATGCGAAATTCACTCGATAGATGACGATTTCTTTGCCCTCGGCGGCCATTCATTACTGGCGATGCGCCTCGCGGCTCAACTACGCCGTATGCTTGAAAGGCCAGTAACTGTGGGGCAAGTGATGGTGGCGTCGACTGTCGGCCAGCTTGCGCAAATGCTGGCGAAAGATTGCGGTGAAGAAGAAGCGAATCGGGCAGGGTTTGATGCCGTGCTGCCGCTGCGTAAAAGCACCGGGCCAACGCTCTATTGCTTCCACCCGGCGTCTGGTTTTGCCTGGCAATTTAGCGTATTGCAGCGCTATCTCGACCCGCGCTGGTCGATAACTGGCATTCAGTCTCCGCGCCCGTATGGCCCGATGCAGCAGGCAGAAAACCTGGCTCAGGTGTGCGAAGCGCACCTGCAAACTCTGCGTCAACTGCAGCCGCATGGCCCGTACTATCTGATGGGATATTCATTAGGCGGCACACTAGCACAAGGGATTGCAGCGCATCTTGAAGCTGCAGGTGAAAAGGTGGCGTTCTTAGGGCTGTTAGATACCTGGCCACCGGAAACGCAAAACTGGGCTGAAAAAGGTGCCAACGAACTCGACCCGGCGGTGCTTGATGAAATTAACCGCGAACGTGCGGCTTTTGTCGCCGCTCAGCAGGGGCAAACGTCGGATGCATTATTCCAGGCTATCGAAGGGAACTACGGCGATGCGGTGCGCCTGCTTACCACGGCGCAAAGTGTGCCGTTTGCCGGCAAAGCCACGCTGTTTGTTGCCGAGCGAACGTTGCCAGAAGGGATGGACCCGCAAAAAACCTGGGCACCATGGATTGGCGAACTTGATGTATACCGCCTGGATTGCGCCCATGTCGATATCATTTCCCCAAATGCTTTCGAGGAAATTGGGCCGGTGTTGCAGCGAGTGTTAGCGTTAGATTAAACAAAAGCGGCGGGTAGTTTAGGTTACCCGCCATTTTACTTATGCTGCTCTGGTTTTACGTTCCAGCATTTCTCTGAGCGTCACGATACGACTCATTTCTTCCTGAGTCCGCGGGTCGTTCTGAATTTCCCAGATATCGACATTCGTTTGCAGATTGAGCCAAAATTCCACAGAGGTATCAAACACCTTCGCGAGTCTGAAAGCCATATCGGTTGTCAGTTTGCTGTTGTTATTTAGCAGCTTACTGACGGTGTTGCGATGAACCTGAAGCATCTCCGCCAGATCGTTAATTCGCAGACCTGTAGGTTCGAGATACTCATAAAGAAGCACGTCGCCGACAGAGGTGGGTTTACGTTGTGCCTGGACCATACTTAATCCTTATTGTTTATACCCATCATCCTTCAAGCCGCAGGGGTGTTGGCTGCACTCACAAACCCCAGTCACTTACTTCAGTAAGCTCCTGGGGATTTGCTCCCTGGCCGCCTACCTGCAACTCGAATGCTAATGGCTATATATGATCAGCAAAGTTGAGATTGTGTGCTTTAACGTTAGTACTGATGCTGGTTCGATGTGATTAATCAGATGGACAGTAAAATATATTTCCGCACACTCGCACAGTGCTAGTGTGCGTTTTTGCGAGGTGTTACGCAAACTTTTTAATCAGTTCTTTTCACGCCCGTCCGAGCGGCACCACCAACGGCGTATGCGCGACCGGATCTTCGATAATCATGCAGCGCAGGCCATAAATCGCTTCGATAAGTTCGGGGGTGACAATCTCGGTCGGTGCACCTTCGGCCACAATCTTACCGTCTCGCAAGGCGATTAAATGCGTGGCGTAACGGCAGGCCTGGTTCAAATCGTGCAGCACAGCGGCAAGGGTAAAACCTTGCTTTTGATTGAGATCGCGCAGTAATTCCAGCAAATCAATTTGGTGGCTGATATCAAGCCAGGTGGTCGGCTCGTCAAGCAGCAAAATGGAAGTTTCTTGCGCCAGCACCATCGCAATCCAGGCTCGTTGCCGCTGGCCGCCAGAAAGCGTATCCACGGGTTGATCGGCTAAATCTTCAATGTTGGTCGCTTTTAATGCCCGCTCGACTGCCTGGCTATCCTCTTCTCGCCAGCGTGAAAACATCGGTTGGTGCGGGTAGCGGCCACGTGCCACTAGCTCCGCCACACTAATATCACCAGGTGCTGTGGAATTTTGCGCCAGTAAACCCACGCGCCGCGCCACTTCTTTGGTCGCAAAACGGTGGATTTCATTGCCATCGAGCCAAACCTGGCCGTGCATCGGTTTCATCAGTCGGCTTAACGTGCGCAATAGCGTGGATTTCCCGCAGCCGTTGGGGCCAATAATCGCGGTAAATTTCCCGTCAGGAATGGCAACGGTCAGGCCGTCGGCCACCACATGATTGCCATATCCAAGCCGTAATTTTTCGCCGTGCAGGCGCGATGGAGTGGAAATCTGGCTCATTTCTTACGGGACTCCTGAATCAACAACGCAATAAGATAAATACCGCCGAGGCTTACCGTGACCACACCGACTGGTAATTGATATGGCATAAACAGATGTTGGGCGCACAGATCTGCCGCGAGTAAAAGCGTTGCGCCGCATAATGCGGATTGCAGTAAACCCCAGCGTGAAGTACCGCTTAAACGGCGGGCGATATGTGGTGCGACAAGTGCGATAAACGAAATTGGCCCGGCTAATGCGGTGGCTGCGGCAGTGAGTATCACACCAGTTAGCATTAACAACAGGCGAGAGCGTTCAACCGAAACGCCGAGTGCGCAGGCGCTGTCATCGCCCATTTCCAGCAACCGCATGCGCCGCACTAACAATGCTCCAGCAACCAGCGCCAGTAACATTAAAGGTGCTGCCGGGAAGATTTTCCCCCAGGTTAAACCGTTCAGGGAACCGGCATTCCACAGCCCTGCGGAAATGGCGGTTTCAAGCGAGGCATGTAGCAACAGCCAGGTATTGAACGCCACCAGCATAGCCCGTACGCCAATGCCGATGATTATCAAACGGAAAGTTTCAATGCCGTTTCGCCAGGCGAGCAACCAGACCACCAGTGCCGTCAAAATGCCGCCAACCATGGCGGAGGTGGCAATCGCGGTTTGATGCTGGCCGAACAGCACCATGGCGACCAGAACACCACTCCATGCCCCGGTGTTAAAGCCCATCACGTCCGGGCTGCCGAGTGGGTTACGCATCAGTGACTGGAAGATGGCACCACTCACGCCCAGCGCTGCACCAATCAGCAGCGCCATGACAACGCGTGGCAAACGCCATTCAACGACGACCAGTGAGATATTGCGCGGTGCGGAACCCAATAGCGCGTCAATCACCTGGCTTACCGAAAGCGGTAATACGCCACTGCCCAGGCTCCATATTCCCAGAGTGATACTGAGTAGCAATAAAATCAGGCTGATGGTGATCAGACGAGGAGAAGGGCGGTTCATAATCCTGCTCCTTTGCGGCTGCGGCGTACTAAATAGATAAGCATCGGTGCGCCAATAAACGCGCTCACCACTGAAACGCGCAGTTCGCCCGGAACCAGCATGCGGCCAATAATATCGGCAAACAGCAGTAGAGTTGGGGTGGCAATAAGAGTCACGGGGAGCGACCAACGGTGATCGGCTCCCACCAGCCAACGAGCCAGATGCGGCATCATCAGGCCAATAAAAGCAATTGGCCCGACTGCGGCGGTAGCGCTGCCACACAATAAAGTGATGGCAATTAAACCGAGCAACTGAGTGCGTGCAACTTTACTGCCCAGCGCGGTGGCGGTGTCGGTGCCCATACTCAGGCTATTAAGCGAACGGCTGATAAACAGCGCAATCACGCAGCCCGCTAGCACGGGCAATACAATAATTTTTAGGGTTTCGAGCGTGCGAATATCCAACGTTCCGGCCTGCCAGAAACGCAACTGGTCATAGACTACCGGGTTGAGTAGCGCGATGCCGTTGCTTAAGCCTTCGAGTACCGCACCGAGCGCGACGCCAGCCAGCGTTAACCGTACCGGGCTGAGTTGCCCGCCGCCCTGGCTTCCGGTAAAAGCCACCACCAGTGCCGCAGACAATGCGCCCGCAAAGGCCAACCCGAGTAATGCTATTGGTGATGAAAGACTCCACACAGCCGCCCCCAAAACAATGGCAAAACTGGCCCCGGCATTGACGCCAAGCAGGCCTGGGTCAGCGAGGGGATTTCGGGTCAGCGTTTGCATCAACGCACCGGCAAGGCCCAGCGCGCCGCCCGCAAGAATACCAGCTAGTGTGCGGGGGAGGCGGGCGTCGAGCACGATAGTGCAATCTGCACTTTGGCATTGGCCGCTAAGTGCATTGATAACCACTTCGGCAGGGAGGGATTTGGCACCTAATAACAAACTGAGTATTGCCATTAAAACGAGTAAAAACAGCAAACTCAGCAGGATGAACCAGCGTGACATACGTTGTATATCCTTCACTTCGTAGCCCTACAAAAATCATGTAAAATTAAATGATAGTTATTATCATTATCACTCTTATTTGTTTATGTTAGCATGAGCCGCCTCGCACCCGGAAAGAAAAATTCGCTTTAAGGCCATGTAATGAACCGCAATTCTTTGCTGCTTAATCTCAGTTTACTCAAGACTCATCCCGCTTTTCGCGCTGTCTTCCTCGCCCGTTTTATCTCCATTGTGTCGTTGGGGTTGTTGGGTGTCGCGGTGCCGGTACAAATCCAGATGCTGACAGGCTCCTCCTTGCAAGTGGGGCTCGCGGTGACGCTTACCGGTTCGGCGATGTTTATCGGTCTGATGATGGGCGGTGTGCTGGCAGACCGCCATGAGCGCCGCCGCCTGATTCTTCTGGCCCGTTCTACCTGTGGCGTCGGCTTTATTGGCCTGACGATTAACGCCGCATTACCTGACCCCTCGCTGGCGGCGATTTATCTGCTCGGCGTGTGGGATGGATTCTTTGGCGCACTCGGCGTGACGGCGCTTTTAGCCGCGACTCCTGCGCTGGTCGGGCGTGAGAATTTGATGCAGGCGAGTGCGATAACCATGCTCACCGTGCGCCTCGGTTCGGTGATTTCACCGATGATTGGCGGGCTGCTGCTGGCTTCCGGTGGCGTGGTGTGGAACTACGCGCTGGCGTCCGTCGGCACGTTCATTACGCTGCTGCCGCTGCTGAGTTTGCCAAAACTGGCACCGCCTCCCCAGGCGCGTGAAAATCCGCTGTTGTCGCTGTGGAATGGTTTACGGTTTCTGGTCGGCCACCCGATTATTGGCGGCATTGCGTTAGTCGGCGCATTGCTGACGATGGCAAGTGCGGTGCGCGTCTTGTATCCCGCGCTGGCTGGTCACTGGCAAATGAGTGCCGCACAAATCGGCCTGATGTATGCCGCCGTTCCGTTGGGTGCCGCGATTGGCGCGTTAACCAGCGGGCGCATCGCCCATCACGCGAGCCCAGGCATGATCATGCTGGCGTCCGGAATTGTGTCGTTTATCTCGATTGGCGTTTTCAGCCTGATGCCGGTTTGGGGACTTGGGCTGGCGTGTCTGGCGCTGTTTGGTTATCTCAGTGCGATTAGCTCTTTGTTGCAATACACGCTAATTCAGACGCTTACCCCGGACGGCATGCTGGGCCGAATCAATGGTTTGTGGACAGCACAGAACGTGACGGGTGATGCGATAGGTGCTGCGATTTTAGGTGGCATGACGGTTGTAATGACGCCTGTGGCGGCGGCAAGTTCCGGGGGCTTTGCATTGACGTTATGCGGCGTTGTGCTGGCGATTGTGTTGGTGCAGTTGCGACGTTATCGCCAGGCCGCCCCGGCGCAACCCGAGGCAGAAACAGCTAAATAATCACTTGCTGGCAAACAACGTGCTCATGTGCTCAAGGATTCTTGTTGCACTGTAATAATCGAGACGGAAAGTCTCGATTCCCAGCGCGTAAACGTGTTTTTTCTGCACGGCGGGCAGGTGCGAAAGAAGCGGGTTATTTGCCAGCGCGGTGGCATCTTTCTCATCACTTGCGAACAAGAATAGGCTCTCGCCATTCAAACCTGTAGCAAGGTTTTCACCGCCAAGCTGCACGATGTCGTGACGTTTACCCATGCTCTGGCTGGTATGAATAGCCGCAGGAATTGGCGATAAGGTAAAACCGAGCTGCACTAGCAATTTTCCCTGTGCCGAATCTAACGTCCAAATATTCGCTGAACGAGACGCAGGTGTGTAAACCATCGCTGTGACCGGTTGCGGCGGCAGCTTCATGTGCATTTTGGCTTCGCTTAGCTGCTTATCAAAGCTTGAGATTCTTTCTGTGGCTTGCTTTTCGTGCCCAGTAATCTCACCGAGCTGGGTGAGCAATTGCTGCCAACTTTTATCGTCATAATTGATAACCAGAGTCGGTGCAATTGCAGAGAGTTGCTCATAAAGGGCGAGGGCGGAATCACCGCCAGTGGCACTAATCAAAATCAAATCAGGCATTTGTGCCGCGACGGCTTCAGCACTGGCTTCGCCAATATATAAACGCTGAACGTTACGTTGTTTAGCGACATCTCCCCACTGGCGTAGAAAACCTTGTGAGTCAGCCATTCGATTGCCTGGCGTCGTAGCACCGCTTGCCACTACCGGTGCATCAATTGCCAGTAGGGAACCGGTGAGAGTCACGCTGGTTGAGACAATGCGCTGCGGTGCCTGCTCAAAAGTATGAGGGCCGTGGCTGTCGGTGATGGTGCGTGGCCAGTCGGCAGCGTGGGCAAGGCTGCTCAGGCATAAAACGATAACTGCGGAGAATCTGATTTTCACTCAATAACTTCCTGTTGAAATTTAACGATTGCGGTGGATGCTGCTGGCGCTTATCCACCCTACAAAACTGTTTTGCGTAGGTCGGATAAGCGTTAGCGCCATCCGGCAAGACCGAGCAGCTATTGACACTGCTGTCTTTTCTCTTTAGGTTACGACCCCGAAAAGCAAATGATAATCATTATTACTATCTTTTGTCATGTTTTTACGGAGGACGGATGGAAACGTTACTGGTGCCGCAGCCACAAGAAAAACAGCTAACACCTTGTGCGAATAGTTTTTTCTTTATGTCGCCTTATCGCAGTTTTTCGACCAGCGGCTGCTTTACTCGCCTGGATTGCGCGGCGCTTGATGGTGCAAACCCCCACGGGGACCTGCAAAAACAGCTGCGTGAAGCGTTTGAAAACGCCAAAAAGCACGGTATCGAGAAACCGGTTGTCGTCGGTGCAATTCCTTTCGATCCAAGTCAACCTTCAGCGTTGTTTATCCCCGAAAGCTGGCAGACGTTTTCCCGCTCCCAGATCCAGGCTGGTGCCAGACAAAGCAGAACGGAAAAACCGCTAAATATTGCCGCTCGCAAAGCGATTCCTGAACAAGAAAAATTTATGGAGATGGTGGCTCACGCCGCCGCTGCTACGGCTCAGCCGGATATTGACAAAGTGGTGCTCTCGCGCCTGATTGATATTGAAACGGACGCGCCCGTTGACCTTGATGTGTTACTCAATCGCCTGATTAGCCAGAACCCGACCAGCTATAACTTCCACGTGCCGTTGCCGGATGGCAGCTCGCTGGTGGGTGCCAGCCCGGAATTGCTGCTACGCAAATCGGGCAAGAATTTCAGTTCATTGCCGCTGGCAGGCTCGGCGCGTCGTGATAAAGAAAATATCCCGCGCGACAGCGAAATTGGTGCGCAACTGCTGCGATCCAGAAAAGACCGCCACGAACATGGCCTCGTGACGCAGGCGATGCGCGATGTTTTGCAGCCGCATAGCCAATATTTAACGCTTTCCGATACGCCGGAACTTATCACCACTCCGACGTTATGGCACCTCGCCACGCCGATTTACGGCCAGGTTGAAGACCGCCAGCACAACGCGCTTTCCCTTGCTTGCTTATTGCACCCCACACCCGCTCTGAGCGGTTTCCCGCACGATGTGGCGCAAAAATTGATTGCCGAACTGGAGCCGTTCGACCGCGAACTGTTTGGCGGCATCGTCGGGTGGTGTGACGCTGATGGTAACGGCGAGTGGGTGGTGACTATTCGCTGTGCCCGCGTAGGTGGCAATCAAGTGCGGCTGTTCGCAGGCGCGGGCATCGTTCCTGCGTCGTCGCCGGAATCTGAATGGCGCGAAACGGGTGTCAAACTTTCCACCATGCTCAACGTATTTGGACTGAAATAAATGGCGATTCAATTCACGCGCTGGCCAGATGAACTGGCCGCTCGCTACTGCGAAAAAGGCTACTGGGCCGATTTGCCGCTCACCGACATTCTCACGCGCCATGCCAAAAATGATGCCATTGCGCTGGTTGATGGCGAGCGCCACTACAGTTATCGCGAACTCGAACTGGCCGCTACGCGACTGGCCTGTGCATTACAGCGTCGTGGCCTGAGCTGCGGTGAAACCGCGTTAGTTCAGCTTGGTAACGTGGCGGAACTCTATATCACGCTGTTTGCACTGCTGAAGATTGGCGTGGCTCCGGTTAACGCGCTGTTCAGCCACCAACGCACCGAAATGGAAGCCTACGCTAAGCAAATCGAGCCGGTAGTGTTGATTGCTGACCGCAAACACAATTTGTTCGCCCATGATGATTTCCTTGAATCGCTTTGCGAGCAGAACCCATCGTTACGCATGGCGGTGTTGCTTAACGAAAACGATCGTGAACGTTCGCTGAGCGCCTTTATCAACGAGCCGGAAGAGAACTTTGTCGCTACGCCATCGGCAGCGGACGAAGTGGCTTTCTTCCAGCTTTCCGGCGGCAGCACCGGCACGCCAAAACTGATCCCACGCACCCACAACGACTACTACTACAGCATTCGCCGCAGCGTCGAAATCTGCCGTTTTGATAGCAATACGCGCTTCCTGTGCGCGATCCCGGCGGCGCATAACTACGCGCTGAGTTCACCTGGTTCGCTCGGCGTATTTTACGGCGGTGGGCGCGTGGTGCTGGCAAACGACCCGAGTGCCACGCTCTGTTTCCCGCTGATTGAACGCCACCAGATTAACGCCACCGCGCTGGTGCCGCCTGCGGTCAGCTTGTGGTTACAGGCGATTGGCGAATGGGGCAGTAATAAATCGCTTGAGTCGCTGACGCTGTTGCAAGTTGGCGGCGCACGGTTGAGCGAAGCGCTGGCCGCACGTATTCCGGCAGAAATTGGCTGCCAGTTACAGCAAGTTTTCGGCATGGCCGAAGGCCTGGTGAACTACACGCGCCTGGATGACGACAATGAGCACATCTTCAAAACCCAGGGCAAACCGATGTGCCCGGACGACGAAGTGTGGGTGGCTGATGAAAACGGCAACCCTTTACCGCACGGGGAAGTGGGCCGCCTGATGACGCGCGGGCCGTACACCTTCCGTGGCTATTACCGCAGCCCGGAACACAACGCCAGCGCCTTTGATGCCAACGGTTTTTACTGCTCCGGCGATCTAATTTCCATTGCCGAAGACGGTTACATCACGGTTCAGGGGCGCGAAAAAGATCAGATCAACCGTGGCGGAGAAAAGATCGCTGCCGAGGAGATCGAAAACCTGCTGCTGCGCCATGAAGAGATCGTGCATGCCGCGCTGGTTTCGATGGAAGACAGTCTGCTGGGCGAGAAAAGCTGCGCATTTATCGTCGGCAGTCGCCCATTCCGCGCGGTGGAAATTCGCCGTTACTTGCGTGAGCTTGGCATTGCCGACTTCAAACTGCCTGATCGTATTGAAATCGTTGAAAACCTGCCGCTGACGGCGGTGGGCAAAGTGGACAAAAAAAGTTTGCGCCAGTTGATTGCTGAAAAGCAACTGGCTTCCTGATTGACGGAGAAATTATGGCTATTCCAAAACTGAACGCATACCCCTTACCGATGGCTGCCGACATCCCGGAAAACAAAGTGAACTGGGCGTTTGAGCCTGAGCGCGCGGCGCTGTTAATCCACGATATGCAGGAATATTTCATTGATTTCTGGGGCGACAATTGCCCGATGATCCAACAAGTTATCGCCAACATCGCTGCGCTGCGCGATTACTGCAAACGCCACAATATTCCGGTGTATTACACAGCACAGCCCAACGCTCAGAGCGACGAAGACCGTGCGCTGCTCAACGACATGTGGGGGCCGGGCTTAAATAAACACCCGGAGCGCCAGACAGTGGTGGCCGAACTTGCGCCAGACGAACACGACACGGTGCTGACCAAATGGCGCTACAGCGCCTTTATCCGCTCGCCGCTGGAACAGTCCTTGAAAGAAACTGGCCGTAACCAACTGATTATCTGTGGTGTGTACGCACATATAGGCTGCATGACCACGGCAACCGATGCGTTTATGCGTGATATCAAACCGTTTATGGTGGCCGATGCGCTGGCAGATTTCAGCCGCGAAGAACACATGATGGCGCTGAAATACACCGCAGGTCGTTCCGGACGCGTGGTGATGACGCGTGATTTGTTGCCGGAAAGTGCCCCGCAAAACAAACAGCAACTGCGTGAAATTGTCTTGCCATTGCTTGATGAATCCGACATCCCTGAAGATGACGAGAACCTGATTGATTACGGCCTCGATTCCGTGCGCATGATGGCGCTGGCAGCTCGCTGGCGCAAAATTCACGCTGATATCGATTTTGTGATGCTGGCGAAAAACCCGACCATTGACGCCTGGTGGGCGCTGCTGTCACGGGGAGCATGAGCATGAACATCGACTTTAGCGGCAAAACCGTTTGGGTAACCGGGGCGGGTAAAGGCATCGGCTATCACACTGCGCGTGCATTTAGCGAAGCCGGTGCGACGGTTATTGGCTTTGATCTGGCGTTCCCGTTGGATATTTATCCGTTCGCCGCGGAAGTGCTGAACGTGGCAGATGCCGAGCAGGTGGCTGCCGTTACGCAGCGTTTAATGAGCGACGAGCCGCAGCTTGACGTGCTGGTCAACGCGGCGGGAATTTTGCGCATGGGCGCGACGGATGCACTGCCCCTGCAAGACTGGCAGGACACATTTGCGGTCAACGTTGGCGGTGCATTTAATATGTTCCGCGCTGTAATGCCACGAATGCGCGAACAGCGCAGCGGGGCGATTGTGACCGTTGCATCCGATGCCGCGCACACGCCGCGCACCGGAATGTCGGCTTATGGCGCATCGAAAGCGGCGCTCAAAAGCCTGGCGTTAACCGTTGGCCTTGAGCTGGCTCCGTTTGGTGTGCGCTGCAATGTAGTGTCTCCGGGGTCGACCGATACCGACATGCAGCGCACCCTGTGGAAAACGCCAGATGCCGAACAACAGCGTATTCAGGGCTTCCCGGAACAGTTCAAACTGGGTATTCCGCTGGGAAAAATCGCCCGCCCGCAGGAGATCGCCAGCACCATTTTGTTCCTCGCCTCATCGCACACCAGCCACATCACGTTGCAGGATATTGTGATTGATGGCGGCGCAACGCTTGGAGCCTGAATGAGTATCTGGAAAAGGGAACTCACGCTCGAGGCGCTAAACAAAACCAGCGTCGGGACGATGGTTGAGCATCTCGGCATCGTCTATACGCGCATGGATGACGAAAGTCTTGAAGCGGAAATGCCTGTTGATCACCGCACCCAGCAGCCATTTGGTTTGCTGCACGGCGGCGCATCGGTGGTGCTGGCGGAAACGCTGGGGTCGATGGCTGGGTTTCTGACCACGAGCGAAGGACAGTGCGTGGTCGGGACTGAAATCAACGCCAGCCACCATCGGGCGGTAGCGTCCGGCACCGTGCGCGGTGTGTGCAAACCGCTGCATTTAGGGCGGTCTTCACAGGTGTGGGAAATTGCCATTTTTGATGGGCGCGGGAAAAGGTGTTGTACGGGGCGGTTGACGACGGCGGTGATGGGGTGAACGTTTGTGGTGGATTCAGCCGCATACATTGTTAGGGCTGTGATTGTTCCGTTCACCGTTCGCTGATCCATGTAGGAACGGTAAACTTTCGGGTGAACGGAAAACCTCCGGCTTGCCATATCCAATAATTCCCTTCTGGGACAGCGGATCCCCCCGCATCGTGATCCCCGTAACAAGCTGATGTAAATCCCTGGTCAAACCACTGTATTCCAATGTTTCAATGTTGTTAAATCCACGCGCTTGTTCTAGAACAAAACGGTAGTACCGTCTGCCTCTACCTCTGGCTCTACACATGGAAAACAATATGAATAATCCAGGGAAACACCTCATATGGGCTGTGCTTGCACTGATAGGTGCATTCGCGCTCGGCTATATCGCACTCAATCGTGGCGAGCAGATAAACGCATTGTGGATTGTGGTTGCTGCAATCTGCGTTTACCTCATCGCTTATCGTTACTACGGCCTGTTTATCGCTAAACGAGTCTTAACTGTTGATGCCACACGTATGACGCCAGCCGTGCGCCATAACGATGGCCTGGACTACGTACCAACCGACAAAAAAGTGCTGTTCGGTCACCACTTTGCTGCGATTGCTGGTGCGGGGCCGCTTGTCGGGCCGGTACTTGCCGCGCAAATGGGTTACTTGCCTGGTATGCTCTGGTTGCTGGCGGGTGTGGTGTTGGCCGGGGCAGTACAAGATTTTATGGTGCTGTTTGTCTCGACGCGTCGCGATGGGCGCTCGCTCGGCGAACTGGTCAAAGAAGAAATGGGCAACACGGCGGGTGTTATCGCGCTGGTGGCCTGCTTTATGATCATGGTTATTATCCTCGCGGTGCTGGCGATGATTGTGGTGAAAGCGCTGACCCATAGCCCGTGGGGGACGTACACCGTGGCGTTCACCATTCCACTGGCGTTGTTTATGGGTGTCTATATCCGCTACCTGCGCCCGGGCCGCATTGGTGAAGTGTCGGTCATCGGTCTGATTATGCTGATATTTGCCATTATTTCTGGCGGTTGGGTTGCCGAAAGCCCAACCTGGGCACCGTACTTTGACTTTACCGGTGTACAGCTGACCTGGATGCTGGTGGGTTATGGTTTTGTCGCCGCAGTTCTGCCGGTCTGGCTGCTGCTTGCACCGCGTGATTACCTCTCAACCTTCCTGAAAATCGGCACCATTATCGGCCTGGCGATTGGTATTTTGATCATGCGCCCGACGCTGCAAATGCCGTCGCTGACCAAATTTATTGATGGCACCGGCCCGGTGTGGACCGGCGACCTGTTCCCGTTCCTGTTCATCACCATCGCCTGTGGCGCGGTGTCTGGCTTCCATGCGCTGATCGCTTCCGGCACCACGCCGAAAATGCTGGCTAACGAAAACCAGGCCTGCTTCATCGGTTACGGCGGCATGTTGATGGAATCGTTCGTGGCGATTATGGCGCTGGTAGCGGCCTGCGTTATCGACCCGGGCGTGTACTTCGCGATGAACAGCCCGATGGCGGTTCTGGCTCCGGCGGGCACCACCGATGTGGTGGTTTCTGCTGCGAGCGTGGTCAGCAGTTGGGGCTTCCAGATTACTCCGGAAACCTTAACCAACATTGCCAATGAAGTGGGCGAGCAAAGCATTATCTCGCGTGCGGGCGGTGCACCAACGCTTGCGGTTGGGATGGCGTACATTCTACATGGTGCGTTGGGCGGCCTGATGGATGTGTCGTTCTGGTATCACTTTGCCATTCTGTTTGAAGCTCTGTTTATTTTGACAGCAGTCGATGCTGGTACGCGTGCGGCACGCTTTATGCTGCAAGACTTGCTGGGGGTAATTTCCCCAAGCCTCAAGCGTACTGACTCGTTGCCTGCGAACTTACTGGCGACGGCGCTTTGCGTGCTGGCATGGGGTTACTTCCTGCATCAGGGTGTTGTTGACCCACTCGGCGGTATTAACACGTTGTGGCCTCTGTTTGGTATCGCCAACCAGATGCTGGCAGGCATGGCGCTGATGCTGTGTGCGGTAGTGCTGTTTAAGATGAAGAAGCAGAAATATGCCTGGGTGGCACTGGTGCCAACGGCCTGGCTGCTGTTCTGTACGCTGACTGCTGGCTGGCAAAAGGCGTTCAGCGACAATCCGAAAGTGGGCTTCCTGGCTATCGCTAATAAGTTCCAGGCGATGATCGACAGCGGCAATATTCCCGCGCAATACACTCAGTCTCAGCTTACCCAACTGGTGTTTAACAACCGTCTGGATGCTGGGTTGACCATCTTCTTTATGGTAGTTGTGGTGGTGATTGGTCTGTTTGCGATTAAAACCGCTCGCCAGGCGCTGAGATCGGATACGCCAACGGCGAAGGAAACGCCTTACCAGAAGATGCCTGAAGACGTTGAGCAGATTGTTGCGCAGGCGAAAAGTGCGCACTAAGCCATTCATCCATCTCCCCGTAAGGGGAGGTGGATTTTACGCCCGGAGCTACCATGTTTGACACACTCGCTAAAGCTGGAAAATATCTAGGCCAGGCCGCTAAATTGATGGTTGGCGTACCTGATTACGACAACTACGTACAACATATTCGTCTGACCCATCCAGAGCAGACGCCGATGACTTACGAAGAGTTTTTCCGTGAGCGTCAGGATGCGCGCTACGGCGGAAAAGGCGGCGCTCGCTGCTGCTAATCTAAGGAATTTGACATGAATCAAGCGGTATCTGTCACTCTATTAACGGGTTTTCTCGGCTCAGGGAAAACCACGCTGCTTAACTATTTTCTCGCCCATTCCGACAACGCCCCCGTCG
Organism: Buttiauxella cochleicola; assembly: GCF_021282405.1. Classification (NCBI taxonomy): domain Bacteria; kingdom Pseudomonadati; phylum Pseudomonadota; class Gammaproteobacteria; order Enterobacterales; family Enterobacteriaceae; genus Buttiauxella; species Buttiauxella cochleicola. The sequence continues at coordinate 270,911 of NZ_JAJSOU010000003.1, forward strand.
CTATTCTTGAAAACGAATTTGGTGCAGTAAACATTGATGGCGCATTGCTCAGAGGCGGTGAAAACGTCAACGTTGTGGAACTCAGTAATGGCTGTGTCTGTTGTAGCGTGCGTGGGGAGTTCACTGCCGCATTAAGAGAAATGCTGGAAAAACGTGCGGCCGGAAAGCTGAAATTTGATCGTCTGATTGTTGAAACCACGGGCCTTGCTGACCCGGCGCCTATCGTCCAGACATTCTTTGTTGATGAACACCTGCGTGAAGCGTTGCGCCTGGATGCCGTTATCGCACTTGCCGATGCCGAACATATCTCACGCCAGCTTGATGAACATGCAGTTGCTGCGTCACAGCTTGGCTTCGCCGATCGTATTTTACTGACGAAAGCGGATCGTGTTGACGAAGAGACAAAACAGCTGGCGCTCGATCGGATTAATCGGATCAATAACAAAGCGGATCTGTTTGAGATCGTAAACGGTGAATGTCCGGAAGAGTTTTGGCTTGATCTTAACGCTTTTGAACTCACCGATAATATCGATATGGCCGCAGGGTTCCATGTGATTCGCGCTGATGCCAGCCACCCCGATCGTTTCCAGCCGTTCCGTAAAATGCCTGCCAAACGCTCATGGGATGATGCCATTCAGGCCCATGTTTTTGATGCCGGAATGCTGGATGTGAAAAAAATCGGCGCGTTTATGGAAAGCTGCATCGCGCGTTTTGGCAATGACATGCTGCGCTACAAAGGCGTGTTGGCAATAGCCGATCACCCACAGCGCTTAATTGTGCAGGGCGTACATAAAGTGGTGGGTTTTGATTATGGCTCGATGTGGCACCCATCTGAATCGCGAGTATCGCGCTTAGTGATTATCGGGCGTTACCTGCCGATTGATGAGTTGCGTCAGGAGTTTGCTGCAACAACCATTTAAACGCTGAAACGCGGATGTGATCTTCCGCACGATTTTCATCCATGGCGAATAAAGCTGTTGTGCGAAACGAAGCAGTATGTTTGTATGAAATTCGCTGTTAAAAACACACAACACATTCAGGACCCAAATGACAACTAACCTGCACACATCAGCCCTACTACTAACCGCGCTACCAGCCGCGGTGGTCGTCGTGCGTGTGGTGGTGGTCGTCGTCGGCAATGCGCCGTAGGGTCTGAATCAACACATCGATTCCAAAACCCCGCCGGCGCAAACCGGGCGGGGTTTCTTGTTTTAGTCCCCCGGCCAAAAGCGAAACGGCATAAGAAGAAGGACTGGAGCAATGGCAATTTCGGAAAACCCACCGCAAGCAAACCGTATTACGGGTGCACAATTAATTGTGCAAATGCTTGAACATCATGGCATCACCACCGTTAGCGGTATTCCCGGTGGCACCGTTCTGCCGCTCTACAACGCACTGAGTAAAAGCCAAAAAATTCGCCACATTCTGGCGCGCCACGAACAAGGTGCGGGCTTTATGGCGCAGGGCATGGCACGAACGCAGGGCAAAGCGGCGGTGTGCATCGCCTGTAGCGGTCCTGGAGCCACAAACCTGGTCACCGCTATTGCCGATGCGCGCCTCGATTCCATCCCGCTGGTGTGCATCACCGGTCAGGTGCCGAAATCGATGATTGGCACCGACGCATTCCAGGAAGTCGACACCTACGGCATCTCCATTCCTATCACCAAACACAACTATCTGGTTCGCGATATTGCTGAACTACCGCAGGTAATTTGCGACGCGTTTCGCATTGCTGAATCTGGCCGCCCAGGCCCAGTCTGGATTGATATTCCAAAAGATGTGCAGACCGCAGAAATTGATATTAGCGAGTTGCCGTCTGTTTCCGCACACACTCCTGCACCACAATTTGAAGCCAAACAAATTGCCGATGCTGCCGAGATGATTAACCAGGCACAGCGCCCGGTGTTGTATCTCGGTGGCGGAGTGATTAATGCCCATGCTGATGCGCGTGCACTGGCCGAAAAAGCTAATCTGCCAACCACAATGACGTTAATGGCGCTGGGCACTGTTCCGGCGAAACACCCGTTATCGTTGGGCATGTTGGGTATGCACGGTGCTCGAAGCACCAACTACATTTTGCAGGAAGCGGATTTGCTGATTGTTTTGGGCGCGCGTTTTGATGACCGTGCGATTGGTAAAACCGAAGAGTTTTGCCCGAACGCGAAAATCATTCATGTTGATATCGACCGCGCTGAGCTGGGTAAAATCAAACAAGCTCATGTTGCCATTCGCGCTGATGTGGGTGAAGTGCTGGAACAATTACTGCCAAAAATTGACGCCAAACCACGCGAGGAATGGCTGCAACAAGTGGCTGGTTTGCAGCATGAATTCCCGTTCAATATGCCTGGTGCAGATAACCCGTTAACGCCGTACGGCCTGATTAACGCAGCCGCCGCCTGTGTGGATGATGAAGCGGTGATTACCACCGACGTTGGCCAGCACCAGATGTGGGTGGCTCAGGCCTATCCGCTGAACCGACCGCGCCAGTGGCTGACTTCTGGCGGTCTGGGAACCATGGGCTTTGGCCTGCCTGCCGCGGTAGGTGCGGCATTAGCTGAACCGAATCGCAAAGTGCTGTGCTTCACTGGCGATGGCAGCATCATGATGAATATTCAGGAAATGGCGACCGCTGCGGAACATAATCTGGATGTAAAAATCATTTTGCTCAACAACCAGGCTTTGGGGCTGGTGCATCAGCAACAAACTCTGTTCTATCAACAAAATGTCTTTGCTGCGACCTATTCAGGGCAGACTAATTTCCTGAAAATCGCCGAAGGTTTTGGTCTCGCGACCTGCGATTTGAACGCAGCCGAAAACCCGCAACAGGCACTGCAAGAGGCGATTTCACGACCTGGCCCATGCCTGATTCACGTGCGCATTGATGCCAGCGAAAAAGTATTCCCGATGGTGCCGCCAGGCGCTGCCAATATTGAGATGATTGGAGAGTAAGCGATGCAACAACTAACCGTTATTCTGGAACTTACGGTGCGTAACCATCCGGGTGTGATGTCTCACATTTGTGGCCTGTTTGCCCGCCGTGCGTTCAACGTTGAGGGCATTCTCTGCCTTCCGCTAGCGCAGGGCGACCAAAGCCGAATCTGGCTACAAGTGGCAGACGACCAACGCCTCGAGCAAATGATTAGCCAAATCGACAAGCTTGAAGATGTGGTGCAAATCAGGCGTGATGCCGATGGCGCAGGCGTTTTTGGCAAGCTGACTGCTTTAGTTCAGTAGCATATCAGGGTGGGTAAATGGTCAGTTTACCCACCCTGATTTTGAGCCATTCATCATTCCGGGCTGCAATGCCGCGTCGTTATTTTCATAATCCTGAAAGCTTCTCGCAAAACAATAATCCCGTCGAAATAAAGCCAGGCTGATTGTATAAATCCAGGGTAGTGTTGCCCTCGAAAACGTTAATTGAATAAAAAGTGAGCTTGGCGAATATATGTCTCTGGCATATGCTATGGCATAGGTCATTAAGTACCCGGAGATACTATGGAACGCGTTGCGAAGCTTTTTAAAAACGGCAGAAACCAGGCGGTGAGGTTACCGGTGGAGTTTGAGTTTGATACCGACAGGGTGTATATCCGCAAAGACAAGGAGGGAAACGTGATTCTTTCAAAAACGCCAGCTAAACCAGAAGGATGGGAAAACGTTTTTGCTTTAGTTAAGAAAGCAAAAGTGTCGGATACGTTCCTTGATGAACAAGAGCGTAACCAGAGTATTGCTGACAGAGATCCCTTTGCAGGGATGGACTGATCATGTACATGCTCGATACCAACACGGTGAGCTATCTTTTCCGTCAGCATCCTAAAGTGATAGAAAAGCTTGCTCAAACACGGCCTGTAGAAGTGTGCATTTCTAGTATCACGGAGGCTGAGTTGTTGTATGGCGTTGCCAAACGCCAGAGTAAAAATCTGGCTGCAGCGGTGCAGGGATTTTTGGAAACAGTATCGATCTACGCCTGGGATAGTGAAGCGGCAAAAAGCTACGGCCAATTACGAGCGGCGATGGAAAAGAAAGGCAAAGTATTGGGCCATCTTGACCAGTTAATTGCCGCGCATGCACTGAGCCGAAACGCCACGCTGATAACCAGCGATCGTACCTTTACTATGGTGGCGCGGTTGCGTGTCGAAGACTGGGCAGTCTAGTCTAAGTATGCGCTTTGCAATTCTTGCATGCAGGCAAGCAAAGCTGCTGCCTGTCTTAACTAAGCACCAATTGTACTTTGTAACTGCTCAGCAACTTGACTGACTTGTTCCTCAGTACCATGCCCAATCACCATAAACTGGTGGTTCGCACTTGCCCAATAAACAATATTCATGCCGAGCCGTTGTTCGTTCATCTTTTGCATCCCGCGGCCAGTATTTTTTGTAATGCATAACGCCATTGGGCCATGCACTTCATCAAGCCAGGTAATTTGCGCAATTTTCTGGTCGTCATAAGCCAGCATGCGCGCGTTCTTTAATACCGCACCTGGTAACGACAGACTCGAAGAGGAAAGAACAAGGCCTAGCTGTTCGCCTGTTGTCTGCAATTGCGCATCCATAGCCTGGTTTGATGGCGTTTCTGCCAGTGTTTCCGGCGTATAAAGCGCCATATACTGCGCCACTAATTCGCGCCAGTTATCTTCGGGTTGCGTTAAATGAATAATCACCCGATCGCCAATCACGCCAAGTGCCAGGAAACCGACTGCGGCCGCGATCAAATGGCGTCGCGAAACCCCTGAGGTTTTGCGAATTTCAGGAGGGAGCCGCTGTTGTAATCGCTTAGCTGGGGCCATCTCCAGTAGTGGTTCAAAAGCCGTTTTAAAAGGCAGGTTACTGCGTTCCAGTAGAGCCAGGCGCTGAGCAAGAGCGTCGTCCTCAATCAGCCTGCTTTCCAGAACTTTGCGCTGTGCATCACTGAGCTCATTATCCAGATACGCCACCAGCATTTCGTCCGAACCCAGCGGAAGTCTCATGATTTCTCTCCTTTGATTTGTGGCGAATTTGGCTGGAGTGCGCTGTCCCTTGCAAGCGTGAGACGCGCCGTGGAAAGGCGGCTCATTACCGTTCCAACAGGCACATTCAGCACTACTGCTGCTTCCTGGTATGACAGCTCCTCTACGTATACCAAAAAAACGGTATTTCGCTGGGCTTCGGGTAGGCGATTAACTCGTTTCATCACATCGTTTGACCAAATAGGGTCATCACTGTTTTCAGTTCCGGGCAGTTCATCCACATCGACAAAACCTTGCCCGCGGCGAATTTGCTGGGCCCGCACTTCATTAATCCAGATCGAATGCAAAATAGAGAACAGCCAGCGGTCCATCCGACTGCCAGCAACGTATTGTGAGGCGCGTTCCAGTGCCCGCACACAGGTAGCCTGAACGAGATCGTCCGCCACATCCCGCTTATGTGAAAGCACCAGGGCGTAACGCCACAAACGGGAGAGGTAGTGGGCTATTTCGTTGCGTATTGTCTCGCTGCTGATTTTTGCCTCCACAGGCGAATATCAGGATTCCGGATGACCGTCGATGGCTGCTGCAAGGTCACGATATTCTTCGCAACCGACACCGCACAGCGTTTTGATAGTCGCAAGCTGCTCACGTGCTAAATCAGGACGATTTTTGATCATGTACGCTTCGCCCAGATATTCACGAACCTTTGGATATTTGGGATCGAGCGCTACAGATTTTAAATAATAGCTGATGCCTTCATCGGTGCGGCCAAGCTTGCGAGTGGCGTAGCCTCGATAGTTTAGCGCTTCGGCAGTGTTGGGATCTTTTAGCGTGTTGAGCATATCCAGAGTTTCTTGATAACGACCCGCTTTTGCCAGCGCGTAGGCGTAATCGGTACGCGCTTCATCGCCAATCATCCCACCTTTATCGACCATGCAGGTTTTGGTTTTCGAGTCATAAATTTGCCCTTTCGGACAGGTTGGCGGGGTGGGTTCGTCACTGTTGCCACCCATCGCCTGGGTATAGCCTGAAAGTAATAAGAAGCTGCTCGCAATAGCAGGTAACAACCAGGGAGAAAAACGGTTCATGGTAAAGCCCTCGTGGTGTTCGGTATGCAGTGAACACTTGAGGGTGAGGATTTATTCGATTTATTTTTACGCGGTAAGGATTGCTCTTAGTTGCCAGGCAGACCTGTATTCAACTTCTATACTTATGCTTTGCGTAAATAAAACAGGAGCACAAAGATGACGATTCATAAGAAAGGGCAGGCTCACTGGGAAGGTGACATTAAACGCGGTAAAGGCACCGTCTCTACCGAGAGCGGCGCATTGAAAGAACAGCCATATGGTTTTAATACCCGCTTTGAAGGCGCAGCCGGTACCAATCCAGAAGAGCTAATTGGTGCCGCACATGCAGCCTGTTTCTCGATGGCGCTCTCGCTGATGCTTGGCGAAGAGGGCTACACAGCAGAAAGCATTGATACGGTAGCCGATGTTTCACTGGATAAAACCGATGGTGGTTTTGCCATCACCAAAATAGCGTTAACCAGCACGGTAAAAGTGCCGAATGCAGATAGCGAGAAGTTCGACAAAATCATTCAGAAAGCCAAAGCCGGTTGTCCGGTTTCACAATTGATGAAAGCTGAAATTACCCTCGATTACAAACTCAATTAACGTTCTACAAACGCTGTCCCGATGAATTTCGGCGGCAGCGTTGCTCCATTTATTTCCATCCTGGAAGATATGCCGCAAAGCTGAAACACCCCTTCGAACTTCTCTCGCTGTATTCATTAGACCTGCTGTAGCCTGCTGCGCAATAAGCTTTTTCGCGCAAAATTTATTCATTGACCGTTGTGGTATTTAAGCTACAATTGAGGGGCTTCAGGGATGAACATCATTAAGTATTTCAAATTGCAAAATGGCAGGGTTCCATTTGATGAGTGGTTAAGGGTGTTAAGGGATGCACGCGCTAAAACAAAGATCGTACAACGAATTGACCAGTTAGCGCTCAATAACCCAGGTGACCATAAGCCTTGCAGGCAAGGCGTTTGGGAAATGCGCATTGATGAATGGCCGGGCTACAGAATTTATTACGCCCATGAAGGCAAGAATACTTATCTGTTACTGCTCGGTGGTGACAAACGCAAGCAGCAAGCAGATATCGACCAGGCAGTGGCGTGGTGGCAAGAACATCGGGAGTCAGAAAATGAAATTTAACGAGTTTGACCAAACTGTTATTGAAATGCTTCAAGAAGATCCCGCCTTTGCCGTTGAATATATAAAAGGGGCATTTGCGGGTCTGGATGAAGAAAACGGTGAAGTGTTATTCCTGCTCGCTTTACGTCGTCTCGTTGAGGCAAGAGGTGGGGTGAGCAAAATTGCCGCCGAAACCAAACTGAATCGCGAAACGCTCTACAGAACGCTTTCCTCACGCGGCAACCCGACCATTAGCACTACTAAAAAAATCATTAATGCTGCTGGTATCAGTTTTGCGGAGCTGACGAATTAAGTGGAAATGCTCGCCACTTACAACCTGGCGAGCATCAGTTTATTTAAAACCCAACCGCCATGCTTTGTGGCGAAAGAATATCTTTCAGCCCTTCGCGCACCAGCAATTCAGGGCTGATTTCAGAGATAGATTTAGCACCGGTCAGCGTCATCGCCACGCGCATCTCTTTCTCGATTAAGTTCAGCAAGTTGGTGACACCTGCCTGGCCGTGGGTTGCCAGCGCATACAGATAAGCGCGACCTAACAGGCAAGTATCGGCTCCGAGCGCAATCATGCGCACCACGTCCAGCCCACTGCGGATGCCGCTATCGGCAAGAATCGCGATATCACCTTTGACAGCGTCAGCAATGGCGGGTAGGGCGCGACACGATGACAGCACGCCGTCGAGCTGGCGGCCCCCGTGGTTTGACACCACAATCCCATCAGCCCCGAAACGTACCGCATCTTTGGCATCTTGCGGGTCGAGAATGCCCTTGATGATCATCGGGCCATCCCAGAACTCACGAATCCACTCCAGGTCACTCCAGGAAATCGACGGGTCGAAATTATTTGCAAGCCAGCCAATATAATCTTCAAGCCCGGTCGGTTTACCCAGATAAGTTGAGATATTCCCTAAATCATGGGGGCGACCGTTCAGGCCGACATCCCACGCCCATTGCGGATGCGTCACGGCCTGCCAGTAACGACGAAGCGCGGCATGTTGCCCGCTCATACCGGAATGCGCATCGCGATAACGCGCACCAGGGGTCGGCATATCAACGGTAAACACCAGCGTCGAGCAGCCAGCGGCTTTGGCGCGCTCCAGCGCATTGCGCATAAAACCACGGTCTTTTAAAACATACAGCTGGAACCACATTGGTCGGTCAATGGCGGGTGCCACTTCTTCGATCGGGCAGACAGAAACGGTAGAAAGCGTAAACGGAATGCCTTTTGCGGCTGCCGCTTTTGCCGCCTGAACTTCACCACGGCGGGCATACATTCCGCACAAACCAACCGGTGCGAGCGCTACCGGCATCGATAGGGTTTCATTAAACAGTTTGGTCTCAAGGCTCAATGCCGACATGTTTTTCAATACGCGCTGCTTTAACGCCACCTGCGCCAGGTCATCAACGTTGCGACGCAGCGTGTGTTCGGCATAAGCCCCACCGTCAATATAATGGAACAGGAATGGCGGCAAAATGCGTTTTGCCGCGGCGCGGTAGTCTGATGCAGCTGAAATAATCATGGATTTTCGTCCCTTGTTACGTCGGTATCTTCATCGGGCAGGCGGGTGATTCGCGCCTGTCGGGCTTCATCTTCATGCAGGGTTTTAATCGTGGTATGGACAAACCCAAGGTGTGTTTTTGCGGCAGTGCGCGCACGTTCCGGGTCGCCTGCCAGAATGGCCTGCAACAGTTCGTTATGCTGTTCAGTTAGCCCGGCAAAAATTGCCGGTACGGTGTACATGCGCTGGCGGCTATGCATTACTGAGGATTGCAGCAGGTCAAAAAAACCGCGCATCGTCTGGAGCAATACGATGTTGTGAGAGGCTTCGGCAATTGCCAGGTGAAAGCGCACGTCGGCCTGGGCTGCGAGATCCGGGTCATCGCTCTCTTTAAATTTCACCGTCGCATCAAAGCAGGCGATGAGCTTCTCTTTATCGGCAGGTGTGGCCCGCTGAGCGGCGTACCACGCAGTGCTGGCTTCTATCGCGTGGCGCGCTTCTAAAATGTCGTAGCGGTAGTTGGGGTCATCTTCCACCAGCGTTTTCAGTGGCTGTACGATTCGTTGTTCAGACCACGCCTGAACTTCATAGCGCACAAAGGTGCCGCCGCCGCGACGGCTAATCAGAATGCCTTCGCTAATTAGCTTTTGAATCGCCTCGCGAATTGATGAGCGTGAGACGCCCATTTCAGCCGCAAGCTGGCGTTCGGCGGGCAACCGCATGCCCGCCTCCAGATTACGTTCGCTAATCAGTGCTTTTACGCGCTCGACCAGATGGTCGGCCAGGCGCAGGTGCGTCGTCATTAAGGGATCATCCAGGTTAAGACATAGGCCTGTAGTGTAGTAATTACGCCAACCATGCAGGTGAAAATCAGGCTGTGTTTAACGGTGAAGCGGAACAGATCCGACTCTCTACCCACAAGCCCTACTGCTGCACAGGCGATGGCGATAGATTGCGGCGAAATCATCTTCCCGGTGACGCCACCCGTGGTGTTGGCGGCAACCAGCAGCAAGTCCGACACGCCAATCTGTTGTGCGGTCGTGGCCTGCAACGCGGCGAACAAGGCGTTTGATGACGTATCTGAACCCGTCAGGAACACACCCAGCCAGCCAAGGAAAGGCGAGAAGAAAGTAAATGCGTGGCCAGTATGCGCCAACGCCAGAGCGAGCGTTGCCGAAAGGCCGGAGTAGTTGGAGATAAACGCGAATGCCAACACCATGCCGATGGAGTAAATCGGCAGCGCCAGCTCCTTGAGCGTTTCACCGAAGGTTTCGATGGCCGCTTTCGGTTTCATGCGCAGATAAACGATGGAGATGAGTGCTGCAACCAGAATCGCGGTGCCGGTTGCTGAGAACCAGTCAAATTTATACACCGCCGCGTAGGCCATGCTTTCGGCGACAACCGGTGGCATTTTGGCAACCATTTTGTCGAGGAATGGCACCGAGACGTTAAATACCCAATCAGCCATGGCACCACCTGGTGCAAACAGCGCTTTAAACGGCGGGATGCTCCAGAGTGTGACGGTTGCTGTCAGGAAGATAAACGGCATCCAGGCGCGAACTACCTGGCCTGCGCTGTAGTTTTTGCGAGCCAGCGTCTGGTCGGTAACCGATGCGCCAATATCGCCAAAACGGAAGATGCGAACCGGCTTCCAGACGCGTAAGAAAGCGGTCAAGCAAACCAGTGAAACCAGCGAAGAGATAATGTCAGGAAGCTCTGGCCCTAAGAAGTTTGAGCTGAGGAATTGCGCTATGGCGAATGAACCACCCGCCACAATTACCGCAGGCCACGTCTCCTTAATGCCGCGCCAGCCGTCCATAATCGCCATAATCCAGAACAGCACAATCATGGTCAGGAACGGCAACTGGCGGCCCACCATTTGGCCGATCTCAAAGCTATCGAGTCCGGTAACCTGGCCTGCGACAATAATGGGAATCCCCATCGCACCAAACGCTACTGGTGCGGTGTTCACAATCAGGCAAAGACCTGCGGCATACAGCGGGTTAAAGCCGAGGCCAACCAGTAATGCGGCGGTAATCGCCACTGGCGCACCGAAACCCGCAGCCCCTTCAAGAAACGCGCCGAAGGAAAAACCGACGATCAGCATTTGCAGGCGCTGGTCAGGCGTAATGGAAAGAATCGACGAACGGATAATGTCGAACTGCCCGGTTTTTACTGAGATTTTATAGACAAAAACCGCGGCGATAATAATCCAGGCAATCGGCCAGAGTCCGTAGAAGAAGCCGTACACAACTGACGACAATGCGCGGTCAACCGGCATACGGTAGAAAAGTAACGCCACTAATAGCGCCAGGACCACGGTAATGGTGGCGGCGGTGTAGCCCTTCATACGCAGTTTAATCAGTGCGAAGAAGAAGAAAATAATCGGAATAGCGGCGATGAGGCTTGATAGCCATATGTTACCTGCGGGGTCATAGACTTGTTGCCAGGCTTGCATGCAGGACTCTCCAGAACGTGATGTGCTTATTATTTTTCGCTTAATTGGTAGGACCAATATTGCGATGTAGGGTAGATAATGCGTAAAGGTTAATCTTTTGTTAATTAATGGCAATATTGGTGTTGCGCTTTTTTGTCGTTATGCACAAAGAGGTCACGTTTTTGGCGGGATTGGTAGGACCAATATTTGTAGAGGGGGAGGGCTGGAGAATACGATTTCCCCCTCGCCAGAAAGAGAGGGGGAAGGGAATTACGAAGTCTGCAATTTCAACGCGTTTTTGCGCCAGCGGCCAATATCAGCAACGATAAACAGCAACAGGCTGGCACCCATTACCGGCAGGCAGTAGCCAAAGAGCAGCGCGACAATCACCACTCCTGCACGCCACGCACCTGGCAGTGCAAGCCACGCTTCACTTAGCGTTTGTGCGGGGTTGCTCGCAGAAGCCGCCGGGCGTTTTAACCACCACATCCGGTAACCGAGAATCACCATCGCGCACAGACCAATGCCAAACGCTGCCAGCAATAGCTGGTTTGCCAGCCCGAAAAGCACACCCATATGAGCATCAATTCCCCAGCGCGTCAGTTTGGCAACCAGCGGGAAATCAGCAAACCAGGAGCGGTCAATCACCTTAAAACTGGTTGGATCGACTGCTGCGGTATCAACATGCGTCGGCCAGGCGCGGTCAATTTCGGTCACAGTCCAGGCCTTATCTGCCGAACGGGCTGGGCGAATTTCGATTTTACTCGATTCAATTCCGGCGCCATGAGCGGCTGTAAGTACCTGATCCCAGACACTGTCGTCTGTTTGCGGCATTACCATTCCCGGCATCATGGCATGATGTTCGGCGTGGGGATCGTGGTGCTGATGCCCGGTTTTTGGTGCCAGCGAGGTATTTACCTGCGGCGTCATCCAACCGAGCGTGCTGCGCATTTTGTCGATATTGCTGCCTGCCCACTGCGACCATGTCAGCCCGGTGGCAGAGAAAAACAGCAGGCCGAGCAGCAACGCAGCACCCAGCGTAATGTGCCAGTGGCGCGCTTTTCTTTGCGGGGTTTGCCGTACTTTTAACTTTCTTTTTGGCCGTGAGATCAGCCACAACACCACGCCGCCAAGTGCTGCAACCCATAGCCAGGACGCAGCAAGCTCACTGTAAATTCTGCCGGTATCACCCAACAGCAATGCGCGATGGAATTGATCAATCCAGGTACGCAGTGGCAGCACACCGCTGGTGCCATACACCGTCATATCACCCTGAATGGCAAGTGTTGCAGGCGAGACAAAGATGGCACGAGATTCAGACTCACCAAGCGTCGGGTCAACAAACTGCACGCGGGTGGTGTCGCCGGGATAAGGGGCAGGCCGTACGGCTGAGATGCTGGCATCAACGCCAATATATTGGCGCGCAGCGCCTATTTGCTGTGAAAGTGGCTGGTTTTGGCCGGTATCCGGCGTGCGTAAGGCTTGATGATAAAGCGCATTCTCAATTTGTGGCGTCAACACATATAGGGTGCCGGTAAGTGCTGCGATAAAAATAAACGGACCAACAAACAAGCCAATATAGAAATGCAGGCGACGCAAAAGCGTCAGCAGCGCGCCACGGCGGGCGAGCTGAGATTGATTCACAGACATGGTTATCTCCAGTAAAACTGTGACGTTAAATGATGTTTGTATTAACGAGACAGTGCGACAGGAGGTGCGCGTGGCAGCGCTTCGGCATCATCGTGCTGGGGCAGAAGCGCTGCGATAACCGGAGGAGGTGGCGCACGCGAAATACGCCATGCCAACCAGACAAAGGGAATAAATAGCCAGACGATCAGTGGGATATGCAGCAGAAGTTGGCAGTACCCGCAGGCGATATCATCCATCAAGGAAGCGCCCGCGCCCGGCATCAAATGGGATGTGGTAGGCATTTCCATATTGCCCATCTCCATCATCATGCCGCCTGAATGGCTCATCACATGATGCTCACCATTCGCCGCCGCACGCCGCTGTTCCAGTGATTTTGAAATCACCGGGGCGATAAAAAGCATCGCCATCGCCAGTAAAGCGAGAGCAAAAGGCCATTTATGACGTGAAAGGGAGAAGAGTGACGGCAACCGGGCTATCTACCAAATACGGCGAGTGTTGCGCGATTGTATATGAAATGTGATGTTTGAAGGGAGGGTATAACCAGAAAAACCCTCCCTTTTTTACAGAGAGGGTTTGTGCAATCAGGCTTTCAGCGTCGCCATATCAATCACAAAACGGTACTTCACATCACTTTTCAGCATCCGCTCATAGGCTGCGTTGATATCGGGCATGTTGATCATTTCAATATCTGAAACAATCCCGTGTTCACCGCAGAAATCCAGCATTTCCTGGGTTTCTTTGATGCCGCCAATACAGGAGCCGGCAACTGAACGGCGACCCAGAATCATCGGCAAGGTGCTGACCGGTGGTTCAATGTTGCCCAGCAAACCGACATACACCAGCGTGCCATCCAGCGTCAGAGTTGGCATATACGGGTTGATATCGTGGTCATAAGGTACGGTGTCGATAATCAGGTCGAACTGATTTCTAACCGATGCCATCTGCTCATCATCGGTGGAAAGTACAATGTGATGCGCCCCCAGACGGCGTGCGTCTTCCTCTTTGCTCGCAGAACGGGTGAACAGAGTGACTTCCGCCCCCATCGCGTTTGCCAGTTTCAGTGCCATATGGCCTAAGCCACCCAGCCCGATAACAGCCACATTGCTACCTTCGCCTACATTCCAGTGGCGCAGTGGTGACCACGTGGTAATCCCCGCGCACAGCAATGGGGCCGCACCTTTGAGATCCATACCCTCAGGCATTTTCAGTACAAAATCTTCTGAGGCGACAATCGCCTGCGAGTAACCACCGTAGGTTGGCAGATGATCATGGCGATCAACGCCATTGTAGGTCTGCACGTTGCCCTCTTCACAGTACTGCTCAAGGCCCTCTTTACACGGATGGCAGATACGACACGAGTCCACCATACAGCCGATACCCGCGTAATCGCCTGGCTTGAATTTTGTCACGTCACTGCCAACGGAGGCCACGCGTCCAACGACTTCATGGCCGGGCACCACAGGATATTGACTAAAACCCCAGTCATTACGCGCCTGGTGTAGGTCTGAGTGGCAAACGCCGCAGTACATCACTTCGATCACCACGTCATCAGGACGCGGTGCGCGTCGCATAAATTCGAATGGAGCAAGTGGAACATCTGCGGACTGTGCCGCATAACCGAGCACTTTCATCGTCATGGTTGTTCTCCGGGTTGAGAGGCTATACCCAAAATAATTGAAGTTGCTTCAAGGCGGCAAACTCGAGAATCCCCGGGAGCTTACTCAAATAAGTGACTGGGGTGAGTGCAGACACCGCCGAAGCAACTTCAAGAATGAAGGGTATCTTTTTTGTATTGATCGTCGCTGACGTGTTCCAGCCACTCGACAGGGGTGCCATTGAGTGACTCAGCAATGGCGATATGCGTCATAGCGTTATCTGGCGTCGCGCCATGCCAATGCTTCACCCCTTCAGGGATCCAGACGATATCACCTTGATTCATTTGGCGGATTTCACCACCCCATTCCTGCAACCAGCCGTGCCCATGGGTGACAATCAGAGTTTGTCCAAGTGGATGCGTATGCCAGGCGGTACGTGCACCAGGTTCAAAGGTGACGGTAGCGCCACCGGTACGAGCAGGGGGCGTGGTCTGGAAAGGTGCATCAATACGGACTCTACCTGTGAAGTAACTTTCCGGACCCGTTTGAGAAGGCTGTGATCCAGCCTGGATGATTTTCAGCTTTTCTTCCATTTTTTCCTCTACTTCGGCATTCAATGCCGGGGTTAACAGAGATAACACCAGTCAGAAGTATAGGTAACTGAGCGCGACTGGCAGATAAGTTGGTCGTGGTTTGAGTGCCCACGCTTCGTTACGAGGAGCGAAAAAGCTATGTTAGCGCCTGTTATTACTGCTGATTAGCCCGGTAAATACGCAAGGAGCTATGAGTTGAATTCATGAATCGGCGTATACTGATAACCAGTTAATGCAGCGATGGCAGATTTGCATATGTTAAAAGAGAACTTTAACGACCTGATTTCATTCCTGGTGGTTGCCCGTGAACGTAGCTTCACCAAAGCTGCCGCCAAATTAGGCGTATCTCAGTCGGCGTTAAGCCACGCTATTCGCGCTCTGGAAGAGCGCCTCGAATTACGCTTACTGACGCGCACAACACGCAGCGTTGCCCCAACTGAAGCCGGTGAAAAGCTGGTGGAGAGCCTTGGGCCTCGTTTCGCAGAAATTGAAGGCGAGCTGGAAGCGCTGATTGAAATGCGTGAAAACCCAGCGGGCAATATCCGCATAACTGCAGGAGAACACGCGGTAGATTCGGTGCTGTGGCCTGTACTGAAATCGTTTCTGGGGGATTACCCGGATATAAACGTGGAAATTACCGTCGATAACACCCTGACGGATATTGTTACCGGGCGATTTGATGCCGGAATTCGTCTCGGTGAACAAGTTGCCAAAGATATGATTGCGGTACGCATTGGCCCTGACATGCGTATGGCGGTAGTTGGTTCCCCTGATTACCTCGCAAAGCAAGGCACACCGCATTCACCGCAAGAATTACAAAGCCATAATTGCATCAATATGCGTCTGCCAACTATGGGTGGCTTGTATGCCTGGGAATTTGAAAAAGAGGGGCGGGAATTACGCGTGCGCGTTGACGGGCAATTGACGTTTAACAGCTTGCGCCAGCGGATTGATGCCGCAACAGTCGGTCTTGGCCTGGCCTATGTCCCGGAGGATTCGGTAGCAGCAGCCGTTGAGCGTGGCGAGCTGGTCACGGTACTTAAAGAGTGGTGCACTCCATTCCCCGGTTATTACCTGTATTACCCAAGCCGTAAACAACATACCACCGCATTTTCTTTATTTGTTGAGGCGCTAAGGTTTAAGCGTTAATCGATATTTAGCTGTGGTTAATATTCAGCAAAAAGAGAAGTTTTTCAGAAATCGCATTGGCCTATTTCAAATAGGCCACCTGGCAGAGAATAAATTCACTCAGTTGCCCAAATTTCACAATGTTCTCGCATCAACTCGGTCAGCAGTCCTCCCCCAGCAATAAACTGCCGAATACGGCGCGTATCACTGTCGTTATTACGCACATAACCTTCAACGGCTTCTAAAGCTGATGATGCCCGGAGTTGTGCCGCATACGGCGCAAGAGTATCCAGCAATGGCAAAATATCTTCCGCCATTGTGCGTTGCTCGCCACTGCGCACATCTGTCAGCACGCCTTCCAGCCCAAAGCGGCAGGCTTGAAAGCGATTGAAACGGTAGAGCAGGTAATCTTCCGAGCGCGGGACGAACGGGCGCTCGGTCAGCAGCCACAGCGCCAACGCCTGAATAAATCCGGCGATATGGACCGCACGTGTAATAGTCAGCGGCGTGTCCATTACACGTACTTCAATGGTGCCAAATTTTGGACTTGGACGAATATCCCAGTGCAGGTCTTTCATCGATTGAACGATGCTGCTGGACTCAAGGCGTTGGTACATCCACTTAAACTCGTTCCAGTCGCCGACGAAAGGCGCAGGCCCGTTATCCGGGAATGCCGAGAAGATATTCAAACGTGACGAGGCATAGGTTGTATCTGCCCCCTGAATATACGGCGATGAAGCCGAGAGCGCGATGACGTGTGGAACAAAGCGCGACAGGCCATGCAGCAAATAAATAGCGTCCTCTTCGTTCTCACAGCCGACATGCACATGCTGGCCAAATACTGTCGCCTGCTTCATTAAATAGCCATATAGCTCGAGCGTTTTGTTATAGCGTTCGCTCTGGCACACCTCCTGGCGCTGCCATTTTTGAAATGGATGCGTACCGCCACCGCA
Source organism: Buttiauxella cochleicola (assembly GCF_021282405.1). Taxonomy (NCBI): domain Bacteria; kingdom Pseudomonadati; phylum Pseudomonadota; class Gammaproteobacteria; order Enterobacterales; family Enterobacteriaceae; genus Buttiauxella; species Buttiauxella cochleicola. Next base: position 287,921 of record NZ_JAJSOU010000003.1, read on the forward strand.
AATTGCCAGATGATGTTTACTTGCTGATTGCAGCACATGCTGGCGCAAACTTGAAAGCTGCGCCTGAGCCTGCGCGATATCGCCACACACCCCAGTGGCGATTTCCAGCATGCTTTCGGTGATGTCATGTTTGACTTCGCCTTCTGTCACCAGGCCTTTCAGAGAGTCAATCAGCAGCGATGAGTCCTGGCTGAGATCGTTGGCTGGTGGATTGATGATTTGCAATTCCAGCTCGATGCCGAGGGTGTATGGGTCAGAATGATTAAAATCACTTAGTGGCATGCTGGACTCTCATTGTTCTGATAATTATTGAATTGAGTATAGCCAGCCGTCTGGAAATGATCGGGCGTAGATACTGTTTTTATCTCATTATTATCACTGGTAATTAGCTGCTACTCATAAATGCAATGATAATATTGTAAAGAATGTTCAGTGAATTAAAATGCCTTGAAAGTTGCACTAAGAATCATCTCCCTCCATTATATGCGTTGTTCAGGAAGGAGTTATTATGAAAGATTTGGTTTCATTTCTAAGTACTTTTGGTGTTGTGCTTGATCCAACAACTTCGATATTAGTCGTTCTGGGTATTATTTTTGTATTTGCATTAATTGTACATTTTATTCTACACCGCGTTGTACTGCGCACTTTTGAGAAACGTGCGCAATCCAGTCAGCATTTGTGGCTGCAAATTATCACAGAAAACAAGCTATTTCATAGGCTTGCTTCAACCCTGCAAGGGATTATCGTTAATATTCAGGCGGTGCTGTGGCTGCAAAAAGGCAGTGACGCCAGCGAGATATTAATTATCGGCGCACAGCTTTGGATTATGCTCTATTCCTTACTGTCGTTATTCTCCTTGCTGGATGTTATTTATAATTTCTCACAGAAATTTACTATTACGTCGGATATTCCACTAAAAGGAATATTCCAGGGTGTGAAGCTCATTAGCTCCCTGGTGATTGGCATCATGATGATTTCCAGAATTATCGGCCAATCTCCTGCGATTCTTATCAGCGGCCTGGGTGCAATGGCTGCGGTATTAATGTTGGTATTTAAAGATCCGATTCTTGGGCTGGTGGCCGGTATACAGCTCTCGGCAAACCGTATGTTAAAGCTGGGTGACTGGCTGGAAATGCCGAAGTTTGGTGCTGATGGTGCGGTAACTGATATTGGCCTGACTACCGTGAAAGTGCGTAACTGGGATAATACTATTACCACTATTCCAACTTATGCTCTGGTTTCTGATGCCTTTAAAAACTGGAGTGGCATGTCGCAGTCCGGTGGTCGCCGTATTAAGCGCAGTATTAATATTGATACCACCAGTATTCATTTTCTTTCCACCGATGAAATACAGCGCTTGATGAATGCGAGATTATTGAAGCCCTATATCGACTCGCGCAGCAAAGAAATTGAAGAATATAATCGAACCCATAATAGCGACGGGGTTTCAGTGCTCAATGCCCGTAGCATGACCAATGTGGGGACATTCCGTGTTTATCTCACTGAATATCTGCAAAACCATCCACGTATTCGTAAGGATATGACGCTAATGGTGCGCCAGTTAGCACCAGGGGCTGAAGGCTTGCCGATAGAGATTTATGCGTTTACTAACACCGTAGCATGGCTGGAATATGAAGCCATTCAGGCTGATATTTTCGAGCATATATTTGCCGTGGTTGACGAGTTTGGGCTGCGGATTCATCAAGCGCCGACGGGTAATGATATTCGTTCGATTGTGTTGCAGAAGGCTTTGTAGGTCGGTTAAGCGTAGCGTCAACCGACACAAATAATCTTATCAATCACGGTCAATCGAAAACCAGCGCTTCCAGATAAAGCGAATCACGAAGTATTCAATTGCACCCAAAGCCAGGAACCACAGGCAGAAAATAATGGTGTAAAGCTGGTTCATATCCAGCAGATGGAACATCGTGATGAGCTTTTGCGCCAGTTCAACGGTCAGCGCCGGGGCCGGAAGCAGCAGGCAGGAAAAAAACGCCAGCAGCAAAATACTGCCAGCGCTTATCAAGGTTTCGAGAGGGTGTTTCATCATTATGATTATGCCGGATAAGGTTTAAACAGAGCCAAAAGCGCATTGTCCGGGAAAATAACCGCTGATTCAAATCCCCGGCACAAATGCACCGGGGAAATCAGGGCAGAGCACTACAACCCTTCAGTACTCTCTTTCTTCGCTTCTTTCGCCAGAACCGCACGATACCAGCGTGGATGATGCTTCTGTGCCCAGCGGCGGCTGACTTTGCCGACGATCATCCCTTTAATCGACCCCTTCACCCAGAACGCCATATACATATGAATCAGAATGGCGTGAATCAAAATGATGGCGACGGTGGCGTGAATCAGCAGGCTGTAACGCACCAGTTTGATGGGAAAGAATGAGGCGAAATAAGGCCGCCAGATAATTACACCGGTTACCAGCAGCACGAAAATCATGCTCATAATGGTCCAGAACATCATCTTCTGCCCGGCGTTATATTTGCCGACATCCGCGACTTTATGCTCGTTGCCCTTCAGCACTTCGACAATATTTTTCACCCACGGCCAGTCCTGCTTTTCCGGGATATTGTGATGCACGAAACGCACAAACATAAACATCAGCGCCACGAAAATCAGCACCCCAAAGAACGGGTGCAGGATACGCCCCATCTGCGGCGTGCCGAAGGTTTCCGTCAGCCATTGCAGCGTCGGGAAGAACAGCGCAATACCAGAAAGCGACACCAGGAAGAAGCAAATTACCACCGTCCAGTGACAGGCGCGGTCGATAAATTTCGTCCTGACAATCGATTTGCTCTGCTTAATCATGATGTTCCTCCTCGTCTTCATTCACCTCTTCGTTCGGCCCGATACCGATGTAATGGAAAATCAGCCCGGCGAAGGTGGCGATAAAGCCCGCCGCCGACAGCGGTTTGAGGATCCCTTTCCACAGGTTAATCGGCACGTCGATTTGCGGATCTTTCGGCAGATTGTGGTACAGCTCCGGCTGGTCGGCGTGGTGCAGCACGTACATCACGTGTGTACCGCCGACGCCCTGCGGGTTGTAAACGCCCGCGTGCGGGTAGCCGCGCTTTTGCAGCTTCGCTACGCGCTCGTCGGCAACGTCTAACATCTCCTTTTTGGTGCCAAAATGAATGGCACCCGTCGGGCAGGTTTTCACGCAGGCCGGTTCCTGACCCACGCTGACGCGATCGACACATAGCGTGCATTTGTAGACGCGGTTATCGTCTTTATTCAGGCGTGGAATATTGAACGGGCACCCGGCGATGCAATACCCGCAGCCAATACAGTGTTCCGACTGAAAATCGACGATCCCGTTAGCGTACTGGATGATGGCACCCGCAGACGGGCAGGCTTTCAGACAGCCCGGATCTTCGCAGTGCATGCAGCCATCCTTGCGGATAAGCCACTCCAGCTTGCCGTTTTGCGTGGTTTCGCTAAAGCGCATTAACGTCCAGGATTTGGCGCTCAAATCGGCGGGGTTATCGTAAACTCCGACGCAATGACCGACTTCATCGCGGATGTCGTTCCACTCCGAACAGGCGACCTGGCAGGCTTTGCAGCCGATACAGCTTGAGACGTCAATCAGCTTGGCGACTTCTTCTTTGAAGTCACGAGCCTGCGGCGGCGGCGTAAAGCCGTTGGTAGCCGAACGCTTGATAATATCCTGAGATTGCATGGACATGAGTTCGCTCCTTACGCCTTCTCAATGTTGACCAGAAACGCCTTGTACTCTGGCGTCTGCGAGTTAGCGTCACCGACGGACGGCGTCAGCGTGTTGGCGAGATAGCCTTTACGTGCCGTACCTTCAAAGCCCCAGTGCAGCGGAATACCGACGGTTTCCACTTCCTGCCCGCCTGCGTTCAGCGTTTGCAGGCGCTGCGTGACCACCGCAACGGCGCGAATAAACCCGCGCTTGCTGCTGACTTTCACGTGGTCGCCGTTGGCAATACCTTTGGCTTTCGCAAGCTTCTCACTGATTTCCACAAACTGCTCGGGCTGCGCAATCGCGTTAAGCCGTGAGTGCTTGGTCCAGGTGTGGAAGTGCTCGGTCAGACGATAAGTGGTGCCGACATACGGGAACTGCTCGCGTTTGCCCATGCGTTTAGCGTCTGCTTCATACAGGCGTGCCGCCGGGTTCGAGACTACATTTGGGTGCAGCGGGTTAGTACCCAGCGGCGTTTCAAACGGTTCGTAATGCTCAGGGAATGGGCCTTCCGCCATTTTGTCGATGGCAAACAGGCGGCCTAAACCTTCTGGCTGCATGATAAACGGCCCCACGCCGCTGCCCGGTGGGGCAGTGTTGTAGTCCGGGATATCGTTGCCAACCCACTTCGCGCCGTTCCACTGAATCAACATGCGTTTCGGGTCCCACGGTTTGCCCTGAGGATCGGCAGACGCGCGGTTGTAGATAATGCGGCGGTTGAGCGGCCACGCCCAGGCCCAGCCCAGCGTGTTACCCAGGCCTGATGGATCGGCGTTATCGCGGTTCGCCATCTGGTTGCCTTTCGCCGTCCAGCTTCCGGCGTAAATCCAGCAGGCAGAAGACGTGGAACCGTCGTCGCGCATCAGGGCAAACGAGTCCAGAAGCTGGCCTTTCTTCGCCAGCAAATTACCGTTGGCATCGAACAAATCTTCCAGCGCGTAGCCGTTGTTCTCTTTGGCAACTTCTTCGGATTCTGGATGGTCTGGCTGCTCGTAATGCCAGCCCATTTTTAACAATGGTTCGGCACCTTTACCGCCTTCGCTGCGATAAAGCTCGCGGATGTTGTGATAAATCCCCGCCAGAATTTCACCGTCGGTACGGGCTTCGCCCGGCGCGTCCGCACCTTTCCAGTGCCACTGCAACCAGCGCCCGGAGTTGGCAATCGAGCCGTCTTCTTCAGCAAAACAGGTCGACGGCAGGCGGAACACTTCGGTCTGAATCTCCGCCGGATTCACGTCGTTCATCTCGCCGTGGTTCTGCCAGAAGTTAGACGTTTCGGTGACCAGCGGGTCGATAATCACCAGATATTTCAGCTTGCTAAGGCTGGCGACAATCTTGTTTTTATCCGGGAACGACGCCACCGGGTTAAAGCCCTGGCAGATGTAACCGCTCACTTTGTTGCGGTCCATCATGTCGAAATACTTCAGAACATCGTAGGCCTGGTCCCACTTCGGTAGCCAGTCGTAGCCCCAGTTGTTTTCCTTTTGCGCATCATCGCCATAAAACGCTTTCATCAGGCTGACGAAGAACTTCGGATAGTTACCCCAATAGTTCACCTGGCCCGGCAACGTGGCTTTTGGCGTGTTGGCAGTGAGATACGTTTGCAGGTCAGCGTGTTTTTCTGACGGCAGCGTCAGGTAACCCGGCAGACTGGTGGACAGCAGGCCAAGATCGGTCAAACCCTGAATGTTGGAGTGCCCGCGCAAGGCGTTCACGCCGCCGCCCGCCATGCCCATATTGCCGAGCAGCAGTTGGATCATCGCCATGGTGCGGATGTTCTGCGCACCCACGGTGTGTTGCGTCCAGCCCAGGGCGTACAAGAAAGTGGTGGTGCGGTCGGCTGCACTGGTTGAGGCCAACACTTCGCACACTTTCAGGAAATCGGCCTGCGGCGTGCCGCAAATATGCTCGACCATTTCCGGCGTGTAGCGGGAAACGTGCTCTTTGAGCAGGTTCCACACGCAGCGCGGGTCACTGAGCGTATCGTCGCGTTTCGCATAGCCGTTTTCATCGAACTGATAGTTCCAACTGGTTTTGTCGTACTGGCGTTTGGACTCAATGTAGCCGCTAAACAGGCCGTCATCAAAGCTAAAATCATCGCGCACCAGCAGGCTGGCGTTGGTGTAATGCTTAACGTATTCGGCGTTGATTTTGTTATTGGAAATCAGGTACAGCAGAACGCCCGACAGGAAAGTAATGTCGGTGCCGGAGCGGATTGGCGCGTAAATATCCGCCACCGAAGCGGTGCGGGTAAAGCGCGGATCGACCACAATCAGCGTGGCGTCGTTGTTATTTTTGGCTTCCATCGCCCAGCGGAAACCCACCGGATGCGCTTCAGCAGCATTGCCGCCCATCACCATCACAACGTTGGCGTTTTTGATATCAACCCAGTGGTTGGTCATCGCACCGCGACCAAATGTTGGAGCAAGACTTGCTACCGTTGGTCCGTGTCAGACGCGCGCCTGGTTATCTACCGCTAACATGCCCAGTGAACGGACAAATTTCTGCGTCAACATGCCGGTTTCATTGCTGGCCGCCGAGGCGCACAACATGCCGGTGGAGAGCCAGCGGTTGACCGTCACATCCTGCTCGTTCTTCTCAACGAAGTTGGCGTCGCGGTCATTTTTCATCAGGCGAGAAATGCGCGAGAACGCGTCTTCCCAGCTAATACGCTGCCATTTATCAGAGCCTGGCGCGCGGTATTCCGGGTAACGCAGGCGGCTTTCGCTGTGGATGTAATCCAGCAGGCCAGCGCCTTTCGGGCATAGCGCCCCACGGTTCACCGGATGGTCCGGGTCACCTTCAATATGGAAAATGCTGGATTTCGCGTTTTTCGAGCCATCGCCCAGGCTATACATCAGCAAACCACAGCCTACGGAGCAGTATGTACAGGTATTGCGGGTTTCTTTGGCGCGCAAAAGCTTAAAGTTGCGCACCTCGGCAAGTGCCGCTTTGGGAGAAAATCCCAGAACTGCGGCGGTAGTCCCTGCCATCCCGCCGGCACAGATTTTAAAAAATTTTCTGCGACTGACGTCCATCGTAACCTCATTGTTATGACGTATGAATGGCGGCGAAAATAGCAACTGAGGCAGAGCGGATATTGAGCAAAATCAATTCGCTAATCATTGGGTAGCGAACCGCTACTTAAGGAGTAGAAGGAAGGGGAAATCAGTAACCATTATTAGTTTGTGGATTTATCCCTTTTACTCCCGGTGCAACAAATCCCCATAAATCTCTGCCAGTAACCCGCCCGGCGCAAACTGTTTTTTAATCCAACGGGTTACCTGGCCGGTGGCGGCGTGTTGGGTCGCCAGCAGCATGCGTGAATCCTGGCGCGGGTTGTTAATCTGGCGTGTCACCAGCAGGCCGCTATCCTGAGCCTCGCGCACCATATAGCTGGGTAAAAAACCAACACCTTCTCCCAGAATCTGGCACTGGCACTTGGTGTTGAAGTCTGGCACCAGAATCGCTTCTTGCCCATGCAGCAGCCATCCCACCTTTTTATTCAGTGTTGATGCTGTGTCTTCCACCATGATATTGGGGTACAGGCGCAGCTGGCTTTCAGAAATGGGTTCCGGCATAAATGCCAGCGGGTGGGTTGGGGCGATAGCAAACTGCCAGTGAATCGCGCCGATCTCCGTGTAATCAATCCCACCACCGTCGAGCAATGTATCTGGCGCACCAATGGCGATGTTGGCCTGGTTATTAATAATGGCGTCCCACACGCCGTTATATACCTCGGTGGTGACGGTTATCAGGCAGGTGGGGAACTGCTTTTTCAGTATTTGCAGCAGCTTTGCTGTGTGGCGCGGGGTGTAAAGCAGTTGGTTGATACAGATGCGTACCTTAACCTCGATTCCTTGCGAGATGGTATCGACACCGCGTTTGATAGCGTGGAAATCGTTAAGCAGTTCGGTTGCTTTGCGATAGAAATAGAAGCCAGATTCGGTCAGTTCAATACTGCGGGTATTGCGCACAAACAGCACCACATCAAGGTACGTCTCAATCCGCTTAATGGTGTAGCTGATGGCAGAAGTCGTGACATCCAGTTCGACCGCAGCCTTGCTGAAACTTGAAAGCCGCGCGGCGGTGGTGAACGCCAGCAGGTTCTCTTCGGTAAAAATGGAATTCATGTGCTACTCCCGTAGGTTGGATAAGCGGCAGCGTCATCCGACAGCTGTCCAACTCGATTGTTGAATGTATTTGTATTCCTTATGATCCACACTTTTGCCTTGAACCATATTTAACACTGCTGTTACAACTAATTTGAAGAGCATCACACTTCTCAAATCTGCTTTAACCCGCTTTTGACAAGGCTTCACGTGGTTACTGCCAGTTGAGGCTAACGGTTGTCGAAAGCCGTTTTATCATAGGTAAAAGATTGCGCTGAACCACATTTTTCTCACATTGTTGAATGCTATTCAACAATGCTGTCATTAACGATGAATGATTTTTAAACGGATGTTAAAGCGGCCATAGTGTTGCTATTCTCAATTCATCAGAAATAGCAAAGTATGGGAGTATGGATATGTCTCAGAAAGAATTTATTGCAGAATTTCTAAGTGCAGCAGAGCAGGGGCATCTGGAAAACCTAAAACAATGCCTTAGCGATGGCGTGGATATTAACGCCACTAATCGTCAGGGGCGTACGGCAATTACCCTCGCCAGCCTGCACAAAAAATATGACTGTGTGGAATATTTAATTGCCGCCGGTGCCGATATTAATAAGCAAGACCAAACCTGTTTCAACCCCTTCTTACTGAGTTGTCTTAATAACGACCTGACATTATTACGTTTGATATTACCGGCAAATCCCGATCTGAATTGTTTATCCCGCTTTGGTGGCGTGGGAATTACCCCTGCCAGCGAAAAAGGACATGTTGAAATTGTCCGTGAATTGGTTACACGCACCGAAATTAACGTTAACCACACTAATTTTGTTGGTTGGACGCCATTGCTTGAAGCCATTGTGCTCAATGATGGTGGGGCGAAACAGCAAGAGATCGTCAAACTGCTGCTGGATCACGGTGCCAACCCGCACATGACCGATAAATATGGCAAATCCCCACTGTCTCTTGCGCGTGAAAAAGGCTATCACGAGATTGCCGAACTGCTGGTAAATGCCGGCGCGTAAAACATAGGAGATGCACTATCGCCGGATATCTTCAGCGGCAGTGCCTTTTTGCACAAACGGCAGATAGCGCTTTTTTCGCCCCGGATTTATACGGTGATACAACAGGTTATGTTGAGCAGGTGTTTGACCGGGCGGTGAATATTCACCTCCCTGAAAGGCAACAGATCTTCACTTTGCTCAGTACTGATTGTGATAACGCACCAAATAGCTGTCGTTTAGCAGTAGAGCATTGTCAGAACCACTTTAAGCCCGGTGAACGGGTTAGTTTTCACAGTAACGGCATTGATATTGGCACAGATAAACGCATCGATTTCTCGCGCTGTACACGCTGGCAACCGGAAGCGTTTTTTCTAAGCCACACACGAATAAAACAGATTGATTGGCAACATCTTGCGCAAATGACACAGGCCAGTGTCATACAAAGTTCGTCACTATTTTATTTTCATGGCGATAATATTTTCTACCACGAAATGAGCCGCCTGCTGCAATTACACCGAAAGCAGCTTATATCAGCGCTAAATACAGGGAATTGCTCTGGGATTGAAAAAGGAATAAGTGGATTGCTGGGTTTAGGTATTGGACTAACACCATCCGGTGATGATTATCTGGCGGGCCTGAGTGCTGTTTTATTTATTACCGGGCATCCAGCGCGGAAATATAGAGATGTTTTTATTGTCGCTATCGAGAGAGAAAAACATAAAACCACGCAGCTAAGCGCTATTACGCTGCGTGAAGCTATTGACCAACGTTATCGTGAAACTATTTATGGTTTTATTTATCAGGTGGTCAATGGTGATTTAGAAAATATTCAGCAGTCTATTAACGAAATTAAAAAAATAGGATCGAGTTCAGGATGCGACATGCTTTGCGGCATGGCGGATGCCTTCGCTTTGACCAAAATTAACGGAGGAAATTATGTCGACCAGGATTGTAATTAAAAAGAACACCTATTTTGATTCTGTCTCACTGATGTCCATTTCAACCAAAGCCAACCAGCTTGACGGTGTGGAACAGGCATTTGTCGCGATGGCGACCGAGATGAACAAAGGGGTTTTAAAAAACCTCGGTCTGTTAAACGACGAACTCGAACAGGCCAAAAATGGCGACCTGATGATTGTGATTAAAGGCGCGAGCGATACGGCGAACGACGCCACTCTTGAAGCCATTGAAGGGCTCTTCACCCGCAAAGACAGCGGCAATTCACGCCACGAATCTCGTTATGCAACACTTTCCAGCGCGCATCAAAATATCCCTGAAAGTAACCTCGCGGTGATTTCGGTCAATGGTGCGTTTGCTGCCCGTGAAGCACGTCAGGCGCTGGAAAACGACCTCAACGTGATGCTCTTTTCCGACAACGTTTCCCTTGATGACGAACTGGCACTCAAGCAGCTTGCACACAGCAAAGGGCTGCTGATGATGGGGCCAGACTGCGGCACTGCGATTATCAACGGTGCAGCGCTGTGCTTTGGTAACGCGGTACGCCGTGGCTCAATTGGCATTATTGGTGCGTCCGGTACTGGCAGCCAGGAGTTGAGCGTACGTATCCATGAGTTTGGCGGTGGAATTTCACAACTTATCGGCACCGGTGGGCGTGATTTAAGCGAGAAAATCGGCGGCATCATGATGCTCGATGCAATCCAGATGCTGGAAGATGACGCGCAAACTGAAGTGATTGTTCTGGTTTCCAAACCGCCTGCTGAAGCGGTAGCCCGTAAAGTGCTGGAGAGGGCTAAAGCGTGCCGCAAACCGGTTGTGGTTTGCTTCCTCGGCACTAAAGAAGCACGTGAGGATGAAGCAGGTTTGCAGTTTGCCCGCGCCACGAAAGAGGCCGCGCTGAAAGCCGTTCTGCTGACCGGAATCAAAAAAGAGTCGCTGGACTTACACCCGCTTAACTGGCCGCTGATTGAAGAAGTCCGTGCGCGCATGAAACCTGAACAAAAGTACATTCGTGCGCTGTTCTGCGGCGGCACGCTGTGTGACGAAGCGATGTTTGCGGCACTGGAAAAATACCCGGACGTCTACAGCAATATCCAGCCGAACCCTGAATATCGCCTCAAAGACGTCAATGTCAGCGTCGCCCACACCTTCCTCGATTTTGGCGATGACGATTTCACCAACGGCAAACCACATCCGATGATTGACCCAACCAACCGTATTAGCCGCCTGTTGCAGGAAGCACGTGACCCGGAAGTGGGCGTGATCGTAATGGACTTCGTCTTGGGCTTTGGCTCCCATGAAGACCCTGTTGGTGTGATGCTCGACGCCATCAAAGAAGCGAAAGCCATTGCTGCCCGTGAAGAACGTAACCTGGAAATCCTGGGCTACGTGTTGGGCACCGATTTGGACACGCCATCGCTTGAAAAGCAGTGCCAAATGCTGACGGATGCGGGCGTTATCTGGGCAAGTAGTAGCACCAACACCGGTTTGCTTGCACGTGAGTTTGTTTGCAAGGAGAAAGCACAATGAGTTTATTCAACCAACCGCTAAATGTGATTAACGTCGGCATTGCAATGTTCAGCGATGATTTGAAAAAGCAGAGCGTTCCTGTGACGCAACTGGACTGGACGCCACCGGGGCAGGGTAATTTAGCTGTCGTTAAAGCGCTCGATTCCATCGCCGCGCCGGCACTTGCCGAGAAAGTAGCCGCAGCAAACAAACTTGCCGTTGAGCGCATCATCCAGTCACAGCCTGTTCTGGTGGGTTACGACCAGGCGATTAACGTGGTTCCGGGCATGATGCGCAACACCATTCTTCACGCCGGCCCGCCTGTTGCCTGGGAAGATATGTGTGGCGCGATGAAAGGCGCGGTAACGGGCGCACTGGTGTTTGAAGGGCTGGCGGCGAACATTGGCGAAGCCGCGCAGCTTGCCGCTTCCGGCGAAATCATCTTCTCACCATGCCACGAACACGACTGCGTGGGTTCTATGGCGGGCGTGACGTCTGCCTCAATGTTTATGCATATCGTCGAGAACAAAACCTACGGCAACCGCGCATATACCAACCTCAGCGAGCAGATGGCGAAGATCTTGCGCATGGGCGCTAACGACCAGAGCGTGATCGACCGTCTTTTCTGGATGCGTGATGTGCTTGGTCCCATGCTGCGCGATGCGATGAAACTGGCGGGTGAAATCGACCTGCGTTTGATGCTGGCGCAAGCACTGCATATGGGCGACGAGTGCCACAACCGCAACAACGCGGGCACCACGTTGCTGATTCAGGCGCTCACGCCGTGGATTATTCAGACTAACTTCACCGTCGCACAGCAGAAAGAAGTGTTCGATTTTGTCGCCAGCAGCGATTACTTCTCCGGCCCGACGTGGATGGCGATGTGCAAAGCGGCAATGGACGCGGCGCACGGTATCGAATACAGCACGGTGGTTACCACTATGGCGCGTAACGGCGTGGAGTTTGGCCTGCGCGTGAGCGGCTTGCCGGGGCAGTGGTTTACCGGCCCGGCGCAGCAGGTGATCGGCCCGATGTTTGCTGGCTACAAACCGGCAGATTCTGGGCTGGATATTGGCGACAGCGCGATTACCGAAACCTACGGCATCGGCGGTTTTGCTATGGCAACGGCTCCGGCGATTGTCGCGCTTGTCGGCGGCACCGTGGATGAAGCTATCGATTTCTCACGCCAGATGCGTGAAATCACGCTGGGCGAAAACCCGAACGTCACCATTCCATTGCTGTCGTTTATGGGCATCCCAACCGCCATTGATATTACGCGTGTGGGCAACAGCGGTATTTTGCCGGTGATCAACACGGCCATTGCCCACAAAGATGCGGGCATCGGCATGATTGGCGCCGGGATTGTCCATCCGCCGTTTGAATGTTTTGAGAAGGCTCTGCTCGCCTTTGGTGAGCGTTACTCTTTCTGAGGGATACCCCGATGACAAACGTTAAGCTTGAGTGGAAACGCGGTGACTGGGCGGCATATTTCGGGTTGATGACCAACAACCTGACCAACTTGCTGACCATGATGGGGTTACTCATTTTTGTAGTGGGTATTCCGACTGAGATTGTTTACGGGCGCATTGCGCCAGCCTTCGGGCTGGCGGTGCTGGTAGCGAGCATTTGCTACGCCTGGTTTGGCCTGCAACTGGCGAAAGAGACAGGGCGAAAAGATGTAACCGCACTGCCTTCCGGGCCAAGTGCGCCGTCTATCTTTACCGTGACGTTTTTGGTGCTGATGCCGGTATACCAGCAAACGGGTGATGCCGAATTTGCGATTCAGATTGGCCTGGTGTGGTGTTTTGTTGAAGCGATGATTCTGGTGGGTGGTTCGTTCCTTGGCGAAACCATCCGCAAGATGATCCCGCGTACCGTTCTGCTGTCGTGTTTGTCGGGCTTAGGTTTATTGCTGCTGGCGATGAACCCGATGCTTCAGGCATTTGAAGCGCCAACGGTTTCTTTCATTGTTCTGCTGCTGATTTTCATTAACTGGTTTGGCAAAAAGCCGATTTTTGCCCGTATTCCTACTGGCTTATTACTGCTGGTTGCCGGTACGGCACTGGCGTGGGTTTCTGGCCTGCAAAGCCCGGAAGCCATCAAAGCCTCGATGTCATCATTCGGCTTTAACCCGCCATCGATTCATGTCGATAGCTTCCTGCAAGGCTTGCCGCACGCGCTGCCTTATCTGGCATCGGCAGTTCCGTTGGGGCTGGCGAACTACATTTTTGACCTGGAAAACATCGAAAGCGCCCACGCGGCGGGGGATGAATACAACACCCGCAAAGTGATGCTGACCAACGGCCTGGCGTCAACGCTCGGCTGCCTGATGGGCAACCCGTTCCCGGTGACGGTGTACGTGGGCCACGCGGGCTGGAAGGCGATGGGTGCGAGTATCGGCTACACGTTGGCGTCCGGCGTCACCATGTTTATCGTGCCGCTGTTTGGCCTCGGTGCATTCATGCTCGCCATTATTCCGATGACTGCCATTGTGCCAATTCTGGTGTTTATCGGCGTGGTGACGGCAAACCAGGTGGTGCGAGAGACACCGAAAATAGAGGTGCCGGTTATTTTCATCTGCTTGTTCCCGTGGATAGCTAACTGGGCGCTGACCATGGTGAATAGCGTGATGGCCGCGGCCGGGACGTCGGCTGCGAAAATCGGCCCGGAAGCGCTGGCGCATAAAGGGGTGTTTTACCAGGGACTGGTGCATTTGGGCAACGGTGCACCGCTCGCCAGCATGTTGTGGGGTTGCGTGGCAATCTTCGCGATTATCAACAAGCCGTTACGCGGTGCGGTGGCTGCGGTTGTCGGTGCGTTGCTGGCACTGTTTGGCGTGATTCACGCGCCGATGGTCGGCTTTGCGCAGGGCAGTTCGCTGATGTTTGTCACCGCGTATTTGATGATGGGCGCGATGTTTGTGGTGAAGCACGTGCTCGACCGCCGTGAAGCGGCTTCTGAGGTTGTGACCTCGGTATAAAAAATGGCGGATGACGCGTACTTATCCGCCCTACGGTTTTGTAGGGTGGATAAGCCTCAGGCGGCATCTACCGGCCTTTGCCCTACAAGGATAAAAATAATGAAACAGCTCGTGGTTGTGGCAATTGGCGGCAACAGCATCATCAAAGATAACGCCAGCCAGTCGGTTGAACATCAGCAAGTCGCGGTTAAAGAAGTGGCCCAGACGGTGCTGGAAATGCTCTCGTCGGATTACGACATCGTGCTGACGCACGGCAACGGCCCACAGGTGGGGCTGGACCTGCGTCGCGCGGAAATCGCCCATGAGAAAGAGGGATTGCCGCTCACGCCGCTGGCTAACTGTGTGGCAGATACCCAGGGCGGCATCGGCTACCTGATTCAGCAGGCGCTGAATAACCAGTTGGGGAAACACGGAGACAAAAAAGCGGTCACCGTGATAACCCAAGTGGAAGTGGACAAAAACGACCCGAATTTCGCCCATCCAACCAAGCCGATTGGCGCGTTCTTTAGCGAACAACAGTGCGAGGCGTTAAAAGTGGCGCACCCGGACTGGCGGTTTGTGGAAGATTCCGGGCGCGGATACCGCCGCGTGGTGGCCTCGCCGGAACCGAAACGGATTGTCGAAGCCGATGCGATTAGCGCGCTGATTAAACAAGGCTTTGTGGTGATTGGCGCGGGCGGCGGTGGCATTCCGGTGGTTCGCAGCGAGCAGGGGGATTACCAAAGCGTTGATGCGGTTATCGACAAAGACCTGTCAACGGCGCTGCTGGCCCGCGAAGTGAACGCTGACATTCTGGTGATCACCACTGGCGTGGAGAAAGTGTGTGTTCACTTTGGCAAACCAGAACAACGAGCACTCGATGAAGTCACGGTTGAACAGATGGCGCGTTTTAGCGATGAAGGCCACTTCCCGCCTGGCAGCATGCTGCCAAAGATTACCGCCAGCCTTGCGTTCCTGCGCAACGGCGGCAAGCGCGTGATTATCACCACCCCGGAAAAATTATCCGTCGCCCTGCGTGGCGAAACGGGCACGCATATTGTGAATGACTAAGAGTGGGAGAACTCAATGAATAATGCAGAAAAAAGCCGCCGTGAATTTTTAAGCGGCGGCGGCAAAGTGGCGGCGGCCTGTGCGCTCTTTGGCGCGACCGGCTCGATGGCGTATGCTGCGAAACCAGCCTCCATCGCCTGTGAAACGGACAACCGCATGAGCGCCATTAAAGAATCCCATTACTACCTCGACAACGTGCTGCTGGAGGCTGGTTTTAGCCGCGACGGGCAGACTATTGTTGGCACGCAAACCGAGCTGAAAACGCTGGAAATTAAAGACGGCAAAATTGCGGCACTGCTCGCAAATAAACAGCATCCCGATGCCACCCTTGCCCATTACGATGCGTCAGGGAAACTGCTGCTGCCAGCGATGCGCGATATGCACATCCATCTTGATAAAACCTTCTACGGTGGCCCATGGCGTGTACACAACCGCCCGGCGGGAACCACCATTCTGGATATGATTGCGCTCGAGCAAAAACTCTTGCCGGAACTACAACCGGTCACACAGGAACGCGCGGAAAAGCTGATTGATTTGATTCAGTCGAAAGGCTCGACCATAGCTCGTAGCCATTGCAACGTTGAGCCAGTTTCCGGGCTGAAAAACCTCGAGAATCTGCAAGCGGTTCTGGAACGCCGTAAGTCTGGTTTTAGCTGTGAAATTGTCGCGTTTCCTCAGCATGGTTTGCTGCACTCGAACTCCGTTGCGTTGATGCGCGATGCAATGCAAGCGGGCGCTCACTACGTGGGTGGGCTTGACCCGACTAACGTCGATGGGGCGATGGAAAAATCCTTAGATGCCATGTTCCAGATAGCCATCGACTACAAAAAGGGCGTCGATATTCACCTGCATGAAACCAGTCCGGCGGGCATTGCGGCGGTGAATTATATGGTGGAAACGGTGGAGAAAACTCCTGAGCTGAAAGGCAAATTGACCATCAGCCACGGTTTTGCACTGGCGATGATGAACGAACAAGAAGTTGATGCGATTGCTACGCGTATGGCAGCGCAACAAATTACTATCGCGTCAACGGTACCGATTGGCACCATGCATATGCCACTCAAGCAGCTACAAGAGAAGGGTGTGTTTGTGATGACCGGCACCGACAGCGTTATCGACCACTGGTCGCCGTATGGCCTGGGCGACATGCTGGAAAAAGCTAATCTTTATGCGCAGCTCTATATGCGTGTGAGTGAGCTAAACCTTTCGCGCTCGTTGGCGATTGCCACAGGAAATGTGCTGCCGCTTAATGACAAAGGCGAGCGTGTGTGGCCAAAAGCGCAGGATGAAGCCAGTTTTGTGCTGGTGGATGCCTCATGTTCTGCCGAAGCCGTGGCACGTATCTCTCCACGAACCGCGACATTCCATAAAGGGAATCTGGTTTGGGGTGAACTTAGCGTGTAGTGAGCTAGGCTTACTGATCTCACGCTGTCAGATTGACTGCGTGAGATGTAAATAAGAAGCCGCTCTATGAGCGGCGACGTGAATATTAGCTCCTCCAGAACGTCCTCGAAAACAGAATCAACACCGGATAGATCTCCAGTCGGCCCAATAACATAGCCGCACACATTAAGTATTTTGCACTATCGCTCAACGTACCAAATCCTGCGGCAGTTTCACCAAACCCTAAGCCCATGTTGTTAATACAGGCCGCTACGGTGGCGAATGAGGTTAACAGGTCATATCCCTGCAAATTCAGCATCCAGATAAAAAAGCAGGTGCACACGACATAGAGGAAGAAAAAACTCCACACGGAACGCAGCACTCTGTCGTTAACGGGCGAGTTACCAATCCGAATACTCATGATGGCGCGCGGGTGTGCCAGTTGATGTACTTCATGGCGGGTTTGCTTAAATAACACCAGGAAGCGCAGCGCTTTGATCCCGCCACAGGTTGACCCTACACATCCGCCAAAGAAACTGGCGGACAGCAGCAGAACAATAGTGTGTACCGGCCAGGAAGCGTAATCGCTGGTTGAAAGGCCGTTATCGGTAATCATTGAACTGGTCAGGAAAAAGGCATGAACGAACGAGGCGGGTAGGGCGTACATTCCTGCGCGCCAGACTTCCAGTGTGATGATTAAAATCACAATGCTTGCGACCATCAGGAAGAATCGCAACTCCGCACTCTTGAGAAACGGCTTAATACTGCGACGTGCCAGGGCGACAAAATAGAGGGTGAAGTTGATGGCTGAGAGCAATGAAAAAGCCCCGGCGACAAGCTCAATAGCATAGCTGTTGTAAAAGCCGATACTTTCGGTGCGTGTAGAAAAGCCACCTAATGAGACGGTGGAAAGGCCATGACAAAGCGCATCAAAGAACGGCATTCCGGCAAGTTTGTAGGCAATTGTGCAGGCAGCACCCAGCAGCAAGTAAGTCAGCCACAAACTTTTGGCAGTATCAGCAAGACGTGGCGTAAGGCGCTCTTCTTTAAATGGCCCGGGCATTTCGGATTGATAAAGCTTCATTCCCCCAATACCCAGAAGCGGCAATACTGCCACAGCAAGCACGATGACACCGAGGCCGCCGATAAAGTTGAGCTGGGCGCGGTAATAGAGGATTGATTTTGGTAATAGGGAGACATCGTTAAAAACAGTGGCTCCGGTAGTCGTTATCCCCGAAACCCCCTCAAACATGGCATCAGCTAAAGATACGTTATAGCTGTCATCCAGCCACAGCGGCATGGCGCTGATTACTGAAAAAAGCAGCCAAAACAAAACGATGATAATAAAGCCATCGCGGGTTTCGAGTTGAATATTAGACCGGCCAGTCATCACCCAGGCCAGGCTTCCCAGTGTAAAAGTGATGAGAAAGGTATAAAGAAAACCGAACAGGCTGCGTTCTTTTTCAATTAAAGCCAGCAACATTGGCGGGATCATCGTCAGGCTGTAGAGAACAACTAAAAAAGCGCACAGATGAATCACAATTCTAAAACGGGTTGATATATACATCAGAGAAACCCAGATACCTTTGTTATTCAGGTATATCAATCAGGTACGGATGGCAAAGTATAGGGTATTTTGGGTAGGAAAGGTTATCTGGCTTTATTGTGAAGGGAAGCGTTATTAAATGGGCAACACAGGGGGTGCCCATTTAGAAGACAGGTTATTTCTTCTTGTATACGTTTGCGGTGCCGTGAATTTTATTCTCGGTATCTGCAGAAGTTACAACATAAAACTGACCACCCAGCTCATCGGCTTTCTTGGAGAGTTCTGCTTTGGCATCAGATGGTGACATTTCACCACTGGTGGTGATGGTACCTACTTTTACATACTGATCTTTATGGTCGTTATAGGCTTCTTTCGTCAACAGTTCTGCTGACAATGCACTGAATGATACTGCACCCAAAGTTAACGCTACCAATACACCCTTAGCTATCTTCATGACGAACCTCATCTTTGCTTATGGTAGATAAATTGTTTTCCCTACCTTTAGACTATGGTTCAGAACTGTATTTCTCGCCAACTAGGGAAAGAAAAATTTTGTTCAAAAATAGATGTATAAGAGATTGTTCAGTATTGAAAAGTATGATTATTGCTAACCTTATCTGAGAACAGCAGATAAAGGGTGAATGGGCACCATTCACCCTTCGCCGGGTTTACGACGTTACTTGCTCTGTTACAGGCGCTACTGAAGCCTCTTTTTGCGATTTACTGGCCTGTTCTTCACGATATTTCAGGTTATCCCAGATGCGGAAGAACGGGTAATACATCACCAGCGAAATCCCGAGATTGACGATTTGCAGCACGGAACCTGAAATATGCCCGCCGGTTGCCAGGTATCCGCTGACCACGATCGGTGTAGTGAACGGCAAGGCAATACCCGCAGGTTTGGCGACAAGCCCGGTGGTCATTGCTATATAAGAAACAATCACTAATACAACAGGGGTAAGAATAAACGGTACGACCAGATATGGGTTCATCACAATGGGAATGCCAAATACCATCGGTTCGCTGATGTTAAACAGGCTACCGGGGGCGGCGATTTTACCCAATTGTTTCATCTGCGCACTGCGACTGCGGATCAGCATAAATATCACCAGTCCGAGTAGGGCACCGGTGCCGCCAGGGGCAATCCACAAGTCATAAAATTGTTGAGTGATGATATGCGGAATAGGCAAACCGTTCTGGAATGCTTCGAGGTTCTCCGACATATTGCTCAACCAGACCGGACGGATAAATACCAGTACGATAGTGTCGCCATGCAGGCCCAGCATCCACAGAATACCAATCAGTAATACCGAGATAATCATACCTGGCAGTGAACCGCCGACATGACTCATAGGGATACCAACCAGTTCGGTAATCATCGTATTGATGTCGCCAAATGGTGTTGCCTCAACCAACAGTCGCAGCGCCAACACTACCGCTAAAACGCAGAAGCCTGGGATCAATGCAAGGAAGGATTTAGCTACCGCTGGCGGCACGCCTTCCGGCATACGGATAACCAGATTGCGGTTGTTGATAAAGCGGTAAATTTCGGTTGAAAGCAGTGCGATAAGGATGGCAACAAACAATCCCTGGCTGCCAATTTGCCCCATCGGCATTACGCCTTTCACTAACTGTGCCGCACCGCCCGTAGCGGGTGTAAACATGATGTGCTGCGGAATGGTCATGATAAACGCAACCAGAGACACGGCACCGGCAGTCAACGGATCGATAGTGCGGTACTTTTCTGCCAGGCGATAAGCGATACCAAAGGCGGAGATAATCGCCATGATGTCGTAGGTCGCCTTAACCGGATAGAGCACTTTTTCCTGCCAGGTTGGGCCGAAAAAGTCGCTCATCATTTGGGCATAACCCGGTATCGGCAGATAAGCAAAAATAAGGAAGAACGAGCCAATCAACATAAATGGCATGTTCAGAATGATACCGTCACGCACCGATAGCACATGCTTTTGCCCGGCAATTTTTAGCGCGGTTGGCAGTACATATTTTTCGATAATAGATTTGTTCATAGACACCCCCTGCCCGGATACCCTTCATACTTCAAGCCGTAGGTGCGTTGGCTGCACCCGCGCGCGCCAGTCACATAGTTAGCTATGCTCCTGGGGACTTACGGGCTGGCCGCCTTCCTGCAACTCGAATTATTTTGGGTAGAATTATAATTTTATTTAGTCGTAGGTCGGATTAGCGTAGCGACATCCGACAACGCTGGTTTAAACGTTAAACTGCGGCAGCCACGCTTTATTGATACTTAGCACTTCATCGACCAGCGCAGACGCCAGATTGACATCAGCGACCAGTGGATTGGCCACCAATGCCAGTAACGCTTTTTGCTTATCGCCGTGAACCGCCGCTTCAATGGTCAAACGTTCAAAATCTTTAACTTGCTGAGTCAGGCCGTTCATCAGCAGTGGTAATTTCCCAAAGGCCAGCGGATGTGCGCCAAGGGCGTCAATCAGGCAGTTGGTTTCAATCACTGCGTCGTCTGGTAACCCCTGAATGGCACCGTTGTTAGCGGTATTCACCACCATTTCCATACCGAGATTGTTGTGTAAGGCGTTAATCAATTGCACCGCGACCTCGGAGTAGAACGAACCACCACGCTGGCTAAGTTCTTCCGGTTTTTTATCGAGGTTTGGATCGGCATAGAGCTTAAACAGTGACTCTTCCACCTTCATGACCAGCTCGGCACGAGTGCCTTTAGTAGCGGCATCAGAGAGTTCATCTTCCAGCATGGTGCGCGTTTGCCAGAAGTAACGGTGGTAAGGGCAGGGAATGGCGCCTAGTGCGCGCAGCAAATCCGCAGGCCACGGAATCGCTTTAATGTTGTTCATGGAAAGCTGCTCGCCATCGCACAGCATTTCAATAACTTCGTCGGTGGCATCGCGTCCGTTTGCCAACACTTTATGCACCCAAACCATATGATTCAGGCCCACAAAACGGAGCGAAACTTTGTCATGAGGCAGTTTTAGCATGTCGGCAATCATATGGTGCATTGTCACCGGCACATTACACAGACCGATGATTTTTGCTTTGCTATAACGTGATACCGCTTCGGTCACAATGCCGGCCGGATTGGTGAAGTTGATAATCCACGCATCCGGGGCGAGACGCTCCACGCGGTGGGCAATATCGAGCATCACGGGAATGGTGCGCAACGCTTTCGCAAAACCGCCAACCCCCGTGGTTTCCTGGCCGAGAAGCTTGTGGCTTAAACCCAGGCGTTCATCGGCGGCGCGGGCGGGAAGTTGCCCCACGCGCAGCTGCGTTAAGACAAAACTGGAACCTTTGATGGCTTCGTCAGCGTCAAAATGTACGGATACCTTGACGGACTCCAGACCATTTCTGTCGAGCATGCGACGGGCGAGGGCGGCAATAATATCGACTTTCTCGCGACCCGCTTCTACATCCACCAATGCCAGTTCCGCCATTGGCAGTGAAGCATGGCGTTCAATCAATCCTTCAATCAACTCCGGGGTATAACTGCTTCCCCCGCCAATAACGGTAATTTTCATCTTGTTCTCCGCCTGTCTCAGGCCATTAGGGCGAGGGCTTTATCCAGCACGCGATCGCCGCGCATGGTGCCGTAATCCATCATATCTATCACCGCGACAGGTTTCCCCAGCGGTGTGGAAAGCTCAGTCAGGCGCTGTAATTCGTACTGTACTTGCGGGCCAAGCAATACCACGTCGGCATGGCGCAATTGGCCTTCAATTTCGGATACCGGGATGGCGTCAATTTCGATTTCCAGAGAACGCTTCGTCGCTTCGGTACGCATTTTTTGTACCAGCATGCTGGTGGACATCCCCGCAGCACAGCACAACATGATTTTTTTCATTACAACCTTCCCCTCATTTGAAAACATATTTCATACATTAGCTGTTTTAATTAGCATGTATGAAAATTATTTTCATGAGTGTGATCACTGTTGGATTATTTCCCGATGGCACTGAGGCCGGATGAATATGTGATCTCTATAGGAAAATGGATATGGATGGCGAGCGTTGTAGAGAATAATGTGTACGTGAATGAGATGGATTGAAAAATAATTTCAAACATTTATGATGCTTTTAACGAGCAGTTAATGCCGACATTAGGACGCCCCCTGTTATGGATATTGTTTACCAACTGGTACACGGGTTATCTGGCCTGCCTGCGCAAGAATCTCGTCTGGCACGCTTTTTCCTCGATAACTTCGCGCAAATACCCGAAGCAACGATGGAAGAGTTAGCGACAAAGGCAGGGGTGAGCCCTGCCACGTTGCAGCACTTTGCGCGCAGCATTGGCTGTGACGATATCAATGATTTTATCGGCCAGGTGCGCCATCAACAGCAGGAGAACAATCTGCAAGTTCCCGCAGCCCCTATGCTGGGCGATGCTGCCTGGGTAGATCCGGGTGCACTGAAAGCGCTGGCCCTTAACGCTGGTATTGGTAGCGAAATACTCGACAGGTTTTCGCACTCAATAGGGCGTGAGAATAACGGGGATATTCTCGGCCAGATCCGCAACCGCCTGAATGACTTCAGCCAGCAAGAATCACGCGTGGCGCAGACCATTCTTGATGATGTCTCTTTTGCTGCCTCGGCCACCATCGACCAGCTTGCGACGGCTGCTGGGGTTAGCCCGGCAACTATTACCCGATTTGCCAGAGCTTCGGGGTGTGACGATATCCGTGATTTGCGTATGAAACTGGCGCAAGCCAGTACACCGGTAGCCGGTGGTGATATGGCTTTGCCATGGCGTGAAAAACTGAACAAGCTGCAAAATGCACTAAATTCACAGTTCTGCGAACTGCAACCCGCAGTCATCAATCAGGCAGTTGTTCGTTTAAAACAGGCGAAAGCGGTGCATATTTTCAGTGCCAGTGCGGCAGATACGCCTTTTGCGAGCCTGTTGCAATATCGCCTGCTGACTCAGGGCTATCCGGCCAATATTTGTCAGGACCCAGCGCTGATGAGTATTACTGCATCGATGCTTGGTGCCGGACAAGTGTTGGTAGTTTTTGCAGGCTCTGCACCGGAAAATGCACTGATTGCGGCGGCGCATCAGGCGCGTCGGCTGGGTGCTGAAATCATTTTCATTGGCCGGGATAGCGGCTCATTTATTCACAGCGACGATATTCTTTTACCGCTAACAGAAGTGCGCTACGGTTCGTTGTTAATTATTGATTTGCTTTGTGAAGGGATTGATAGCTGAGCCGATGGCATAAATGTCGGGTGTCGCGAATGCTAACCCGACCGGCAAACTATTTGATCAAAAGGCTGTTTCCAACGTTTCGAGAACGTTGTACTGCTCATCAACCAGTAAGAGCGCTTTCCATTTGTCGAATGTCAGGCACGGATGGGAAGTGCTGAAGACCAGAATATCCCCCACCTGCACATCAGCACCGGCTTTGAGTTTCAGCATGGCATGTTGATCCATGATGCCGGTGGTTTCGATGGCATTAGCTACCAGTTCCAGTGATTTTCCCGCTCGGTAATGCGCAACAGGCTGCGGTAAACCTGCGTCAAAAGCGCTGTCTCGTTTGCCAAAATTCACAATCGCGCGGTCGCTTTCCGGTACGGATTGCACCATTGCAACCAGCTCCAGAGCCGAGACTAAATCTCCCCCAAGATCACAGGCGACTTTATCGCGCGCCATAAGCTCGTCCTGTGCTTGCTGGTAAATACCGGCATCGTGCGTGATGTAACAACCAGGGCGGATAACAATGCGGCAGTTTGCCGGTTTTTGCGCGACCAGCCAGACATTACATACCACGTCATACCAAACAGAACCCGCACCCGTGAGGATAAATTCCCCGTCAACATATTGCTCTAGCTGGCAGGCGAGTGCCGCGGCGTCGCGCAGCAATGCTTCCACTTTCGGTTGCGGGTTTTCGCCGTGCAGCACGCCTTCATACAGTTCCAGACCGCGTAAGCGCAGACCCGGGAGTATAGAAATTCCCTCGGCCAGGGTTTGTGCCTGTTCAGTCGTGCGGCAACCACAGCGCCCACCAGGTACCCCCAGTTCAATCAAAACATCAAGCCGCTGGTTATTCGCGCTAAAGAAAGCAGAAAGCGCTTTTGCATTGGCAAGACTGTCAACACAGCATAGGTAATCGACATCCGGGTAATGAGCTTTTAGCTGTGAGACCAGCTGCATATTTGCTTTGCCGACCAACTGGTTAACCATCAACACTCGTTTGATACCGCTAACCATCGCAATGCTTGCTTGCCAGGCGCTGCCGACACCTACCGCCCAGGCCCCCGCTTGCTGCTGTTGTTGAAAAATCCACGGTGTCATGGTGGTTTTCCCGTGAGGGGCCAGGGAGACACCGCGCGTATCTGCGTAGCGCTGCATCCACTGAATATTGTTCTCCAGCGCGCCTTTTTTGATAACGGCTGCGGGTAAACAAATGTCTTCGTTGAGGATATTAGCAGGGGTAAACATCAAGGCTGATTTGTGTAGGACGAGGTTAGCGTTCTGGTATTTCATAACATTATTCCTTTGTGATTTTCATTTCTTTCAGACAATGTATCATTTGTAATTTAATGAAAAATATATTTTTTATTAAAAATAATGTGCTTAATTGAATAAAAGTATCATAATTTCATAGGGGTTTTGAGTAGTCTTCCACTGTTTTTTACGCTTGTAAATGGTTAACTTTAATCCAGAACATAACGGGGGTTAGGAAGACATGAAGTTCGATTACTTGTTCAGGAATGTCACGGTTATCGATGGAAGCGGTGGAGCGCAATATCGTGCTGATGTTGCGGTGCAGGGCGATCGCATTGTGGAAATCGCGCCAATGATCAGTGGTTCGGCACATGAAGAAATTGATGGAAAAGGCCGGGTGTTGGCTCCTGGTTTTATTGATGTTCATACCCACGATGACATTAACGTTATCCGGATGCCGGAGTACCTGCCAAAAATTAGCCAGGGTATTACGACAGTGATCGTCGGCAATTGCGGAATCAGTGCCGCCACGGCGACCATGAAGGGTAATGTGCCTGACCCGATGAATTTGCTCGGTGAAGTGGAACACTTCATCTACCCAACGGTTGCCGCCTACGCGCAAGCCGTAGAGCAAGCTAAGCCGGCGGTTAACGTCGGCACATTAATTGGCCACACGGCGCTGCGTAATAATCATATGGATGACTTGTTCCGCGCCGCCACAAGCGAAGAAATTAGCGCCATGCGCGCGCAGCTTCGTGAGGCGTTGCAGCAGGGCGGTCTAGGGTTAAGTACTGGTCTTGCCTATGGCAGCGCGTTCCATTCCACAACAGAAGAGGTGATGGCGTTGGCGGAAGAGTTGGCGGCGGGGAAAGGAATTTACACCACCCATCTGCGCTCGGAATTTGAGCCGATTCTTGAGGCGCTCGATGAGGCCTTTCGCATTGGTCGTCATGGCAAAGTGCCTGTCGTTGTTTCACATCATAAGTGCGCCGGGGCAAAGAACTGGGGGCGGACGGTTGAAACATTGAAACTATTCGACAAGGTGCGCCAGCAGCAGGATGTGTCCTGCGACTGTTATCCCTACTCTGCGAGCTCTTCTACGCTGGACCTGAAACAAATTACCGACGAATTCGACATTGTGATTACCTGGTCGGAACCGCATCCTGAAATTGCCGGGCAGTCGCTAAAACAGATCGCGCAAAACTGGTCGATGACGTTGACTGAGGCGGGGAAATTGCTGATGCCAGCCGGGGCGATTTACTACAACATGGACGAGCAGGACGTGCGACGCGTGTTGAGCTACCCGGTCACCATGGTCGGCTCAGACGGTTTGCCAAACGATCCGATGCCGCATCCGCGTTTGTGGGGAGCCTTCCCGCGTGTACTGGGTCACTACAGCCGTGATGAGAAGCTATTTCCGCTGACTGTTGCAGTGCATAAGATGACGGGAATGTCGGCTGCTCGTTTCCAGCTTGATGGGCGCGGACTGGTGAAGTGCGGCTATTATGCTGATTTAGTGATGTTTGATGCTGAAACCGTGCGCGATGTGGCAAGCTTTAGCGATCCGCAACAACCGGCTGCTGGTATCGAAGCGGTAATGGTTAACGGTGTGATGAGTTATGGTCGGGATCAACAAGTTATCGGGCGTGCCGGGCGGTTCTTACGTCGCTAAATCGCATCTTCATTTCGCCCCTCTCCTGAGAGAATGAAAATCAATAAGGAACAACAATGAGCATTAAACGTTACGGAGTCGGTGGCAGCACTGGAACAGGCGGGCAGCACTTACCCTTTGCAAAAGCGGTAGAAGCGGGTGGTTGGCTTTATGTTTCCGGGCAAACGCCAATGAAAGATGGTGAAGTCGTTGAAGGTGGCATTATTGAGCAGTCGCGCCTGGCGATTCAGAACTGCGTGGACATCATGGAAAGTGCGGGCTACACCCTGGCCGATGTGGTGCATGTGAAGGTTTATCTTACCGACGCGCGCTATTTCCAGTCGTTTAACAAAGTGTTCGCTGAGTTCTTTGCCGAGCATCCGCCAGCTCGCGTCTGTTGTGTGGCTGACCTGGTGGTGGATTGTAAAGTCGAAGTGGATTTGACCTGTTATCGGGCAGACCGTTAAGGGTTAGTTCGCTCCTCCCTCTTCTTGAGGGAGGCACCCGGCAAGCCGCTAATCCCCCAGAGGCTGTCTGTCCGCACCACCCCGATGGCTATCCAGGGCAAGTTTGATGCGGCGCAGGCGGTCTTTGGTCTGGTTTTTATTGGCCATAGCCAGCTCCGTCGCCAACACATCTACCATTGCTAACATCGCATAGCGCGAGGTGCTGGGCTTAAAAATATAGTCGTTTTCCCGCACTATCAGCGGCAGCACAATATCAGCGTTTTGCGCCAGCGGTGAGTCTTGCGGGGTGATGGCAATCACTTTTGCACCGTACTGCCGGGCGATAGCCGCACTTTCAATCACCTCTGGTGTGTATCCTCCCAGCGATAATGCCAGTACCACATCGTTGGGTGACACAGCCGAACACATCATTCTGACCAGCAGACCATCACTTTGGCTGACCACCGGAAGGCCAAGACGGAACAGGCGAAATTGTACTTCCTGGGCACAAATTGTGGAGCCACCGCCCATGCCGATAGCGAGAATTTGTCGGCTTTGGCCCAACCATTCCACCGCTTTGTTAAGCGAGTCGGTATCGAGTGCCCGGCGATTAATATCCAGCACATTAATGATAGTTTCGTAGATACCTTGCACGCCTTCGAGGTCAGGTACATCCAGAATAAAACGTTGCCCTACCGCCAGCGACTGTGCGAGTTTCACTTTTAGCTCGCGCACATCTTTGCAGCCAATCGCGCGTGCAAAACGGGTAATCGATGCCTGACTGGTATCTGTAAGCCGCGCCATTTCTGAAATTGATAAAGTCGTAGCTGATTGCACATCATCGAGAATAAATTGTGCAATACGCTTTTCTGTCGTGGTCAGCTCCACAAAACGATCGGTGATGCAGGAAATAATATCGATGGAAACAGACATGGCGCGTCCCTGAAAATGGTTAAAAATTGCTGGTACTTTGTACCACAAAAATCATTTGTTGTGGGATCAGCCTGAGTTCAACTGAGGTTTTATGGTTTGCGTGCTAACAGTCGCCTTGTTTTTAGATATGACCTTGTATTATTAATGGCTTGCAATTAATTATTAACACTTTGATACCTTAATGCCGCAATTATTCTCATTGAGTTGATTAGTGTTTGTTAAAAATAAACAAAAAACCGTTTTGTTGTGTGCTAATAAGGCTGGTTTAATACTTGGGTATAGCCTGAAATAATTATTCTGCAGAAAGAACATCACCCGAAATGATGTTGGGGGGTATTGTCATTTCATTCGTTTCTGGTGATGTATTCATCAGTGAGTGAGGTGTTACGAACGCCGTTGTGATATTTTCGATTGTACGGGTTGTTTTTTACAGAGCTTAGTTCTGATTTTTTATTTGTATTTATACGGAAAATGCTATCGAAAATAGAATGCCGTTGTATAGATTAAATTTTTTATCTTTGTTTTTAGATGGTAAGTCTGGCGACCACACTCTTTGTGCCATTTTTGCAGTAATGTCTGTTTGTTCTATTATCAAAATAGTTAATAAAAACCAACGGGTTTATATTACTGGGCTCAATCTAATTTTTTAAAATGCAATGCCAGCGATCTGCTGTCCCGGTCATTAATGCTCGAGATCTGGATAGTTACGTAGTCACTATCACCTGGAATAACCGCATCATGGAAATTAATGATACTCCCTTAGCTGAGAAAAGACTGGTTGCCAGATTTCTGGATATGTTCATCAAATTTGGTCTCATCCTCGCACTAGCCTCCTTCTGTTTTACTGTCATCTCGCCTTTTATGAATATGCTGCTGTGGGCACTTATTCTGGCGGTGACTCTCTATCCGCTTCATCAACGTTTTGCTGCGCGTATGGGGAATAAACAGGGATGGGCTGCGACCTTGCTGGTGTTGCTGGGGGTGTTGCTAATCGTTGTACCTACCATCGCGATGATTAGCTCCCTGGGTGATAGCGTCAGTGCACTTATTTCAAAAGTCACCAGTGATAGCCTGGTCATTCCGCAACCTTCGAATCGCCTGGTGGCAATACCGATTGTGGGTGAAAAAATCTATGTTGTGTGGATGAGGGCCGCGACAGATTTACCAGGTTTAGTTAAAAGTTATGGCCCGCAACTAGGTGAGATTACCCGCCAGGTTATTACCATTCTGGCTAGCATGAGTGGCGGTTTGATTGGCTTTGTATTCTCCTTTATCGTCGCCGGTATCATGATGGCCTGGGGTGCTTCAGGTGCGGCAAGTGCTACGAGTATCGCCACACGCATCACCGATGAAAGAAAAGGCCCGGCCCTGACTAAACTTTGCACCAATACCATTCGTGCCGTAGCGATGGGGGTTATTGGTGTTGCCTTCATTCAGGCGTTGCTGGCTGGTATTGTGATGGCGTTCGCTGGTATTCCTGCCGTGGGGATTTTCTTCGTTCTGGCTCTGATTCTGGGTATTGCCCAGGTTCCGGTGATACTGGTTACCGCCCCGGCTATCGCGATTATGTGGATGACAGGCGACAACGGAACCGTGATGAATATCATTTTCACCATTCTGCTGATTGTCGCCGGTATGGCGGACAATGTGCTGAAACCTTTGTTGTTGGGGCGTGGTGTAGATGTGCCAATGCCTGTGGTGCTATTGGGGGCGCTGGGAGGTATGGCGACCAACGGTATTCTCGGCATGTTTATTGGCGCGACCTTGCTATCTATTGGTTACCGAATCTTCATGGCCTGGGTTAAAGAAGGTCCGTCAGGCCCGACGTTGAGCGGGCAAGATGCTCTGTGAAGACAGATTCAGGCGCCTCCTGATAACGGGGGGCGCAAGCCTGGTCTTGAGCGCGTGTACCACTCTGGGACCTGACTATAAAACTCCACAAGTTCCGGAGCTGGCGCAATGGCAGCCAGCGACGAAGAGTATGGCATCTGGCGTATCTCAGAGCAGTTATGACCAGTGGTGGATACAGCTTAATGACCCGACTCTTACGATGCTCGTCAACGAAGCCTTGCGGAAAAACCCCGATGTTAAAATTGCCGGTCTGCGCCTGCTTGAATCACGAGCACAGTTGGGGATTGCAGAAAGCTTACTCTCACCTCAGGCAACCATTGGCGATGGGCAAGTCATTACTGGCGGTCAACAACATAATGACCGTTACATCGCTAGCACCAACTATGGCGCGGGCTTTAACCTGGGATGGGAGATTGATTTCTGGGGCAAGTTCAAACGTGGTGTCGAATCTGCCGATGCGAGTTACTTCGCAACACTTGCGCAATATGACGATATTCAGGTGCTGATGGCGGCACAAGTCGCCCAGCTGTATGTGAATATCCGTACGCTTGAAGCGCGCCTGCAAATTACCCGCAGTAACGCCAAAATTCAGCAGCGTAGCCTGCAAATCACAGAACGTTTATTCCTCAGTGGCAACAGCGCTGAGCTGGATGTACAGCAGGCGAGAACCCAATATCTATCAACTCTCTCAAGTCTTCCTCAACTGGAAACAAGTCTGCGTCAGAGCCAGAACGCATTGAGCGTGCTGCTGGCGCGAAAACCTGGCCCGTTACCCGAAATGGTCGATAACACAGGGGGCCTTCCGAAGGGCAACCTCGAGCTGGTGTCGGAATTGCCTGCAGATTTGCTGCGCCGCCGACCTGATGTGCGAGCGGCTGAAAGGCAATTAGCGGCACAGTCAGCCTTGATAGGCGTGGCAGAAACTGAACTCTATCCGTCTATTTCTCTTATCGGCAGCGTGGGAATTAGCGCCCGAAATGGCGGAAGTAGCACGCTCTCCTGGGCTGCGGGGCCGACATTTAGTTGGAACTTGCTTGATCAAGGGCGGCTGGGTAACCAGGTGTTGGTACAAGATGCGCGGTTCCTGCAACTGCATGAACGCTACCGGGATACGGTATTTCAGGCCGCACGTGAAGTGGATGATGCAGCCGTTGCTTATGCCAATGATAAACAAGAGATCGATCTGCTGACCCAAACTGGGCAGGCGGCAAACCGTTCTTTGGATATCGCCAACACCCAATATCGTGAGGGTATGGCTGACTTCCAGCGGGTACTGGATTCACAAAGAGCCTTGTTTAATCAACAGGAGAGGCTAGTGAATAGCCGGGGTGCCCTGATGCGTGACTTGATTACGCTCTATAAGGCTCTGGGCGGCGGTTGGGAGAAAGGGCGTGAGCGCCCACTGGTTGATAAGCAAACCGATGCTCATTTACGCCAGCGTGATAACTGGGTGCCTTTATTGGATGCCCCTTTGCCATCAGCAACGTTACCCAAAGAAGGTAAACAGCAATGACAGAATCCTCATATCCGGCGGGGCAAGCCAGTCGACGTGGAGTGATAGGTCTCCTCGTGGTCATCATTTTATTGCTTTGCTGGTATCTGGCGGCGGATCGCCTCACACCTTATACCTCTCAGGCAAGAATTCAGGCGTTTGTTATCCCCATTGCTGCGGAAGTGGGAGGGCAAATACAAAAGGTCTATGTCCGCGATAATCAGGAGGTCTCGCCGGGCGATAAGCTGTTTGAGCTTGATCCCGAGCCTTATGACATCGCGTTGGCTAAGGCTCGCTCGGACTATGAAACGGTGCTCAGTTCGGTCAAAGCCAATAATGAAACCATTGCCGCGGCCAAAGCGGGTTTACAGGCGGCAACAGCCGCTTATCAAAATGCGGCTAAAGACGCTGAACGTCAGGAGCGTTTGTATCGTGAAGATCCCGGCACCATCTCAGTTCGCCGACTCGAAGTGGCACAAGCCACGCGGGAAACCGCGCGTAGCCAGATGGCAGCCGCCGCTGCTGATGTGCGCCGAGCGACGGAAGCTGCGGGCGTTTCCGGGGAAAAAAACTCACAACTGCTGAGCGCTCGTTCCGCGGTGCAAAAAGCCGAACTGGACCGGAAAAATACCGTAGTTGTTGCGACCAACCGCGGGCTGGTAACGGATCTGCGCACTGATATCGGACAGTTTCTTGGCGCGGGAGCACCCGTTATGACGCTGGTGGCGATAAACGATGTCTGGATTAGCGCGGATATGACCGAAAATAACATCGGCAACGTGAATATCGGTGATGAAGTCGCCATTTTGCTCGACAGCATGCCGGGGCATATTTTCAAAGGCCAGGTGCGCAGCATCAGTTATGGCGTAAGTGCTACACAAAGCCAGCCCGCAGGTGTTCTGCCTACGGTCGATAATAGCCGTGACTGGCTACGTCAGGCGCAGCGGTTCCCGGTGAAAATAGCCTTTGTTAAAGACGATTTCCCTCCGGTTAAAAACTTGCGGGTCGGTGGGCAGGCGGATGTATTGGTCTATGCCAATGGCGCTGGCGTAATGAGCTTCTTCGGTAGCATCTACATACGACTGATGAGCTGGTTCTCGTATATCTACTGAGGTAGGCCATGCATAACGGGGATCGTGCGGTACTGAGAATTGGAGTGGGATCGGCCATTGCGGCGCTGGTCTGCTACGGTCTTGCACTACCGATGCCGCATTTGGGCTGCATTATGGCCTGGATTGTGTTGTGTCAGGGGAAACCTTTGCCCATCAAAAAGGGGATTATTGTTGGCTTAGTGCTAACGATGACCATGATTGGTGGCGTGCTGATGGTGCCTTTACTGACGCACTACCCGTTATCTGCATTGCTGTTTACGGCGCTGCTGCTTTATCTGCTGATGCTGATGGGGCTTAGAGGGAAGGGAACCCAGGCCATGCTACTGACGACGGCCATTACCATCATTCCGATTGCCGGACTCATCGAGCAGTCACTAGCTATTGGTATTGCTCAAATGATGGGGCTTGGCATCATCATTGGTACGGTGGTTAACCGGTTTGCGTTAGTACTGTTCCCGCCTCAGGCCACACCTGCCTCAGCAGCTAAGGTGCTACTGCCTCCTGAATCTCCACACCAGCTGGCTTTACGTGCAGTGCTTATTGTATTGCCGGTGTGGTTGTTAGCATTAAGCAACCCTGCGTTTTATATCCCGGCAGTGATGAAAACCGTGATGCTGGCACAGCAAACCAACACGCTTGCGGCAAAACAGGTCGGGAAAGAGTTGGTGCTATCGACTTTGATGGGGGCGCTGTTGGCGGTAGTGCTGTGGTTTGGGCTTAGCATCTGGCCTTCATTCCTGATGCTGGTGCTGTGGATGGCTCTCGTTAGCCTTTGGGTTGCGCGCCGTTTGGTGCGACTGGCGACTAGCCGATTCACCCCCTCTTTCTGGAGTAATGCCTGGGTCACCTGCCTGATTCTGTTTGGCCCAGCAATTCAGGACAGTGCTTCCGGTAAAGATGTCTGGCTGGCATCGCTGATGCGCTGTTCTCTATATGTTGCTGTTGCCCTGTATGGCTGGGCGTGTGTGGTGGTTCTTGAACGCTGGCATCTGGCTGGTCGTCCAGCAGCCGAAACCGATTAAGGGGGTTAAAATGTTGCTGGTCTTGATAACTGGGATGCCTGTCATCCTGTGCAATATGTTGCTGCAATCACTTATGTCTGTTTGGTGCATTCGCTTTTACATCAAGCGCTTTCACCAGAGGGAAGGGATGTTTTATGGCGTATTGGCATTGTTCGGCATCATCATCATTGTATTGGTGGGTAATCTGCTGCAAATAATGCTGTGGGGGATCTTGTTTTTGTGGCTCGGGGAGTTTTCCTCTCTGCAAGAGGCGGTTTATCACTCTGGCGTCAATTTTGCCACGTTGGGCTATGGCGATATCGTGATGAGTGCGAAATGGAAACTGCTCGGCCCACTGGAAGCGGTGAATGGTGCGCTGATGATTGGGTTGTCCGGTGCCAGCATGCTAGCGGTGCTACAGCACCATATCCGCAAGCAATTGGGGAATTTAAAGTAATCTTTTTTATCTGGCGCAAAGTTTTTCGCTATTGCTGCAATATTGGGTTGCATAGCAGAAGTATTGACGTATTTAAAGCAGTTGAATGTATTTAAATGTGGAAATTTTAAGTAAGAGAATTATATATATCTGGAAATGATAAAGTTATACAAAAAAGAGCAGTTGAGATAATATTCAACTCACAGGGGAATTCCTTAATAGAAATAATATCTCGCGAAGAATAAATGTTACACTTATGAAAAACATCCAACCTCTTAATTACGACATTATTAAAAATGAGTGGCAGTTGTTAATTAATAATACAAATGCTGCAACTCATCAGACCCTTATGAGCCTTAGTGATGAGGAGGTCAGGCAGCTGGTTGATGCGTATTATCAATATATGTTGCAGGATGAGAAGGCGAAATTATTCCTTAGCACGACCCAGGTTGAAGAGAGACTTAGTGCCAGTATGAATAACTGGTTGCGCAAAGTGCTGGGGAGTTCGTGTGAAGATTTAGCCGCATTAATTACTCATCAGCGCAATGTTGGTGAGGTTCATGCTCGGATTGGGTTGCCTATCGATCTTGTTGCCCGTGGCGCCAGAAAGCTGAAGTATGAACTTTTTCAATTGCTATTAAATAAAACACAACTCTCTGCAAAAGAAATTAACGATGCTATCTTCTTTAGTGGCATGGCAATAGATTCGGCAATTGAAGTGATGACTATTGCTTTTACACCTTCACATCAAAAAATGATGCACGATCAAGAACATTTTCGCCTGCTAACTGTTTATGACGATATGAGCGTGGAACGTGAACGTCAGTTAGGGGCATTAAAAGATTGGGAAAATCAGTTTATTTATAATATTGCGACTGAATTGCCATTTGAAGAACGTGTGCTACTTAGTGATTCTGAATTCGGGCTATGGTTTGCTCATAAAGGCCAGCATATTTTCAGGCAGCCAGATTTAATTAAGAAAGTTGATGCACTGATCCAAAAAATAGATAGGCTTATTACCACTGAGTTTGCTAAAGAATCATCAAATACGTTAAGTCGCATTCATTTGCTACGCCTGTTAAGGCAAGATATTGAACAGGTTAATATGATTCTTAGCTCTATCTTCGAAGAGATAGTGAAAAGTGAGAATGGTAAAGATCCAATGACCAAACTACTCACTCGTCGCTTTATCCCTACGATCATGAGACGTGAGATTGGTTTATCCATTAGCTCCGGTAAGCCTTTTACTATCGCTTTGTTGGACATAGATTACTTCAAAAAAATCAATGATAACTATGGTCACACTGTCGGTGATAACACACTAAAAAATATTGCGGTCTGGTTGCATGAGTATGTGCGCAGTAGTGACTATGTTTTCCGCTACGGTGGTGAAGAATTTATGTTGTTGATGGTGGAAACGACACTGTCTCAGGCTCAAGTCCTGACGGAGCGACTGCGCAGCCATATTGCCAGCCAGATGATTGAAGTCGATGTAGACACCTCATTTAATGTCACCATCAGTGCAGGTTTGGTCGAATTCGATAACCACCCTGATTACCAGCGGCTTATTAACAAAGCAGACCAAATGTTGTATCAGGCAAAAAATAATGGTCGCAACTGTATTGAGAGTTACCCATTCGGCATGGATAACTCACTTTAATTGCCAGATTAAATAGATAAACCCTGATTCAGTCAGGGTTTATTGTTCTGGAGGAATTACTGCCCAATATTACGTAGTTTTTCACCCGCCATAAGTTTCTTCTCGATGTGTTCCAGTGTGACATTTTTCGTTTCTGGAATTAGCCAGAAAGTGACGCCGATAAATGCAATATTAAGAGCGGTATACATCCAGAATGTGGCTGCCGGGCCAACTGCATCTAACAGGCTCAGGAATGTGGCACCAATTATCATGTTCGACACCCAGTTAGTGGTGGTTGAACAGGTAATCCCAAAATCACGGCTTTTCAGCGGTTGGATTTCAGAGCACAGAATCCAAACCACAGGTGCGGCACTCATCGCATAGCCTGCGATACACATCATAGTCATACCGACAGACAGGTAAGACAAACCATCTGAAGCATTGCCATTATCAAACTGCATCAGGCAATAGCCCAACACCAGCGTGCCAACAGCCATAACGCTAAAGCCAATTTTCAGTGCCGGTTTACGTCCTGCTTTATCGACCATGAAAATAGCAATGAAGGTGGCGAGCATAAACGTCAGGCCGACAACAATGGTTGCCATCATCTGCTCATGCGTGGTTGTGAAACCCGCCATTTCAAAGATTTTTGGCGCGTAATACATAATGATATTCATGCCGGTGAACTGCTGCATCGCTTGCAACAACATGCCTAGGAATACGGCACGGCGCACGTTGCTGTTCATTTTGAACAGCTCCCAACCGTGCTGTTTTAACTTGAGGCTTTCACGGATATCCTGCAATTCCTGGCGCGCTTTCTCCGAGGTATCTCGCAACTTACTTAATACTTCTTCGGCTTCAATATGGCGCCCTTTAGCGGCCAGCCAGCGTGGGCTATTGGGCAAAAAGACAACCAGTATCAGCAGCAGGAATGCAGGAATTGCCAGCACGCCCAGCATCATTCGCCAGTCGCCGCTGTAGCT
Organism: Buttiauxella cochleicola; assembly: GCF_021282405.1. Taxonomy (NCBI): domain Bacteria; kingdom Pseudomonadati; phylum Pseudomonadota; class Gammaproteobacteria; order Enterobacterales; family Enterobacteriaceae; genus Buttiauxella; species Buttiauxella cochleicola. The sequence goes on from NZ_JAJSOU010000003.1 coordinate 324,168, forward strand.
CAGGGCTGTATCTGATAAGAACGCCAGCAAAATACCCAGAGTAACCATCAGCTGATACATGCTGATCATTTTCCCGCGAATATCTTCCGTTGCCATTTCAGACAGATAAAGAGGAGCGGTGTATGAAGCAATCCCCACGGCCATCCCAAGGACGACGCGTGAGACCATCAATATTTCTACCGTTGGCGCGAGTGCTGAGCCGAGTGAGCCGATAATAAATAATATCGCTCCTGCCATAAGACTATATTTGCGACCCAACGCAGATGAGAGCCAGCCATTTGCAAGTGCACCGATTGCTGCGCCTAACATCATGGTACTCACAACCCACTCTTGCTGTTGGCTACTTAAAGTAAAATGCTGAGTAATAAAGGGTAAAGCACCAGAAATCACTCCGATATCAAGTCCAAACAACAGGCCCGCTACCGCCGCAGAAACGGAAACAAACAGTGTCATTCGGCGCGAGTCGCGCGCTCTGGTATTGAGGTGACTGGGGCAACCAGGCAGTACTTCATTAGACATAATAAATCTCCAAAATCCCGCAAGCTCAATGTAGTTTCCGAAAACCAATGACTGCACTTTATAAGATCTTTCCAGAAAGCGTCTGACTCCAGGCAGGCAGATATATGGATTATTTTGCTGTGGTGATCATTTGTGTGATGAGTGCGACATAATTGATAAATTCAGTGAATGACAATATAAATACATAAATAACAACCAGATAGCTTGAAGCTTTAGAGGTTTTTATCAGGTGTGGTCATAACAATGCAAATATTCGATATGGATAAATTTTGTTCTACTTTTCGGTGTTGTAAGAAACAACTGAATATATTGACGTTTGTGCTGACTATGCAGTTTACGAAAGGTAGTTATTTATCAGTTCTAAAAAATATGATTTAACAACATCAATTGCCTGTGAGGAGTTGAGAATGCGCGAATTTAGCAAAATGGTGAGTGGTGAAAATTATAATATTAATGACCCAGAGTTACGTGAAATCCGTTACCGGGTACGCGATATCGTTGATGAATTTAATGCATTAAGTGCCCGTGCCGTTACCGAGAAAGAGAGGTTAATTCGCACAATATTTGGCAGCGTTGGCGAAAATGTTCATTTCGAAAAAGGGATGCGTATTGATTACGGCTGTAATACTCATATCGGGAATAATGTATTTATTAATTTCAACTTTGTGCTACTGGATTGTGCGCCAGTGAATGTTGGTAATAACGTATTTATTGCTCCTGACGTACAAATTTATACCGCTCAACATCCGCTGGACCCTGATACGCGAAACCAACATATTGGCAGCGCACGGCCGATAAATATTGGCGATGATGTATGGATCGGTGGGGGAGTTATTATTTTGCCAGGTGTGACTATCGGTAAAGGCAGCACTATTGGTGCAGGAAGCGTGGTGAAACATGATATTCCTGCCGGAGTCATTGCTGCGGGTAACCCATGCCAGGTAAAACGAGTTTGTTTGGCAGATAAATTGCCAGAAACCGTTGAATGAGCCTAATCTCAACATAGAGATGGAAGACTTTATAACAACGGTGGGTGCAGATTGATGAAAAGAATCGCTATTGTCGGCGCAGGCCCTACGGGCATTTACACTCTTTTCTCCCTTCTGAAGAAGCTAGTGCCACTGTCCATTTCTATCTATGAGCAGGGCAGTGAGGCAGGGGTGGGTATGCCTTACAGTGATGAAGAAAACTCCCGAATGATGCTGGCCAATATTGCCAGTATCGAAATCCCGCCTATTTTTTCGACCTACATCGACTGGTTGCGCAGCCAAAGTGAAGATCATTTGGCGCGTTATGGTGTTCGCCATGACTCACTTCATATCCGACAGTTTCTACCGCGTATCCTTCTTGGTGAGTACTTCCGCGATCAGTTTCTGGAGCTGGTTGTTCAGGCAAAAGAGCAAGGATTCCGCGTGGAGGTTCATGAATCTTGCCAGGTCACCGATCTGGCGGCGACTACCGAGGGAGTAAAACTGTGGGCAGAAGGTGAACCTTCCCCAGCGTTGTTTGATCTCGTCGTGATTGCCACCGGGCACGTATGGCCTGATGAGGATAAGTCGACCCGCACCTTTTTCCCAAGCCCATGGTCAGGGCTGATGGAGGCTAAAATTGCTGCGTGTAAGGTCGGAATTATGGGGACATCGTTGAGTGCTCTGGATGCAGCGATGGCAGTGGTCATCCAGCATGGAGAGTTTGTTGAATCGGAACAAGAGCAAATCCATTTCAATCTCGATGAGGGGAGTGAAAAGCTTAATATTGTGCTTATGTCCCGATCGGGGATTCTGCCGGAAGCTGATTTCTACTGCCCAATCCCTTACGAGCCACTAACTGTCGTGACGCAAGAGGCGATAAATCACGAAATTTCAGCAGGGGCCGATGGTCTTCTCAATCGGGTTTTCGGCCTTATGGTTGAGGAAATTGAACGTGCAGACCCGGCATGGAGCAAACACCTGGCGCTCAATACGTTGGATGCGGATAGTTTTGCTGAAGCCTGGTTTGCTGACAGGAAAATGAACGACCCGTTTCACTGGGCTGAAGCCAATCTTTATGAAGTTGAACGCAATAAGCGCGACAAGCGAACGGTTCCCTGGCGTTACGTGATCCTTCGGTTACATGAAGCCGTCCAGTTGATTGTGCCTTATCTGGACGAGCAGGACCGGGAACGCTTTAACGTGGGCCTTGCACGAGTGTTCATCGACAATTACGCAGCAATACCATCGCAATCTATTCGCCGTTTACTGTCGTTACGCGAGGCCGGGATAATCAGCATTCTTACGCTCGGGCCGGATTATAAGATGGATGTAAAAGAGAAACAGACGGCGATTTCCGTCGGGCAAAATGTTTATGAGTTTGACGTTTTTATTGATGCCCGCGGGCAAAGGCCGCTTAAGACTAAAGATCTACCGTTTCCTGGCCTACGAAAACAGCTCGAGTCTGGCGGCGATGATATTCCGGATGTCGGTGAGGACTACATATTATTACAACCGGAATCTGTTCGTGGGCGCATTGCTTTTGGGGCGCTGCCATATCTGATGCACGATCAACCCTTCGTTCAGGGGCTGACTGTCTGTGCGGAAATTGGAGAAGCTATGGCAAAGGGGATATTTGAGTCAGCAGCTAATGCGCGCAGGCGATTACCATTTTTAGAGTGGTAACAACAAAGTCAGGGCTTCTTATTATTTAAAGAAGCCTTATATTTCGCTCAAGCCTAATGATTAAAGCCTGGTCAGGCTGGTGTGCTCAGCGTTACTTTTCTTTACCGCTGCTTTCTCGAATAACCAACTTCACTGGCAATAGCTGGTTTTTCTCCTGTAATGCATTAGAGAGTAATAAGCTGACTGCCTGATGTCCTAATTTATGTTTATCGACGGCAACTGTTGTTAATGAAGGACGTCCCCAAGCTGCGGTTTCAATATTATCAAATCCAACAATCGCCACATCCTCAGGCACCTTTAATCCACGCTGTTCGCACATATTAATGGCAATCATCGCGGTGACGTCGTTGTAAGCGAAAATAGCATCAGGGGGAGTGGGTAGGTTTAACAGTTCGTTCATCGCATAAATCAGCGATTGCTCTGTATCAACCAGTGGGGACGCAATCACTTCATATTCAGGCGGCATCAACATTTGTGCTTCATACAGCGCCTGGCGATAGCCTTTCTCACGCTGACGAATACTGTAATGGGAGAGTGTACTGGCTAAAAAAGCGATACGTTTTCGACCCAGTTTAATCAAATGTTGGGTGGCTAAATAACCACCATGAACATTATCAGGGTTAACACACGGCAGGCCAGGTGACCATAAGTCGACCAGCACCATAGGTAATTTCATCTGCGCGAGCGTAGCAATGAGTTGCGGTTCAAAGTATCCCGCACAAATTAGCGCATCAGGGTGATGCAGAAGAACCTGATCATTAATCGCATCATCCGGACCGATTGCCAAAAAACTCATCGCAATTCCTTTCGCGCGACAATTATCTTCGACGCCAAGTAGCAATGACGAATAGAAGGGCAGAGCACGCGCAATATCATGCTGACGATGTAGCAAGAAGAGAACCCGTTTTATCTTATCGCTGTGCAGTCGCGAAAAGTCATATCCTTGCTCTTCGGCGATGGCCACAATACGCTGTCGTGTCTCTTCTTTCAGGCCCGGTTGGCCCTTTAGCGCACGTGAAACTGCACCGACGGATACCCCACATGCCTGCGCAATATCTCTGATTCTTACTGGTTTAGTCATGCCTCTCCCGTTTAATTTCCTGATGCACCGTAGCGTTCATTCGCATCTTCCTTGTTGCGTTGAAAAGCTTGGTTAATCTTTTGATGGCCAAGCCACGCAGCACCTCTTACACCACTGCTGTCACCGTATTTCGCCGCAATCAGCGGGGTGCAACAGCTGTTGCCAAATACATACTTTGCCATACGTTGCTGTAACGATGTGTAAAGCTCGGCAATATTTGATACCCCGCCACCAATAACGATGACATCAGGGTCCAACAAATTCACCACACTGGCTAATGCCCGGGCAACTTGATCAAGAAAGTTGTCCCAACATTGCATCGCCGTAACATCGTTAGCTCTGACAAGAGAAATTATGTCAGGGACTTTACCATGTTTACTATAATTTTGATGGTATTGACGTTCAAGGCCGGTACCAGAAATAAATGATTCGAGACAATTATCCTGACCACAGTAGCAGCGAGATGTAATGCCATCACGTTGCGGATTGTAATGAGGCAGGGGGTTGTGGCCCCATTCTCCACTACAGGCATTTGGCCCAGTCAGTAAGTGCTGCCCAACGACTAAACCTCCTCCGCAGCCTGTTCCCAGAATTACACCAAACACAGAATGAAAACCCGCACCACTCCCATCGATAGCTTCGGAAAGGGCAAAGCAGTTTGCATCATTTGCTACAGCAACAGGTTTGCCAATTAATTCAGTAATATCAATAACAAAATGTTGTTTATTAATAATCTGAATATTCGAATTTTTGATCAGATGGGTTTGCGGATCCGGTGTGCCGGGTAAACCGATGCCAATACTAAGAGTTTCCGAAACATGCTTTTCTGCCTCCTGAATGATTCCACTGATGCTGTTCAGGAAAGCCGGATAGTTTTCCTTACAGGTAGGGTACCGCTGACGGTAAACAACGTTACCTTGCTCATCAAGCACCACCGCTTCAATTTTGGTTCCGCCAATATCCAGACCTAATCTTTTCATATTTTTCCTCAACATGTTTTTCAGTGTTATTTTTTTGATTACTAAAAATAGCATTTCCATGACGGATTTATGAGTGCCTAAGGAATATCACAATATCTTTTGTTGTTTTTTTATTGCGCAGATCACATTAAATGGCTTCAAAAAACAGAGGGTGTGATGCTTGTCACGCTTCAAGAAACAGTGATCTTTGCAGGGTTAATTTTAATCACTAAGGTGGCCTTGGTTTGTTTACTAAAAAATAATGAGGTGTCTATGTCTTCGTCAGGAAACGGGATACAAAAACAGAACTACCTTTTATCAAGCTTATGGTTTCTGTTCTTCTTTATCTGCTGGGGGTCTTGCTTTCCCTATTTATCTTTATGGCTTACTGAAAGAATCGGTATCAACTCTGCTGAAGTTGGTATGGTCTATACCTGCATTGCTACCGTCGCCGTCGTCTTCCAACCGATATTTGGCATTCTTGCCGATAAACTACATTTTCGAAAACATCTGATGTGGATGCTGGTCATCCTGATGATTGCATTCGCACCGTGGTGGATTTGGGTCTTTGCACCACTACTGAAAGTCAGTGCAATTGCTGGAGCGGCCGCCGGCGGTATCTTTATCGGCCTTGCTTTCGGATGTGGTTGCGGGGTCTGTGAAGCCTATATTGATAAAGTTTCACGTCTCGATGGATTTGAATTTGGCCGTGCGCGTATGTGGGGGGGGATTGGTGCCGCCGTAGGTACGTTTCTCTCCGGTAAATTATTTGTCGTCAACCCGGATTACATCTTTATTATGGCCAGCGCAGCAGGTGTTTGTCTTGCGTTGATCTTGCTGGTGTTTCGCCCGGGGAAAAATTTCCTTGGTAACGTCAGTTCTGAACGTGCGAAGGTGAATAAGAGCGATATTTTCGATCTGCTGTGCACCAAAAGATTCTGGTTTCTGGTGTTGTATATGGTGGGTGTCGGTGCTGTTTATGAAACATATGATCAGCAATTTGCGGTTTACTACAGCACGTTCTTTGAAAGCAAAGCGCGTGGCGCTGAAGTCTTTGGTTATTTATATACCGCGCAGATTTTCCTTGATGCCATGACAATGTTCTTTGCGCCAGCCATCGTTAACCGAATTGGCCCGAAAAATGCCTTACTATACTGCGGATTTATTATGACTTTCCGTATTATTGGTAGCGCAATGGCAACGGGACCAGTATTGATCTCAACCATGAAACTTTTGCATGGTTTTGAAAGTTCAATTCTTATTATTGCCACCCTGAAATATATTTCTGCTAACTTCGACTGGAAATTATCTGCCACGGTCTATTTAATCGGCTTCCAGTTTGCAAAACAGTTTAGCCAAATATTTATGAGCACGACTATTGGCGGTATGTATGACGTGCTGGGCTTTAAAGAGTCTTACACTATCCTTGGTCTTGTCGCTCTGGTATTTACGGTTATATCAGTATTCACTTTATCGCATAAACGGGTTCAGCCACTTATTCCTGCACACTAATTTATATTGAGGTTTTCATGTCTGACTTATTAACTATCGTCGAAAACGGTATTATTATGGTTTTCGACTTGGCGGAGCGCGCCCGTTTATTACACTTTTCGACTGAATTTTTTAACCCAGAAAACATTACTGATAATAGTGATGCTCAGTCGCGCTTTAATCTGGTGGAAGTGAATTTGTCCGGGCTTGATAAGCCACTGGAACGTCACGGTGCAGGTTTTACAGCAACAGCGCCGGGATATACATTACAGTTCGATTCCTTTAGTGATAACCATAATGATCAAGGGCGCAAGCTTATTTTTTTACTGACAGATACAGCCAGTGAAATCAGCGTTGAGGTGCATTATCAATTTTACAGTGAGCTATCAATTATTCGTAGTTGGACGGTTATTACCAATAAAGGAAGCATCCCGCAAACATTAGAGTATTTATCAAGCTTTGTCCTTAATGGTATAGAAAAAGATAGTTCTCCAGAGTGGGAGAAGAATTTCTCACTCCACATTCCGCACAATAGCTGGACGAGAGAATTACAATGGCGAAAATATAGTTTTGATGAGTTAGGTTTTACGCCGTGTATTCAAAAAGGATTGCAGCGTTCGTCAAAACCAATGCACTTTACTAATACCGGCGCATGGTCCACTAAAGAATATTTACCAATGGCTTATTTGCATGATAGTCATAACAACACGGGACTATTCTGGCAAATTGAAAACAATGGATCCTGGCACTGGGAAATAGGTGACCAGGCCGATCACTTGTATTTGCAACTAGGTGGGCCTAACGAATTTTATAGTCACTGGTTTAAGCAATTAAACTCTGGCGAATCGTTTACCTCCGTTCCTGTTGCTATTGGGGTGACTGCTCAAGGTTTTGACCATGCAATGGGCGTATTGACGCAGTATCGCCGTCGCATTCGTCGGATTAACGAGGATAACCAGAAACTCGGCGTTATTTTCAATGATTATATGAATTGTCTGTTTGGCGATCCGACCACCGAAAAATTATTACCGTTAATTGATGCTGCGGCTGCGGCTGGTGCGGAATATTTCTGTATTGACTGTGGCTGGTATGACAAAGGTGAGTGGTGGAACGGCGTTGGCCAATGGTTGCCGTCCGTAGAACGTTTCCCGGAAGGTATTGAGTTCGTCATTAGCTATATTCGCGATAAAGGAATGACCCCGGGATTGTGGTTAGAGTTAGAAGTCATGGGCGTGAAGTCGCCAAAACTGGCGGAGACTGATGATAGCTGGTTCTTCATGCGCCACGGGAAAAGGGTCTTTGATCGAAGCCGCTATCAACTCGACTTCACAAACCCGGCGGTTATTGCACATGCCAATGAGGTGATTAATCGTCTGGTGGATATTTATGGCGTTGGTTACATCAAAATGGATTACAACATCGAGCCAGGAATTGGTACCGAGCAAGGAGCTGACAGCTTTGGTGATGGGTTGCTGAAACACAATCGCGCTTATCTGAGCTGGTTGGATGATGTGTTCGCCCGCCATCCACAACTGATAATTGAAAACTGCGGTAGTGGTGGGTTACGCATGGATTACGCGTTGTTAAGCCGCTGTTCAATTCAGTCGACCAGCGACCAGGAAGATTATCTGAAATACGCCACGATTGCTGCCAATGCGCCAACGGCAGTTACCCCTGAACAGGCGGCTATTTGGTCGTATCCAATGCGCGATGGTGATGAGCAGGAAGTCATCTTTAATCAGGTATCGGCGATGTTGCTACGCATACATCAGAGTGGGCATTTAGCTGAACTTTCTGAGGCTAATTTTAACCTGGTGCAGGAGGCAATCAGTTTCTATAAAACGCTGCGTGATGACATTAAATACGCACTGCCTTTCTGGCCGCTCGGTTTGTCCCGCTTCTCGGATGAGTGGGTGGCTTTAGGGCTGATCGCACCAGGTGGAAAACGACTGCTGGCGGTGTGGCGTCGTGAAGGGGAACAGGCTGTTTGTGTGTTACCTATTAGCGAACTGGCGGCAAAAGAGGTTGTGATTAAGCAAGGTTACCCAACCACCATCACTCATGAGCCTCACTGGGATGGAACGCGTGGGGAGATGCGGATATCTATGCCTAATCGTTCGGCGGCAATCTTTGAAATTAACGCGATAAATTAAGATCATCAGGGGCCGCGTGTTATTCGGCAGCCCCTGATATTTAGAAACGTGGTTGTTATTCAGGCAATTTATCCCCGTCATACTTCAAATTGTTGATGCGTTGGCTGTTCGCCTTAGCCCCTTCGCGGGCCAGCGCAAGCACTGTTCAAAAGGCCAAAGCCTTTTGTTCCACAACTTAAATTATTTAGGGTTTATAGTGCTTTTAAATATAACTCGGCAATCTCTTCAATCTTCGCTTCACGAGGATTTCCTCCCGTGCACACGTCGTCAAACGCTGCCTGCGCCAACTCCTGAATATCTTCTTTACGCATCCCAACGTCTCTTAATGTCGCGGGAATACCAACATCACGATTAAGAGATTCTACTGCCTGAATTGCCGCCTCTCGCGCATGTTCAAGAGTTGCGTGAGTCACTTCAAAACCCATTGCCTGCGCAATATGACGATACTTCTCACCCGTAAATTCTGCGTTGTAGCGCATCACGTGCGGTAGCAAAATTGCATTAGCGACGCCATGAGGTGTGTTGTAAAACGCACCTAACGGGTGCGCCATTCCGTGAACCAACCCTAACCCGACGTTTGAGAATCCCATTCCCGCCACATATTGCCCTAATGCCATTTTCTCAACGGCTTCTGCTTTGCCTGCAACCGAATCACGCAGAGAAGATGCAATGATTTCAATGGCTTTAAGATGCAAAGCATCAGTGAGCTCCCAGGCGCCAAGAGTGATATAGCCTTCGATGGCATGGGTTAGCGCATCAACCCCGGTCGCTGCTTTTAATGAGGGGGGCATTCCGTCCATCATGTCAGCATCAATAAAAGCGGCCAGCGGGATATCGTGAGGATCGATGCAGACAAATTTGCGGCGATTTTCTTCATCGGTGATGACGTAGTTGACGGTCACTTCTGCCGCAGTACCTGCTGTGGTTGGAATCGCCAAAATCGGCACGCTTGGGCTGTGTGTAGGCGCCATGCCTTCTAAACTACGTACATCTTCAAATTCTGGATTGGCGCTGATGATGCCAATGGCTTTGCAGGTATCCTGTGGAGATCCTCCACCAATGGCAATCAGATAATTGGCGCCACTTTGCTGAAAAGCCGCTAACCCTTGCTGCACTACTTTGATGGTTGGATTAGGTGTAACGGCATCAAAAACCTGGTAATGAAGCCCAGCAGCATCCAGTTTTGATGTCACTTTTTCTACCACGCCACAGGCAACCAGTTGGGCATCGGTCACTATCAGTGCTTTTCCATAACCCCGGCGCATAACTTCTGGCACTAATTCATTGATAGCACCACGCCCAAACCATGACGTTTCATTCAAAATCATTCTTTTGGTCATTATGAAAATCCTTGCTTAAAAATGAATTTCTGGCGGGTTTATTCTTCAACACGCAGGCCGTAGCTTTTAAACTTCTCAAGCACAATGGCGATTTCTTCATCAGGCAAGACCGGGACGGAATCAGTGATTGGCAGAGTTGAAAGATAGAGCTTCGCTAAAACTTCAACCTCATGAGCCAACCAAAGAGCCTTCTGTAAGTTCGTTTCACAAGCGATCATGCCGTGATGCTGCAAAAGTGTGGCTTTACGGTTTTTAAGCGCTACCGCAACGTGTTCAGAAAGTTTTTTGGTGCCAAAGGTGGCGTAAGGCGCACAAGGAATAGTGCTACCGCCTGCTGCGGCAATCATGTAATGAATGGCAGGAATTGGGCGGTTAAGAATGGATATCGCGGTGCAATTTACCGCGTGGTTATGCACGACAGCATTGGCATCTGGGCGCGTCTGATAAGCTACCTGATGAAAGCGCCACTCGCTGGAAGGAACCTTTCCCTCTTCATGTTTACCGTCGGCATCGATATAAACAATCTGCTCCTCTGTGAGATTTTCATAAGGAATGCCAGTGGGGGTGATGAGTAACCCATCCCGGTAACGCACGCTGACGTTGCCAGCGGTTCCCTGATTTAGACCCAGGCGAGTCATTTCCAGACAGGTGTGAATGATTTCACGTGCGAGTAAATCTCTTTCCATTTTATTGCCTCTCTAAACTTCTTGAATAAAAAATAAACATGAATGGGGAATGTGATTTTTATCTTTATCCAGCAAGAGTTATTAAGAAGTTGCCAGTTCAGAAAGTGTGATCTTCATCAAGTTAAATGGCTTATTTAGATTCAATAACGCAATTGTGGAAATAGTAAAAATGTCCGTTTTATCTCAAGTGAATTTAAACGGGCAATTTATGACAATTTATGTCGTTAAATATCTAAAAGTGCCCGTTTTAAAATAAATAAAACCAATCGGGCATGCATGTTGTGTTTTTTATTCAATGCATGATGGAAACGGGCATATTAATTCTTTTACTGAAGTGATCATGCTCACACTTCACCTGCCAATAATGCTTAATGTGACTGAACTCATATTTTTAAGCGTTTTTTGTTTTAAGAATAGCTGCACTTACCGCACAAGCCGCATGATTGTCAGATTAGAAATTGGCTGACTGTATTGATTATGTTGCTGCGGAAATAAAAGCAGATGTACTTAATATTTAACGAGGGTGCTATGGGACAAGTTTCAATTCAGTCAGAGAGCTACTGCGTTGCCAGCAATGAGCGCAAAGGGAACTACGCCATTCCTTTTGCATTATTATGTTCACTCTTTTTCCTGTGGGCTGTAGCGAACAATCTTAACGATATTTTACTACCGCAATTCCAACAGGCTTTTACATTAACAAATTTCCAGGCTGGGCTTATTCAGTCTTCATTTTATTTTGGCTACTTCCTTATTCCTATCCCTGCCGGGATATTGATGAAGAAGATGAGTTATAAAGCCGGTATTATTACTGGGTTGTTATTGTATGCCATTGGTGCGGCTTTATTTTGGCCTGCTGCGGAAGGAATGAGTTATTCATTGTTTTTAATTGGTTTGTTTATTATAGCAGCAGGGCTTGGTTGCCTGGAGACCGCAGCTAACCCGTTTGTTACTGTGTTAGGGCCTGAAGAGTCAGGGCATTTTAGAATTAACTTAGCTCAAACCTTTAACTCTTTCGGAGCCATTGTTGCCGTAGTATTTGGTCAGGGCCTTATTCTTTCCCATGTTCCTCATCAATCAGATGACGTATTAAAGAGTATGACGCCTGACCAGCTTGGTGCTTATAACCACAGCCTGGTGCTCGCCGTTCAGTCTCCCTACATGATAATCGTAGCGGTCGTATTAGTTGTGGCGCTATTAATTGCGTTGACCAAGTTTCCTTCGATTCAAAGTGATTCCCATGACGAAAGTAAAGAAGCTGGTTCAGTCATGGCTTCTATATCTCGCCTGCTGCGTATTCGTCACTGGCGTTGGGCTGTATTAGCTCAGTTTTGCTACGTCGGCGCACAAACAGCCTGTTGGAGTTACTTGATTCGTTACGCTATCGAAGAGCTGCCGGGGACTACGCCAGGGTTTGCCGCCAACTATCTTACCGCCACCATGGTCTGTTTCTTCATCGGACGCTTCAGCGGCACATGGTTAATCCGCCGCTATGCACCTTTTAAAGTTTTGGCCATCTATGCCTTCGTTTCCATGTTGTTATGCATCATCTCAGCCGTGCTGGGCGGGCATCTTGGCCTGATAGCGCTGACTTTATGCAGCATGTTTATGTCCATTCAATATCCAACGATTTTCTCCTTAGGCATCAAGGGACTGGGCCAGGATACCAAATATGGTTCATCAATTATCGTGATGACTATTGTCGGTGGCGGGATTGTCACCCCGATTATGGGGTTCGTCAGTGATGCGGCGGGCAATATCCCGGCTGCTGAAATCATCCCCGCGCTGTGCTTCGCCATTATTTTCATTTTCGCCAAATTCAGATCAAACGTAATGCCGCGTGTAACGGCTTAAGCAATTCAACCTTAATAAGTGCAATTTACTGATTAATTTGAGGAATAAAATGAACAGCCAACACCAGTCTAAAAATTTACCAAAAATTGGTATTCGCCCTGTGATTGATGGTCGCCGTATGGGGGTACGTGAATCACTGGAAGAGCAGACCATGAATATGGCGAAAGCCACGGCAGCACTGCTGAGCGAACAACTTCACCATGCCTGTGGTTCACCGGTTGAATGCATTATCGCTGATGGCTGCATCGCCGGAATGGCAGAGTCAGCAGCTTGTGACGACAAATTCAGTAAACAGAATGTTGGCCTTACCATTACTGTGACGCCTTGCTGGTGTTATGGCAGTGAAACCATCGATATGGACCCGTTCCGCCCGAAAGCTATCTGGGGGTTCAATGGTACAGAGCGTCCTGGCGCAGTTTATCTGGCCGCGGCGTTAGCTGCCCACAGCCAAAAAGGGATCCCCGCGTTCTCAATCTATGGCCATGACGTACAAGATGGCGGCGATGAATCTATTCCTGCGGATGTACAAGAAAAACTGCTGCGTTTTGCCCGGGCAGGCCTGGCTGTGGCGAGTATTAAAGGCAAAAGCTATATGTCTCTGGGTGGCGTTTCAATGGGGATTGCAGGTTCCATTGTGGACCACAATTTCTTTGAATCCTGGCTGGGCATGAAGGTGCAGTCTGTTGATATGACCGAGCTACGTCGTCGTATTGATCAGAAAATTTATGATGAACAGGAACTAGAGCTGGCACTGGCCTGGGCCGATAAAAACTTCCGTTTCGGGCCGGATCTTAACGCGGAACAATACCGCCGTTCCCCTGAAAGCAGCCGCCAGGTATTGCGTGAAAGCTTGCTGATGGCGATGTGTATCCGCGACATGATGCAGGGCAATCCTGCGCTGGCACAAAAAGGTTTTGTTGAAGAATCCCTTGGTTATAACGCCATCGCCGCCGGTTTCCAGGGGCAACGTCACTGGACGGATCAATACCCGAATGGTGATACCGCTGAAGCCTTGTTAAATAGCTCCTTTGACTGGAATGGGGTGCGCAAGCCGTATGTGCTTGCGACCGAAAATGACAGTCTGAACGGTGTGGCAATGTTGTTTGGGCATATGCTCACGGGTACGGCCCAGGTATTCGCTGACGTGCGTACATACTGGTCCCCAGAAGCGGTGAAACGCGTAACCGGTACCGATTTGACCGGGCATGCTGAGCAAGGAATTATCCATTTAATTAACTCCGGTTCCGCAGCACTTGATGGTTCATGTCGCCAGCTTGATGAGCAGGGCAAGCCAACCATGAAGCCGCATTGGAAAATCAGCAAGAAAGAGGCTGATGACTGCCTGCAAGCTACCGAATGGTGCCCGGCCATCCATGAATATTTCCGTGGCGGCGGTTATTCATCACGCTTCCTCACTCGCGGTGGCGTGGCATTCACGATGTCCCGTATCAATATTATTAAGGGCATTGGGCCGGTCTTGCAGATTGCGGAAGGTTGGAGCGTTGAGCTGCCAAAAGATGTGCATGACATTCTGGATAAACGCACTAATGAAACATGGCCAACCACATGGTTTGCCCCACGCCTGACAGGCAAAGGCCCATTCACTGATGTTTACTCTGTGATGGCAAATTGGGGCGCTAATCACGGTGTGCTGACTATTGGGCATGTGGGTGCTGACCTTATTACCCTTGCGTCAATGCTGCGCATTCCAGTGTGTATGCATAACGTGGAGGACGGTGACATTTATCGCCCATCTTCATGGGGTGCTCATGGTATGGATGTGGAAGGCCAGGACTATCGCGCCTGCCAAAACTACGGGCCACTGTATAAAAAATAATGCTCCAAGGGGCTGCTTATAACCAAGCCCCTTTGTCGCCTCCCTTTGTTTGAGGGGGGCACATTTATACTTATCAAAGGAAGCATCATGAATCGTGATGTGGTGATTATTCTGGACTGTGGCGCCACTAACATCCGTGCCATTGCCGTGGATTCGCAAGGCAATGTGGTCGCTAAAGCGGCTTTACCCAATGTAAGTCTTGCTGCTGAAGAAAATGACCAATGGCACATTTGGTCGCTCGATGACATTTTGCAGCGCTTTTCCGACTGCTGTATGCAAATTATTCCGCAGCTCAAAGGCGATAAAATTCACGCGTTGAGTGTCACAACATTTGGTGTGGATGGCGCGCTGGTGGATGTTCAAGGGGAGCTCATTTATCCGATAATTAGTTGGAAATGCCCCCGCACGTCAGAAATTATGGAAAAAATTGACCGCTACATTACCCCCGGTGAGCTACAAACTATTTCGGGTATCGGTCAATTCAGCTTTAACACCTTATATAAACTTATCTGGCTAAAAGAAAACCGCCCTGAGTTGCTGGAAAAAGCGCACGCCTGGCTATTTATCTCTTCATTGATTAATCAGCGGCTAACGGGCGAATTCACGACCGACCGCACGATGGCAGGAACTAGCCAATTATTAGATGTTCGGCAGGAAATCTTCAGCAAGACTATTTTTCAGCGTACCGGCCTGCCAATAGAGCTGTTTCCACGTCTTGTCGCCGCAGGCGAGCATATCGGCAATCTCTTACCTCATATGGCACAACGCCTTGGAATACCAGCGGGAACAGCGGTTATTTCTGCCGGGCATGATACCCAGTTTGCGTTGTTTGGTTCTGGCGCAGGTTTAGATCAACCAGTGCTTTCATCTGGAACCTGGGAAATCCTGATGGTACGCACCCCGCAGGTTAACACCTCATTGCTGCCACGTTTTGCAGGTTCAACATGTGAGCTTGATAGCTGTTCTGGCCTGTTTAATCCCGGTTTGCAATGGCTGGCCTCCGGTGTTCTGGAATGGGTTCGTAAGCTGTATTGGCCGGATGGCACATTGCCTGCTGTATATGAGCAGATGATCGCTGAAGCCAAAACGATCCCACCAGGCTGCGAAGGTTTACGTATGAACTGCCAACTTCTCGACAGGCGCGAGCAGGCAGGCTGGAGTGGTGTGCATCTACATACAGAACGCGGTCATTTCTATCGCTCAGCGTTAGAGAGTCTTTCATGGCAGCTACAGCAAAACTTGTTAGTGCTGGAAGATATCGGCGGTTTTAAAGCTCAAGAGTTGCTGCTGGTTGGGGGAGGGAGCCGAAACCCACTGTGGAACCAAATTAAAGCGGATGTCCTCAATCTACCTATCAAAGTATTACAAGATGCGGAAACCACCGTTCTGGGAGCGGCAATGTTTGCCTGGAGTGGTGTCAACTTTTACACCTCACCAGAACAAGCACGTCAGCAAGTTAACTATCGCTACCAGTCTTATTATCCAGGCAAGCAAAGCGCGCAATATCGAGACCTCGCTTGCCAGTGCTCCGAAATATTCGAAGAGGTTTAACGATGTTAAAAACCATATCTCCATTAATTTCTCCTCAGCTACTTAAAACATTGGCCGAAATGGGTCACGGCGATGAAATCATTTTTTCAGATGCGCATTTTCCTGCCCATAGCATGGGCCCGAATGTTATCCGCGCCGATGGTTTAAAAGTGAGCGAGTTACTGGCCGCAATTATTCCGTTATTTGAACTCGATAGTTACGCGCCCCCGCTCGTCATGATGGCGGCAGTTGAAGGCGATGAATTAGATCCATGTGTTGAAACCCGGTATTTGCAGGCTTTATTTGGTGAAAAGCCGCAACATAAGGTCAGCCGTATTGATCGCTTTGCATTCTATGAACGAGCGCAGCAGGCATTTGCGATCGTCATCACAGGTGAGACCGCTAAATACGGGAATATTCTGTTAAAAAAAGGGGTTACACCGTAGTCTCAGACTCCTTGTTTTGCCATGCGCCACTGGCGCATGGTTGTTTCAGGTAGAGGAGAGGGCTTGTGAAAACGGTGCGCCATGCGGCTATAGTAGAACTCATTCGACAACATGAAACCCTGACAACTGAAGATCTCGCCGAGCTATTAAAGGTCAGTAAAGAAACCATCCGTCGTGATCTGAATGCTTTACAGACGCAGGGGAAAATCATTCGCCAGCATGGGCGAGCTAAGAGCATCAAGCGCGACACTCATGACAGTGGAGACCCATTTAGCGCTCGCCTCAAAAGCCATTTTGCCAGCAAGGCCGATATTGCGCGCCAGACACTACCGTGGATTAGTGCTGGAATGACCATCGCACTGGATGCAAGTTCAACATGTTGGTATCTGGCAAAACAACTCCCGGATATTGATATCACTGTTTTTACCAATAGTGTGCGTATTTGCCAGGAACTGGCAAAATGGAAAAATATACAGCTCATTAGTTCTGGTGGCTTGCTACAACGTAAATATGCTTGTTACGTCAATCCTGCAATTATTTCCCAACTTAAAGAACTGGATATCGATCTGTTTCTTTTCTCTTGTGAGGGAGTTGATAAGGATGGCGTGCTATGGGATTCCAATGCTTACAATGCGGAATTTAAATCATTACTCATGAAGCGCGCAGCGCAATCTTTATTGCTTATCGACAAGAGTAAAATAAATAGAACCAGTGAAATAAAAATCGGCTGCGTGGAAGATGTTGTACTGGTTATTTCAAATCAAAATGCCTAGCGCATTCACAGGTTATTAATTCAATATAATAATGTGATCTACAAAAGCAACTCTCCTGCTTGCCAGGACAGGAGTTGTAAATTCATTTTTCCAAAATGAATTAATACGGCCAACTTGAGTTGAATGTTGAAACACTGTGCTTGCGGCAAATAAATATGTGTAACAAACACTTACACTATTGTTCGTTTATTGATCTTTTAATTATTAGACTGCATTCGTTCCTCCGTAATATCTTGAAGTAATTATTCGAATTTAATTTTCTGTAATTAAAAAAACCACACAATTCAAATTAACATTTTTTTAAAACTTAATCACATAACTAAACAAATTGATAGGTTTTATCGATCTATTACCGGCGAATGATCTATAAGACCTATTGATTAAATCTATCGAAATTAATTTATTGATCGTTTATATCGATCTGTGTTTATATATTAAGCATGCTAATGGCTTTCTGGCTAACACCACTCTAACAATTGTGTTTGCATTGCGTCATAACTAGCAAAATGTATGCATCTTTCCGGCAACACTAATTAATAAGAAACTCTGATGAATTATAACTCATACAAAAAATTCAGCATTTGGAAATATTCGGAATTTTTATAAATATAGTTTTCAGTCAGGCAATAAATGTCCAAAAAAGAGTATTTTTGAGATGAGTACATGGTTTCAGAACACTTTTATTTATCAGCTCAACAACAGTCGGATTTTGTTATTCAATAACCGAGTTATAAAGTCTATTGTCGCAAGCTCCTTAGCTATTGTCCCCTTTGCCATCATCCGTGCATTACTTCTTGTTGGCTCAATCGTCTGTAACCAGCTGGGGTGGGGGAGTTTTTCGGTACAGTTGTTCCAGTTACAAGAAACGCTTACAGAATTTATGCCCATCGCAATAAATGCCTTTATGGCTTTACATTGGGCAATTCGTAATCGTTATTCAGTTATCCACTTTTTGACTATTAATTTCTGTAGCTTGCTATTTATTAGCAGGGTTATCAGTAATGATAAGCTTTTCTTCTTTGATATTACTGTTCCCTTAGCTTTACTTTCAGGCATTACGGTCAATTTATTGCTGGAAAAAACTATCGCTTTAGTGGATTCAGTTGATTTCCTGAAAAGCAAAAGCCGAAAAACATCAGCTCTTTTCTTCTGTTCTGTACTCATTATCACCTTTTCCACATTGATTATTGGCGTGGTAGCCCACTCCATTTACCTTTTAATTTTTCCCGTAATATCGCAAACGCTACTGCACTCTTACCCTGATAACTTCATCGATGGGTTGATTTATATTGTTCTTCGCTGCATACCGTGGTTCTTTGGTATTCATGGGTATTTTATTTGTGCCGATATTGATGCCGGGTTTATTGCCGAAATGAATAGCAATATTGCTGCCTGGCATGCAGGGCAAGGGCAGCTAAATATTATTAGCCCCGTTTTTTATAATATCTGGTGCACCATGGGTGGCACAGGAAATACCCTGGGAATGTTGCTATGCATATTGTTGAATAAAAAATCTCCGCACAGGAATTTGCTTGGCTTATCGCTTCCGCTGTCGCTGTTTAATGTGAATGAACCATTAATCTTTGGCTTGCCGATAGTCATGAACCCCTTGCTGATTATCCCTTTTGTTCTGGTGCCAGCTGTGTCCTATACAATAGCGTACACTGCAACTGTCTGGCATCTGGTGCCCCCGGTTTCTGAAGCGGTAAACTGGAGCGTTCCACCTATTTTGAGCACCTGGCTTGCCACTGGGGGATCGGTCTCCGCCATTATACTGAATATCGTTATTATTGGCGTAAGCGCGCTTATCTACACACCATTTGTTAGAAAATGGTCTATTAGCAAACTAAAAACCCCTGAGTTGAATTTGTTTTTACCACCAACAAATTTAGACCTGGTTCCTGGGCATACGCTGCAGTCCGAAGAAAAATCTTATCTTGATGCACTGAGCAAGGTGCAACACTTACAATCGAGTGGTCATTTCATTCTTTATTTTCAGCCTCAGGTACGGATCTCCGACCGTCGCATTATTGGGGTTGAGGCATTAATCCGCCATCAGGGTGAAGATGGTAAAATTACGCCACCTACTTTCCTACAATATTATGATCGCCTCAAAGCGATGGCAGATATAGATTTCTGGGTTATCGAGCAATCTGTTAATTATCTACATCATCATCTTCAAGAATTTAATGAAATGACTCTGTCGGTCAATGTCTCGGCGCAGACACTGCTGGACAAGAGATTATTTAAAGTGATATCCCAAGTGCTGGAAAAACCTTTACCTCCAGGCTGGACTCTTGAGATGGAAATTACAGAGTCACAAGCTGTTATCGACCCGGTAAATGTGGCCTCGGTGCTGACAAAATTAAAATCAATGGGGATTCGTATTGCTCTTGATGATTTTGGAGCCGGGTACTCGACACTGAATTATCTGACACGATATCCGCTCGACAAGATAAAGCTTGATCGTTCACTTGTGCAGGGGCTAGCTGAAAATGGTGGGCTGCAGTTTTTAAAACAAGTCACCAGACTGTGCCGACTCACGCACTGCAATCTTGTTATTGAAGGTGTTGAAACTGAAGATGAGCTGCGCCAGGTTCTTATTGAAGGGATTGAAACAGACCAGGAACTTGCCCAGGTTCGCTCTGTTGGTATCGAACTGGCACAAGGGTTCCTTTTCTGGCGTCCGTTACCAGTTGAAAAATTATGCCAGGTCCTGAAAGAAAATCATCATTGCTCTAATAATGTTTCAACCTATGAAAAGGAGCTGCAATTAACATCATGATGTTAAAGCGAGGCTTACTCTCACACGGATGTTT
This sequence comes from Buttiauxella cochleicola, assembly GCF_021282405.1. Lineage (NCBI taxonomy): Bacteria > Pseudomonadati > Pseudomonadota > Gammaproteobacteria > Enterobacterales > Enterobacteriaceae > Buttiauxella > Buttiauxella cochleicola. The sequence goes on from NZ_JAJSOU010000003.1 coordinate 344,307, forward strand.
TTTTGTACATATTGAACATGGCTCAACCTGTAATCTCATCACGTACAGATTTATACTATCATGAAGTCCTTATTAGGATCAGAAACAAAGATGGAAAGCTCTTATTTCCTGACGCATTTCTTCCTATTGCAGAACAAGCTGGGATTCTTGCTCAGTTAGATATGACTGTTATTGAACAAACATTCAGATTTATACAGTCACTTGATGAATCAAAATCTGAAAGTAAATTTAGTATTAATTTAGCCCCACGGATGCTTCATCATATCTATTTTATTAACCATTTGACGGTGCTATTCAAGAAGTATGAAATATCACCGGGCAGAATTATTTTTGAAATCGTCGAAACGGACATTATTGATACTAAAGTAGTCGCTTTAAAGCTTGAAAAGATGCGCAGTCTTGGTTGCAAGATAGCCATTGATGACTTTGGTACCGGTTGCTCCAGCTATTCTCGCCTGGAAGAAATAGAAGCTGATATTCTTAAGATAGATGGGTCTTTTATCCGCAAGATTCTTCATGATGACTTAAATCACTTTTTAGTTAGATCTTTCTGCACCGTTGCTAAAATCAAAAAAATGCAGGTCGTTGCAGAATTTGTTGAAAATGAAGAGATCAAGCAAGAGCTAATAAGAATAGGTGTAGATTGGTTACAGGGATACCACACGGGTAAGCCAGTGCCAATTGAAGAAGTAATACTTTAAATTAATCCAGAAGGTATTAATAGGGCACTTATAATATGAACAGTCGAAGGGATATCTCGCACTCAGTAAAAGTAGTCGGTGAAGAGATAGAAAAATGTAAATATGCATTTTTTGCACTTAGAAAAAAGGGGCAGCACGTAGACCTTATTCAGGATAATCAGGTTGCATTCCTTAAATCGGGCATTGTTACTATTCATCGTATTGAAGATGGGCTACTGACTAACTCTATTAAAGCGCCCGCAGTTATTGGGCTTGGGCATATACATGATATTGGGCTGACACATTTCATTCAGTGTAAAAGCGAATGTTCTATGTGGATACTTGATTCGAATATTGCTTTTGATTTATTTACAGAGAATAATTTATGGCAAGATGCTTTTTTTATAATCAGAAAGTATTTATATATCTGCATGCCTAAAGGAAAACTAATTCATAAATCATCAGCCAGGGAAATCGTTGTTGAACATTTGAAGGAAATTTGGGCTTTAGGTGAACCAGAAAGACACACAACTTCTGTGTACAATTTTATTCTTTCCAGAAATAATATATCGAGGAGTGCCGTTCAGAAGGTTGTAAGAGAGCTAGAAGGCTCAGGAGATATAAAATTTTACCGCGGGAAATTGATTGAATTGAATGAGATGGCTTGATTTTTAACACATCATCATTCCTGTGATGGCTTACAACAAATAGTGGCATGATCCCACCATGGATTATGATTCAGGTCGGTATAAATGATAGAGAATCCCTGATTGCTGATCTCTTCTTCCAGCTGCTTAAGATGGCAGACATCGCCTTGGGTAAAATGCCCTTTAAGCCCAAGTGTCAAAAATCGCTCTATTGCCCACTCAATTGCGGTTTGTGAAATATCAACACCGGATACTTCATAGCCATGCTCTGCCATATATTGGGAAGACATTGCACCATTTCCACAGCCTAATTCCAGAAACGAAGCTCCGGGGGAGGGTAGGATACTACGTTGTTTTAATTCTTGCAGAATGACAGTTAATTGTTGATGAGCTCGCTTATAACCTTTACCAGCCCACGCCTGCGCGCCATTTTGCTTTAATAATTGATACTGCTCTTCATAGATATTCATCATAACCACCGTTTTGCCAATTAAAAACAGGATACGCTGTCGGTACTATCCCTAAATTGGCACTCTGTGTACAACGATGATCCCTTGAAATTTGATCTGGATTGAATTGGTTGCGAATAGTCTAAGAAGGGGGGCTTTTGGAGGATAAGAAAACTAATTTCATTGCTGTAACCGTTGTGGTAACGGTGTAGTGCTGATCAATAACTAACTGGGCAGCCTCAAGTCTGAACTCTGGGCTAAAATTACGTCTGCTATTTCTGGACATTGTGTCACTTGTCTTGACTATGATGCGATGATATCGCCTCGATTCAGGGGGCCAGATTTAGTATTCCACTTCATAAAAATGATCATTAATTCCGCAACCAGATTGCGCCCTACAACCTAAATCCGGACTCAATAATCATTATCTTCTGTAAAGTGATTAGCGGCAATTAGTCTTCACACTATGAAACATAGCCTCCTGGGAGACGATTTTGTAACGCTGCCTTTACCCTTAACGTGAGTTTTCGTACAACTGAGCGTCAGACCCCTTTACCAACTAAAACTGGACGTAAGCGCATAATTTTTAAGCGCCCCGGCTGATTAGCCGGCACCTCTTAACTGGCGCAGCTTGCGATAATTCTGCGGCGACATCCCGACATATTTGTTAAATGTGCTGTAGAAACTGCTGCTGGAGTGGAACCCAGCGGTGAGGGCAATATCCAGAATCGACTTGTCCGTATCACTAAGAAGTGCCCGTACATGGTTAATGCGCATCGCCGTGATGTATTGCTTCATGGTGAGCTGCATCACACGCTGGAATATACCCATTGCATAATTCGGGTTGAGTTTGACGTGTTCAGCAACCTGTTCGATGGTCAACGCCTGGTCGTAATTCTCGCCGATAAATTCCAGCATTTGGCTGACATAAAATTGCGCATGGCGTGACACATTGTTGCCGCTGCTGCGTGTACGGGCGGGTTTATTCACCAGAATCGGCTGCCAACCCGACAGGCTAAAACGCTTGAACATCAGGCAAATTTCATCGATGGCTAACTGGCGAATTTGTTCGTTGGGGCTTTTGATCTCCTCCTGCCAGCGCTGCACTTCAAAGGGGCTGAGCTGCTGTGCGGTCAGGGACTTAAGTACCGTGCCGTGGGTGATATGGTTAATAAGCTGCCGGTCCAGCGGCCAGGAAAGAAACAGGTGCATGGGAAGACTAAAGATAGCCATATTCTTGCAGTCGCCAGGGCGGGTGAGCTGATGTGGGGTACAGGCCCAAAATATCGTGATATGCCCCTGTTTAATCTGCACCGCTTCATTGTTAATCAAATATTCTACGTCGCCATCAAACGGCACATTCACCTCGACCTGCCCGTGCCAGTGGCAGGCTTCCATACTCCGCGGCCTGCGCAGCTCGATATCCATGCGTTGGTATTCGGAGTAGAGCGACAAAGGGCTGCGCGTATTGCTATCGGTACTGCTGCACATATGCGGGTCTGGTGGCAGGCAATTTGGGATGATGTCCATTGTTCTCTCCGTTTCCTGAATTGTCAGAAATACTGGCACAAAACTCTTTGGGTGACTGTGAGAGCGGCACAAATTTGGCGATAGAAGCGTGCGTTTTTAAACCGATAAGCCGGTATTCTCTGCTTTCCTGGTAAAAAACTCCGGAAAACTCAGATTTAAGCGCGGGGTGAAACCAATCTGAGCTTTCCGGAATGCTAAGCGAGGAAGAGGGAGGAGAACGGGCACCTGGCGTGCCAGGCTAGCGGGGTTCACTCATGCCACGTATGCCACGGAGAAAGAAAATGTCAGCACCCAAAATTACCTTTATCGGCGCAGGCTCGACGATTTTTGTAAAAAATATTCTCGGAGATGTTTTTCATCGTCCGGCGCTGAAATCGGCCCATATCGCCTTGATGGATATTGATGAGACGCGTCTGGAAGAGTCGCACATTGTGGTACGCAAACTGATGGATTCAGCAGGTGCCTGCGGAAAAATCACCTGTCATACCGACCAGAAACAAGCCCTTCAGGATGCCGATTTCGTGGTAGTCGCTTTCCAGATTGGCGGGTACGAACCCTGCACCGTCACGGACTTCGCTGTCTGTAAACAGCACGGACTGGAACAAACCATTGCTGATACGTTAGGCCCCGGCGGCATTATGCGTGCCCTGCGTACCATCCCGCATTTATGGCAGATATGTGAAGATATGACACAAGTCTGCCCCGATGCCACGATGCTTAACTACGTGAACCCGATGGCGATGAACACCTGGGCGATGTACGCGCGCTACCCGCAGATTAAACAAGTGGGGCTGTGCCACTCGGTGCAGGGCACGGCTGAAGAGTTAGCGCGTGATTTATCGCTCGATCCGGCTTCGTTGCGCTATCGCAGCGCCGGTATCAACCATATGGCGTTTTATCTCTCGCTTGAGAAAAAAAATGAGCAGGGCGAGTACGTCAGTATTTATCCGGATCTGCTGCGAGCCTACGAAAGTGGGGAAGCGCCGAAGCCTAACCTGCATGGTAATCCACGCTGTGAAAATATCGTCCGCTACGAGATGTTTAAAAAGCTGGGCTATTTCGTAACTGAATCTTCTGAGCACTTTGCGGAATATACGCCGTGGTTTATTAAGCCCGGGCGCGAAGACCTGATTGAGCGTTATAAAGTCCCGTTGGATGAGTACCCAAAACGTTGTGTTGAGCAACTGGCTAACTGGCGCAAGGAGCTTGAAGAGTACAAAACGGCAGAAAGCATCGATATCAAGCCATCTCGTGAATATGCCAGCACCATTATGAACGCGCTGTGGACCGGCGAGCCGAGTGTTATCTATGGCAACGTGCGCAACGATAACCTTATCGACAACCTGCCGCAGGGCTGCTGTGTTGAAGTGGCGTGCCTGGTGGATGCTAACGGAATTCAACCGACCCGTGTTGGCACACTGCCGTCGCATCTGGCTGCACTTATGCAAACTAATGTGAATGTTCAGACCTTACTGACCGAAGCGATTTTGACAGAAAATCGCGACCGGGTTTATCACGCTACGCTGCTTGACCCTCATACTTCAGCCGTACTCGGCATCGAAGAGATTTATGCCCTGGTTGATGACCTGATTGCTGCACACGGTGATTGGTTACCGGCCTGGCTTCATCGCGCATAATTCAGTACGCCGGGCGTGAGGCCCGGCTTCTCGCATATCTAATAACAGAAGGAGGGCACTGGTAACAGTGACCCGGTACCCTATATGAGCATATCAATTACAACAAAACTCAGTTATGGATTTGGGGCGTTCGGTAAAGATTTCGCTATTGGCATCGTTTACATGTACCTGATGTATTACTACACCGATATTGTAGGTTTATCGGTGGGCGTGGTGGGCACGCTGTTTTTAGTCGCAAGGATTTGGGATGCTATCAACGACCCGATCATGGGCTGGATAGTCAACAGTACACGTAGCCGCTGGGGGAAATTTAAGCCGTGGATCCTGGTGGGGACGATTGCCAACTCGATTGTGCTGTTTTTACTGTTCAGTGCGCATCTGTTTGAAGGCACAACGCAGTTAGTGTTCGTCTGCGTGACCTATATCTTATGGGGCATGACCTACACCATCATGGACATTCCATTCTGGTCGATGGTGCCTACCATTACCCTGGATAAACGTGAACGCGAACAATTGGTGCCGTTTCCACGTTTCTTTGCCAGTTTGTCCGGGTTTATCACCGCAGGCATTACGCTACCGTTCGTCAGCTATGTCGGCGGCGAAGACCGTGGTTTCGGCTTCCAGATGTTTACACTGGTGTTGATAGCCTTCTTCATTGCTTCAACCCTCATCACGCTGCGCAACGTAAAAGAGGTCTACTCATCAGACAGTGACGCAACCGCAGACAGTAGCCGCATCAGCTTAAAAGCCATCGTGGGGCTGATCTATAAAAACGATCAGCTCTCTTGCCTGCTGGGTATGGCGCTGGCTTACAACATCGCATCAAACATTATTTCCGGATTTGCGATTTATTACTTCACCTACGTTATCGGTGACGCCAGCCTCTTCCCGTATTACATGTCTTACGCAGGGGCGGCAAACCTGTTAACCCTGATTCTGTTCCCTCGGCTGGTAAAAGCGTTGTCACGCCGCTTACTGTGGGCGGGTGCATCGGTATTGCCGATTCTTGGTGGCGGGGTACTGCTCTGGATAGCGCTGGCGGGGTATCACAATGTGTGGTTGATTTCCATTGCGGGAATTTTGCTCAACGTAGGGACGGCGTTGTTCTGGGTGCTACAGGTCATTATGGTGGCGGACACCGTGGATTATGGCGAGTATAAACTCAATGTTCGTTGCGAAAGCATTGCCTATTCGGTGCAAACGCTGGTGGTAAAAGGGGGCTCGGCATTTGCTGCATTCTTCATCGCTCTGGTCCTTGGCATCATTGGTTATGTACCTAATGTGGCACAGTCTGAAAGCACCGTCGCCGGTATGCAGTTCATCATGATTGCGCTACCTGCGGTCTTCTTCCTGATAACCTTGGTTTTCTACTTCCGCCTCTACAAACTGAATGGCGATATGCTGAGAAAAATACAGATCCACCTGTTGGATAAGTACCGTAAATCTACAGCGCCTGTAGAGCCCCAACCCGTTAGCATCAGCATGGCGAAAACTTCAGACGCGAAGGCGTAATCATGGAATGGGTATCTGTAATTGGTTATATGGCGGCAAGCCTGACGACGTTGTCATTTTTGCCGCAGGCGGTGAAAGTGATTTCCACACGCAACACGCAAGGCATCTCCGGCCTGATGTATGCGATGTTTGTTTGTGGGTTGATGATGTGGTTTTTTTATGGGCTATTAATCAATGACCTGGCTATTAGCGCGGCGAATCTTCTGACATTGCTGTTTGCTCTACCCATCTTGATTATGAAGTACCGCCTGCGCTAATGCATGTCAGATAAGCGAAGGGTTCAAACGGTGGATGACGATAACGTTTATCCACCCTACAACATCCATTGCGTGACCTTTAGATTAGATAGAATTCCGTAGCAGCCACGGGCTATTGACGCGCACGGTATCGCGGTGGGTATCCCCATTGATGATATGCAGTGCGCTCAGACGGCCAATGTCGTAATGGGGAAGTTGTACTGTCGACAACGGTGGGAGAAACAGATCGCCAATTCCCACCATATTGTCATAACCCAGCACAGCCACATCTTGCGGAATGCGGATGCCTCTGGAGAGCAGTACCTGGTAAACCATAAATGCGATGCGGTCGTTACCGCACACCACCGAATCAAAGCGGGGTTTTCCATCAGGCATATGGGCTTCAACCATTGCCGGAATGTCGCGGTAATGTTCATCGCCCAATTCCATGTAATGGTGAATCAAATGATCCGGGTTTACGCCCATTTCACGGCAAGCGTGCTCTAGTCCCTTACGCCGGCGAATCGTGGCCAGATGTTGAGAGGGCAAATGCAGGCACAATGGCTGCCGGTATCCTGCGGTCAGTAACGCTTTCACCCCCTCATATTGCCCTTGTTCGTCGTCAGGAATGTAGCTGGCAACCGGGTCGTGCAAGCTTTCACAGTTGGCCAGTACACAGGGAAGGGTGAGTAACTTTGGTGGTATAGGGACCTGGCGCAGCCCCATCGTGGTGTAGATAATGCCGCCGGGGCGGTGTGACAGCAGCAAATCGACCATCGTCTCCGGGCTATCATCGGAAAACATGTTCACCACAAAACTGTTCCAGCCGTGAGCCCGGGCCGTTTCTTCAATCGATAAGGTAATCTCAACAGAAAAAGGCGTGGTGACCGTATCGAGCGCCAGCACACCGATGGTGTCGGGCGTTGCCCGGGCACCGCGTATCTTTTTAGCAGACAAGTCGGGCACATAATTCAGCTGGCTGATAGCAGCCTGAACGCGTGTCAGGGTGTCGGGTTTAAGCCGTTCCGGGTTGTTTAATGCACGTGACACCGTCATCAATGAGACATTTGCAAGTTTGGCCACATCTTTAAGCGATGCCATAAGTACCTATCCTGATAAGAGAAATTTCAACCCGAGCCCTTTGTGCATCAGGCTATACAACTCAGATTGTGATGTAAAAGGCTGACGCGATATTTTGGGGGACGAGTCGCTGTAATACATCCCTGCCATCGACATGAAAATTTGATCACGATCTCAAACATATCATGTTAACGTTAACTTATGTGATTAACATCATGTCTCATCGCTAAACTTCATGAGATTTCGTTAATGTTAACGTTATCATTTCATCATTGACCCTACATGAGATTGCTTTGATGAAAAAACATCACTCCCGCAGTTATCCGTTATTAAGCGCGTTACTGTTCTTCTTTTTCGTCAGTTGGTCCTCTTCCAGCTCGTTACTTTCTATCTGGTTACACCAGGAAGTGGGTTTAAAAGCTACTGACACCGGCATTATTTTCTCGGTGCTTTCGGTTTCGGCACTCTGCGCGCAGGTTTGTTACGGCTTCATTCAGGACAGGCTAGGGTTAAGGAAGAACCTGCTGTGGTACATCACCGCATTGCTGATTCTATCTGGCCCGGCCTATTTGATTTTTGGCTACCTGCTTAGCGTGAATATTCTGCTGGGGAGCGTTTTTGGCGGCCTGTTTATCGGTTTAACCTTCAATGGCGGGATTGGCGTTCTGGAGTCTTATACCGAAAGGGTGGCACGCCAGAGCACATTTGAATTTGGCAAAGCCCGCATGTGGGGATCACTGGGCTGGGCGGTGGCGACGTTCTTTGCCGGTTTGCTGTTTAATATCAACCCTAAACTTAACTTCCTCGTCGCTTCTTGCTCAGGGTTAGTGTTCTTTTTCCTGTTGATACAGTTAAAAGTCAATACGGCTGCGAGTCTGGAAACAGTCGAACTGGGTGCAGAAAAAGTGAAGATCGCAGATGCTTTGCGCTTAATCACCCTGCCAAAATTCCGGGCGCTGATCTTCTTCGTCGTGGGCACCTGTATTTACGGCGTTTACGACCAGCAGTTCCCGGTCTATTTCGCTTCACAATTTGCCACTTTGCGTGAAGGCAACGCGATGTTTGGCTACCTCAATTCATTCCAGGTGTTTCTGGAAGCGGCAGGAATGTTCTGCGCCCCCTGGTTAGTGAATCGCATTGGCGCGAAGAATGGGCTGATCTTTGCCGGCATGGTCATGGCATTAAGAATGGTCGCATCCGGGTTGGTGGAAGGGCCGGTTCTTATCTCGATAACTAAACTCCTGCACGCGGTGGAGTTGCCTATCCTGCTGGTCTCGATCTTCAAATACAACAGCCTCAATTTTGATAAACGCCTCTCATCAACGCTCTATCTGGTGGGCTTTGCCTGCACCAGCTCAGTGATTGCGGCCTTCCTGTCGCCGCTTGCGGGCTACAGCTATGAAAAATACGGATTTGCCCAGTCTTATCTAATCATGGGGCTGATGGTGTTCTGTACCACTTTTCTTTCGATTTTCTTTTTGCGAGGCAATAAGTCCTCATCCGACGGGCTGCTGTCGCAACCTTCCACCATTTGAATTACCCAAGAGTGAGTTGTCATGACGTTATTGATTGCTAATGCCGAGAAGGCGCTGAACGAAAAACAAGACCAACTGAACATGCGCTGGTATCCACGCTACCACCTTGCTCCGCGAGCGGGTTGGATGAATGACCCCAACGGCTTGGTTTGGTTTGACGGGTGGTATCACGCGTTTTATCAACATCATCCTTACTCCACGAAATGGGGGCCGATGCACTGGGGGCATGCGCGCAGCCGCGATATGCTGCACTGGGAACATTTGCCGGTGGCGCTGGCACCGGTTGGGCCGGAAGACAAAGATGGCTGTTTCTCGGGTTCTGCGGTGGTGAATGCTGATGAACTGGCATTGATTTACACCGGCCATAAATTTCACGGTGATCCAACCAATGACAACAACCTCTACCAGGTGCAGTGCCTGGCAACCAGCAAAGATGGCATCGAATTTTCCCGTCAGGGCCAGGTGATTGACACCCCTGCGGGTCTGCATCATTTCCGCGACCCGAAAGTGTGGCAGGAAGAAGATGCATGGTACATGGTGGTGGGCGCGCGCGTGGGTGATACCGGGCAGGTCAGGCTCTACCGTTCCGAGTGCTTACGACGCTGGAAAGAAGAGGGTGTGCTGGCCGAAGCGGGCGAGGGCATGGGCTTCATGTGGGAATGCCCGGACTTCTTCACTCTTAACGGCAAACAGATCCTGATGTTCTCGCCACAGGGTATGGCGGCTCAGGGTTATGAAAATCGTAACTTATTTCAGAGTGGTTATCTGGTTGGTCAGTGGCAACCGGGTGCGACTTTCGTGCAACAGAGCACGTTCCAGGAGATGGACCACGGGCACGATTTCTATGCGCCGCAAAGTTTTCTTGCCCCGGATGGCCGCCGCATCGTCATGGGTTGGATGGCCATGTGGGAATCCCCGATGCCGGAACAACAAGACGGCTGGGCAGGCATGCTGACGCTACCACGTGAATTGACACTCACTGCCGATAATCGCCTGCAAATGCGCCCTGCCAGAGAGCTGGAAAACCTACGCCAGAGCTGGTTCAGTTGGCCTGTCAGCACCCTGAGCAACAAAACGCTACCGGTGATGAATAACTGTGAAACCACAGAAGTCATTTTGCAGTGGGAACTGGCCGCCTGCGATGCAGAGCAATACGGCATGGCGCTGGAGGACGGTATGCGCCTGTATGTCGATAACCAGGCACAACGATTGGTTCTGGAGCGCAATTACCCGGAGTTCGGTCTCTGTGGGCAACGGAGCATCCCACTCCCCAATGCAGCAACGTTGAAACTTCGGGTGTTTTTTGACAGTTCATCGGTAGAAGTGTTCGTCAATGACGGTGAAGCTTGTCTGAGCAGCAGGATATATCCGCAGTCACGCCTGTTGAGTCTCTTTGCCTGGTCAGGAAGTGCCGAATTCGTTGAATGTGGAGCCTGGCATTTAGAATAAATAGGGATAAATAAATGCCGCGGTAATTATTTCCGCGGTATAGCACTTCGGCATTATTAAAATTATAAAGGAATAATCGATGAAAATAATAATCGGGTCGGTGCTCTGCGCCGGTTTATATTCTACCTCGGGTTTTTCACAATCACCGTTAACCATTGAACAACGTTTTGCTTTGCTTGAACAACGCTTACAGGATGCTGAAAAACGCGCTGATAAAGCAGAGTCGGAAATTGCAACATTAAAACAAGTGCCCACCACAGAAAATGAAAATAAAATAATTTCGGTAGAACAAAAACCCACACCTAAACTGGCTTTAAATAATAACTCGGAATTAAAGTTCTATGGCGACGTGGAATTTAATCTTGATGGCGCCAGCCGTACCGGCAGTTTAACTTCGGTGAAAACCAGCGCTAATAAAAATTGGGCGCCGGGAGATAAAGAACGCTGGGATATTAATGGGAGAATTCTGTTAGGCGTTGACGGTATTCAACACTCGTCGAATGGCCAATATGCCGGTTTTACTGTTCAACCGCTGGCGGATATGAACGGGAAAATGAACCTTGATGATGCGGCATTCTTCTTTGGGCAACAGCAAGACTGGTTAGTAAAGGTCGGGCGCTTTGAAGCCTACGATATGTTTCCGCTCAACCAGGACACCTTTATCGAGTATTCCGGAAACACTGCTAATGACCTGTATAGCGACGGTTATGGGTACATCTATATGATGAAAGAGGCGCGAGGGCGTAGTAACAGCGGGGGAAATCTGCTGTTCAGTAAGACGTTAGATAACTGGTATATGGAAGTGAATACGCTGGTAGAAGATGGCAGTTCACTGTATGTCGACCAGCGTTATCATGGAACGGAACTCGATAATCAAAAAAATGTGGTTTACGTCCGCCCGGTTATTGCCTGGCGTTCAGGAGACTATTCTATGGCGGCGGCTATGGAAACAAACCTTATTAACAACGCCTACGGCTATAAAGATGCTGCCGGAACCTGGCACGATCAATCCGGGCGTACAGGGTATGGTTTAACAATGAGCTGGAATACATTGAAAAACAATCCGCAAGAGGGTGTGGTAGTAAATCTTAATACCGCTTATATGAATGCAGAAGACGAAAAAGACTTTAGCACCGGGATTAATGCGCTCTGGCATCGTGTTGAGTTAGGTTATATCTATGCACATAACAAAATTTCTGACTTCAATATTTCCGGATTGAACAGTGAGTGTGGTAACGAATGCGCGATCCTGGCCCCTGGCAATTACGATATCCATACAATCCATACCTCCTGGCAATTGCCCAATATTATGGATATGCCCAATTTCAATATTTACCTCGGTGCTTATGCTTCCTGGCTTAATTCTACAGCACAAGAAGAAGGTGATGATCAACCACGTTATGGCGCACGCCTGCGTTTTAAATACTTGTTTTAACGCGTGACGATTTTTTAAGGAGCAGTCATGAATATCTGGACATATGGTGATGCGGTTGTGGATCTGCTACCACTTGCGGACATGCAATATCGCGCCTGCGCAGGCGGCGCCCCGGTTAACGTTGCGGTGGGGTGCGCACGGCTGGGTTGCCAGAGTGGTTTTATCGGCCGGGTCGGGGACGATACATTTGGCACATATTTGCAGCGCACGCTGGTTGATTACGGCGTGGACACCCAACATATGCAGACAGACTCTGTGCATCGTACCAGCACGGTGTTGGTTTCTTTGGCCGAAGGCGGCGAGCGCGAATTTACGTTTTTGGTCAACCCGTCAGCCGATCAGTTCATCACCGCGGAGACACTGCCGGAGTTTGGCGCAGATATTTTGCACTTTTGTTCGTTGGCGCTGGTGGCAGAAGGCTGCCGTGAAACACTCACGCGAGCAATAGGGAAGATTAAGCAAGCGGGTGGGCTGCTAAGTTTTGATGTTAATTTACGCGAGCAGATGTGGCCCGACAGGCAGCAAATGCTGTCTGCTGTGCGCCATTTCGCCATGCAGGCCGATATTCTTAAATTGTCAGAAGAAGAGTGGTACTGGCTTGCTGGCACCCATCAGTATACTGCGGCAGTCAACGCGTTAAAGGCGCTTCCGGCTGCCATCAAAGTAATTACCTTCGGGGCGCAAGGGGCCAAGGTATTATGGCAAAATCAGGTTATTCATTTCAGCGGTTATAACGTTGAGAGTGTCGACACCACCGGGGCCGGAGATGCCTTTGTTGCTGGTCTGCTGGCGCATATTGCAATTGAGCAACTGCCACAAAATCTCACCCAACTTAAGCAGGCATTAGCCCAGGCAAGCGCCTGTGGCGCGTTGGTCACGATGCAAAAAGGAGCGCTTGCCGCCACAGCAGACAGGGACACCGTACAGAAGTTTATCGCACGTGCACCTTTGCCAGATGTTGAGGTGAAATAACGCCTACACCGTTGCCGCCGCTGCAACGGCAATGAATGTCGGCAAATCCACGATGGATAAGTGGGTTCGACAACTGAAAGAAGAACGGGCAGGGAAATCCCCAAAGGCCTCTCCGATGACGCCTGAGCAACTTCGCATTCGTGAATTAGAAAAACGACTGCAACGTATTGAAATGGAAGGCGATATATTAAAAAAAAGCTACCGCGCTCTTGATGTCAAACTCCCTGAGCAATTCTCGTTATTTGAGAAATTCAGGACGCGGTTCCTGTTGCTTTTATTTGTAATGTGTTCGGGATCCATCGCAGTAGCTATCGGTACTGGCTAAGCCGACTGCAGAAACCTGATGCAAAACAAATCGTTATACTGAACCTGGTTCGTGAAGTTCATCATGCCAGTAATGGCTCTGCGGGGGCCCGGAGCATTGCCGATATGGTCAGCGCAAAAGGTGTTCCGTTGAGTCGCTGGCTGGCCAGTAAGATAATGAAAGAGCTGAATATTGTTAGTTGCCAGCAACCGGAGCATCGCTACAAAAAAGCCATAAAAGAGCATGTGGATATCCCTAATCATCTGGATCGCCAGTTTGCAGTAACGGAACCTAATCAGATCTGGTGCGGCGACGTGACCTACATCTGGACGGGCAAACGCTGGGCTTATCTGGCGGTTGTTCTGGATTTATTTTCCCGCAAGCCAATAGGCTGGGCGATGTCGTTTTCTCCGGACTCAGGTCTGACAGGAAAAGCATTAACGATGGCCTGGGAAGCCAGGGGAAAACCGACTGACGTTATCCTCAGTACTTTTGAGCAGCTACATCGGAACAAAATGGATGTATTTGAGCGTGGCATTATCAATGTCTTTAAAGGGCTGTCGTGGGATTACAAAACCAATAGTCCTTGCAGCTTTGGTAAAAAGATCATCTTTAACAATCTGGTGATGCATAACCTCTGGGGATTTAGTCTGAACTGGGGCTGGAGGCGTGATCAATTGGCAGATTTGGAGCGGATGCTGTTTTTACTCGATTGCAAACCGATACCTGACAACCGTAGTGATATCTCTACCTGGTTGATGGAGCATATTCGGGATAATCCGACTAAGGAAGTTTACGAGGATGAGTTCTTCAGTATTCGTTACTTTTAGAAGGGAACTGCCCATTTGACGTTTAAACGCCTGGCTCTGATTGAAAGGATGAATGACATCATCGCTAAGTACTATCCGGGAATGCTGGCTAAGCCACGCTAATGTTGATGGGTGTTGAGAAAATTTACTTACACCAGCCGTTACATAAACTTTATGGATGCGTGGTTTTTAGTGAGGGGTTTTGCGTAACTCATTAATTTTAAATGGTACGCCCTACAGGGCTCGAACCTGTGACCTACGGCTTAGAAGGCCGTTGCTCTATCCAACTGAGCTAAGGGCGCACTGTATTCCTTTCGGAAGCATTGCGGGTTCGGATTATACGGTCAGTACCTTACGAGTCAATGGCTTTTGAACTGCCTGCGCGACAATTGAGCATAAAGGCTTAACAATGCCTGACAGCGAGCCGCGCTTCTGACAAAATAGAAACAATCCCCTCCCTTTTCGATTACAGACGGAATCATCTGACTGATGGCAGCAAAGATTATTGACGGTAAAACGATTGCGCAGCAGGTACGGCTTGAAGTTGCTGAAAAAGTGAAAGCCCGAATTGCCGCTGGAAAACGTGCTCCAGGACTTGCGGTTGTTCTGGTTGGCGAGAATCCTGCTTCGCAAATTTATGTTGGAAGTAAACGTAAGGCATGTGAAGAAGTGGGCTTTATTTCCCGCTCGTACGATTTGCCTGACACAACTTCTGAAGCAGAGCTGCTGGAGCTGATTGATACGCTTAACGCAGATAAAGAAATTGACGGTATCCTGGTGCAGTTACCACTGCCTGCAGGTATCGATAATGTGAAAGTTCTGGAGCGTATCGACCCGGATAAAGATGTTGATGGATTCCATCCCTACAACATAGGTCGCCTGTGCCAGCGTTCGCCGCGTCTGCGCCCTTGTACGCCACGTGGCATCGTGACGCTGCTTGAGCGTTACGGTATTGATACCTACGGCCTGAACGCCGTGGTGATTGGCGCATCCAACATTGTTGGCCGTCCGATGAGCATGGAACTGCTGTTGGCGGGTTGCACCACTACCGTGACTCACCGCTTTACCAAAAACCTTCGTCATCACGTTGAAAATGCTGATTTGGTGATCGTTGCTGTTGGTAAACCTGGCTTTATTCCAGGTGATTGGATCAAGGAAGGGGCGATTGTGGTGGACGTGGGTATTAACCGTCTGGAGAGCGGTAAAGTGGTCGGCGACGTAAATTATGATGAAGCCGCTGCCAAAGCCTCGTATATTACGCCGGTTCCGGGTGGCGTTGGCCCAATGACCGTCGCCACTCTTATCCAGAATACCTTGCAGGCTTGCGAGGAATATCATGATGTCCATGGAGAATAAAATGGCGACCTTCTCATTAGGTAAACACCCACACGTTGAATTATGCGATCTGCTGAAGCTGGAAGGCTGGTGTGAAAGCGGCGCACAGGCGAAAGCGGTGATTGCGGAAGGGCTGGTGAAAGTAGACGGCGAAGTGGAAACCCGCAAACGCTGCAAAATCGTTGCAGGCCAGACTGTGGTTTTTGAAACACTGAGCATCACGGTCGAAGCTTAAGCTTCCCGTTTAACCCTCGCTTTCCGGCGAGGGTTTCCCCTTCTGCATTAATTTTCTGCAATTCTACGAATATTTTCGGGCCTGCTCAAAGAATGAGGCCTGTCGTCAGACTGGCCTCATTGCGGGTGACGATATGACTAATCAGGCGTTGCTAACCGGTTTTTGTTCTGTCTTCACCTGAGCATTTTCCAGCATTTTGCGTACCGGAATAATCAGCACGAACAGTACAGCCGCACAGATCAGTAACGCAATGGAACAACGCGCGAACAGGTTAGGCAGCATATCCAACTGGTCGGCTTTCACGTGACCGCCAATCAGGCCTGCCGCAAGGTTACCCAGCGCACTGGCGCAGAACCACAGTCCCATCATCTGGCCACGCATTCTTTCTGGAGCCAGCAGCGTCATGGTCGCAAGTCCAATTGGACTCAGGCACAGCTCGCCGAGTGTCAGCATCAGGATGCTTCCCACCAGCCATAGTGGCGACACACCAGCACCGCCGCTGTTCAGAACATTTTGTGCTGCCAGCATCATCAAACCAAAACCTGCAGCGGCGCATAAAATGCCGATGATAAACTTAGTGATACTGCTTGGGCGGATGTTATTACGTGCGAGGCGCGGCCATGCCCAGCTAAATACCGGTGCCAGTAAAATGATAAACAGCGCATTGATTGACTGGAACCACACCGCAGGGATCTCAAAATCGCCGATCATGCGGTCGGTGTAGTCATTTGCAAACAGGTTGAACGAAGTGGGTTTCTGCTCAAATGCAGACCAGAAGAAGGCCGCAGAGACCAGCAGAATAAAGCAAACCAGCAACCTGGCGCGCTCTTTGCGGTTAAGACCCGCGAACATGAACAGATAGATAAAATAGAGCGCTACCGACGCCGCAATCACGTATACCAGCACACTGGCAACCGCAACGGGGTTAATGACGATCACACCTTTTGCAATCAGGGTCACGATAACAGCCACGCCGACCGCCAGTGCCAGCAACCAGCCACCGACACCGTTTTTCTTAGCAACCGGGCTGTTCCAGGTTGAATCGAGGCCCACTTCACTGTCGTAGCGTTTCATGGCCGGAACGGCGAACACACGGAAGATAACCAGCGCAACCAGCATTCCGATACCGCCGATACCGAAGCCCCAGTGCCAGCCGTGGGTTTTTATCAGCCACCCGGAGATCAGGGGGGCAATAAACGAACCCATGTTGATGCCCATATAGAACAACGAGAAACCGCCGTCACGACGCGCATCGCCT
Source organism: Buttiauxella cochleicola (assembly GCF_021282405.1). Taxonomy (NCBI): domain Bacteria; kingdom Pseudomonadati; phylum Pseudomonadota; class Gammaproteobacteria; order Enterobacterales; family Enterobacteriaceae; genus Buttiauxella; species Buttiauxella cochleicola. The sequence continues at coordinate 361,410 of NZ_JAJSOU010000003.1, forward strand.
TTTTTATACAGCGTTCCGACCATGACTGAGATGCACGTCTTGAACAAGCCAGAGCCAAGAACGATAAACATCAGGCCGATGAAGAACAGGTTGTCGCCCATGAACGCGGAAAGCGCTATCGACAGGTGGCCAAGGGCAATGAGAATCGAGCCATACCATACGGCTCTCTGTTGCCCTAACCAGTTATCAGCAAGCCATCCGCCTGGCAGCGCCGCCAGATACATACAGCCAGCAAAGATACCGACGATTGCCGATGCGTTTTCACGCGCAAGCCCCATACCGCCGTCGTAAACCGTTGCTGCCATAAACAAAATGAGTAAGGGACGGATCCCGTAAAACGAGAATCGCTCCCACATCTCAGTAAAGAACAGTGAGCCTAACGGGTAAGGATGACCGAAGAACGTTCGGCTCTCGTTGTTGTTAACCGAGGATTGCATAAATTCTCCCAAGAGGGTGTGTGGTTGTGTTGATCAGTGGCGAAATGCCCGGCGGCTAGCTGACTTGCCGCTCTTTAACATTCAGCCATTATTATTAGCTGGCGAGATTTGTCTAATGCCAACCGCAGAACTTTTAGATGAAAAGTCGACAAATGTCTACGTTTACAGATTTTATAGCGGCAGATATGAGATGTCGATTGGCAGGTTTTGGTGTGAAAACCTTGATCGCGAAGCCATAAATTATCACGGTGAAATGTTCCTCTTAGTCCAGGCTGGTAGAGGGGAGGTGGCGACCAGTTTCGGATGTTTAGCCTGGTTTCTTTTTGTTTATCCTGAGCTATTCTGCTTTTTCCACTCATCAGACAACGCCTTCTATGCCAACTATCATCACTCATGCTGCAGTACCCATTTGTTTAGGATTAGGGCTTGGCACAAAAATTATTCCTCCACGTCTGCTATTGGGCGGGATCATTCTGGCGATGTTGCCGGATGCCGATGTACTGGCGTTTAAATTTGGCGTGGCGTATGGCAATGCTTTTGGTCACCGTGGGTTCACGCACTCTTTGCTGTTTGCATTTGTGGTGCCGCTACTGTGTCTGTTTGGCTATCGTTGGTTCCGCGCAGGTTTTGTTCGCGTCTGGTTATTCCTGACGGTGTCACTGCTTTCGCATAGCCTGTTGGACTCGGTTACTACAGGCGGCAAGGGTGTTGGCTGGCTATGGCCGTGGTCAGATGAACGATTTTTTGCGCCATGGCAGGTGATACGTGTCGCTCCTTTTCAGCTCTCCCGCTACCTCGAACCCCGTGGTCAGGCGGTAATTTGGTCTGAACTACAATGGGTTTGGTTGCCAGGTTTGCTGATGGCGTTCTTGCTGTTTGTTATACGTAAGAATTTGCGGTAACGGCGTCATGCTTTTGGCGGATGACACGAGCTTATCCGCCTCACAACATCTGCTTCACTTCCAATAAGCCCCTATAAATTGCAGGTCAAAACCTGCTCAACTTCAAATATTCGATAACAGTATGGCTACAACGCATATTTTAGTTGCCGGGCAAAAAACGTTTCGTCAGTATAGGTAGAACGTTCTACTAGAACGTTCTACCAAGCATAAAAACGCGTAAAACCAAAAACGCGTAGGCGGCGTCAACACCGGGGGATTGTTTATGAGTTTGCTATCCAGTATTACAAAATCGTTATCTAAATTGTCGATGATAGGTCGTGCATTAATGCTACCTATCTCTTTGTTGCCGGCGGCAGGCTTGTTACTGGCCTTCGGCGATAAATTCCATTTGCCGTTAATGATGAATGCGGGTGGGGTGATTTTCGACAACCTGCCGATGCTGTTTGCGATTGGCTCGGCTGTGGGTTTGGCTGCTGAATCGGGGATTGCTGCACTGTCGGCGGCGGTATCAGTCTTTATTATTAACGTCACAATTGGCACGGTGATGCATATCACGCCAGAAATGGCGGCAGCAGGCGGGAAATATGCCATGGTTGTTGGCATCCCAACGTTGCAGATGGGGGTGTTTGGTGGCCTGATTTCCGGCATTCTGGCCGCATGGTGCTATAACAAATTCCACACCATGCAGCTCCCTGAGTTCCTCGGTTTCTTCTCGGGTAAACGCTTTGTTGCCATTGCTACCGCGTTTTTATCCTTCCTGCTCGGGATGGCATTGCCATGGATTTGGTCATATATCCAGTCGGGAATTGATTCGCTGTCGGTTATTGTGAATGGTGATAATCAGGCGCTTTCAACGTTTATCTTCGGCCTGGTTGAACGTGCGTTAATTCCGTTGGGGCTGCACCACATCTGGTATCCGTCATTCTGGTATTCATTTGGTGAGTACACGACGACAGCAGGCCAGGTTATCCACGGTGACCAGACAATCTGGTTCAAGATGCTCGAAGAAGGCGTGAAATCCTTTAGCAGCGACAGCTACCATAACGCAGGCAAATTCATGCAGGGTGAATTCCCACTGATGCTGTTTGCACTGCCTGCAGCATGTCTGGCGATGTACCACGAAGCGAACACCAAAAATAAGAAAATTGCCTCCGGTATTCTGTTCTCTGCGGCATTGACCTGTTTCCTGACAGGCATTACTGAACCGGTTGAATTTACCTTTATCTTTGTTGCGCCAATCCTGTATGTATTCAACGCAATTATGGCTGGCCTGTCTTACATGTGTATGTACCTGCTGCATGCGCATATCGCCAAGTCGTTCTCGGCAGGCATGATTGACTACATCTCCTTCGGGATCCTGCCGTCTTTCAACGGTTATCAGACTAACTTCTTGTCGGCTGTGATCGTCGGTATACCGATGGCGCTGATTTATTACTTCACTTTCCGTTTTGTTATTCGCCGTTTCGATGTGAAAACACCGGGCCGCGCTGATATTACTGCCAACGCTAACGATAAAACCGACACTGAACTTGCTGGCGATATTATCGGCTTGTTGGGTGGTGCAGAGAACATTAACTCTGTTGGTTCATGTATTACGCGTCTGCGTCTGGAAGTGGAAAAAAGCGACCGGGTAGACAAAGACGGTCTCAACAGTCTCGGTGCACGCGGTGTAGTGTTTGTTGGCGATTCGGGCATTCAGGTGATATTTGGCGCACGAGCGCAATTTATCGCACAGACGATGTCCACAATGATTGGTAAATAACTTTCCCCGTCATCCTTCAAGCTGCAGATGCGTTGGCTGCATTCACTTACCCCAGGAACTTACTCAAGTAAGTTCCTGGGGCTAAGTTCTTTTGCCGCCTTCCTGCAAATTGAATGCTATAGGGGAAAGAGATGCAAAATAGTTAGCCCCCGGTATGTTTACTGGGGGCTTTATGGTATTGATAACAAGGATATTTAGTGCATAGGAACGGGATGAAAAAGGTCAATATTATTGATGTAGCCCAACTGGCGGGAGTTTCTGTCTCCACCGTGTCATTGGTGCTACGCCAAAAAGGTAAGATCTCTGAGGCAACTATTGAAAAGGTTAACGCTGCGATCAAACAGCTTGGCTACGTCCATAACGTTGCGGCGGCGAATCTGCGTTCCAGCACCTCAAATCTTATCGGCCTGGTTATCCGTGATTTCAATGACTCCTTTTGTGTAAACGTTATGGCAAGCGTCGTCCATTATCTGGAAAAACAAGGCTATATGGTTTTTCTGGGCCACCCGCAGGACGATGATCAACAGCTGCAACAGTGTTTAACATCTTTTTCGCAGCAAGGCGTGGCGGGTGTTATTTATCTGGATGCTAACCACCGTTTAGCCTCGATCCCCTCACTCATTTCTGAATGCCCATTGCCGACGGTGATTATCGCGGAGTCCACGGTAAGCAGCCATCGTGACGTGATTGGGCGGGATAATCGCCAGGCCGGAAACCAGGCGACGCGTTATTTGATTGACCGTGGTCATCGAAATATCGCCTATTTGGGTGGAACGGCATCCAACTTGATGCGCGAAGAGCGTTTACTGGGTTATCGCAATGCACTGGCGCAATACAATTTGCCGTTTCGCGAAGAGTGGGCTCCAGTTTGTGAAAACGACACCGAGAATGCTGCACGTTTAACACGTCAATTGCTTGAGAAAAACAGCAAAATCACCGCAATGCTCTGCCATTCACCATCAGCAATTATTGGCTGCCTCAATGGTATCCAGCAGGTTGGGCGAACGGTCGGTAAAGATGTGTTTTTGACTCAACAGGTTTCGTTGATTGGTTTCGAAGACATGATGCACATTAATCTCACCTCGCCACGCTTCACTTACGTTTCGTCATCCAGCGAAGAAGCAGGCCGACAGGCGGCAACATTGATTGTGAATAAGATTAAAGAGCCGGCGCTGCCTGCTCAGAAAATTATTATTTCAGGGGAGTTGGTGCTAAGGGAATCGGCCTGATAATTATTGTCCCCCTTCAAGAAAGGGGGACACATCATTTAACGGTGGTACTCGCCAGCGGCTTCCGGCTGGTATTGCAACTCCAGCACTTCCAGATGCGTCTGGTTACCGTTCGGTAACGTCCAGTTAATTGTCGCGCCCACACGCAAACCCAACAGCGCCGCACCCACTGGTGCCATCACTGAAAGTTGATTGTCGCTGTCTGTTAGGTTTATCGGGTAAACCAGCGTGCGAACATGCTCTTCTTTTGAGGATAGATCGCGGAATTTAACGCGGCTGTTCATCGTTACGACGTCGGCCGGAATATCTTCAGGCTTACACATTTCTGCTCTGTCCAGTTCTGCGTTCAGCACTGTAGCTACCGGCTGGTTAGCAAATTGTGGTTGCTCCAGCAAACGGTCAATACGCTCGGCATCGAGTTCATTAATGATAATGGCTGGTCTGGACATATTTCTCTCCGTGTAAAAAAACAGGCACTCATGTGCCTGATGTGGACCTTACAAAAGAAAACCCTCACCGGTAAGAGTGAGGGTTTGGTCTGCAGTGATAATACTGAGCTTAACGTATAGTTTAAAGTGACCTGAGTCACAAACTGCAGTTACAGAATAATGCTACCGACTAATGCGAACAGGAAAGCGATAGTACCAATCAGCGTTTCCATCACAGTCCAGGTTTTCAGTGTGGTTTTCTCGTCCATTTCCAGGAAACGGCCAACCAGCCAGAAACCGGAGTCGTTCACGTGAGACAGAACAGTTGCACCACCTGCAATTGCCACCACGATGAAGCACAGATCGAACTGGCTCAGGCCTGGCGTTGCCGCAACCATTGGCGAGATAAGTGCCGCAGTGGTAGTCAGAGCAACGGTCGCAGAACCTTGTGCCACACGCAGAGCGGTAGAGATAACAAACGCGGCAACAATCACTGGCATACCTGTATCAGACAGCACACCAGCAAGCGCATCACCAATGCCGCTGGCACGCAGAACACCACCGAACATACCACCCGCACCGGTCACCAAAATGATGCCGCAGATTGGACCAAGCGCGCCATCGCAAACTTTTTCCAGATGCTGGCGGCTATGACGACCACTAAACACAGCAAGAGCAAAGAATACAGTTATCAGCAATGCAATCGGGGTTTTACCCAACATGCGCAGGAACTGAACTACGATATTGTCAGCCGTTACCCAACCGAGCACAGTTGCTGTGTTCAGGCCGGTATCAAGGAAAATAAGCACCAGTGGCAGCAGCAGAATTGACAATACAGTGCCAAAAGATGGTGGCTGGTGGTTTGGATCAGCTTCTACATTGCCGAGGAAAGAAGAAGGCAATGGTACTTCGAATTTCTTGCCAGCATACAGGCCAAACAGATACGCACCGAGATACCAGGTTGGAATCGCGATAACCAGGCCAACAATGACCAGAAGCCCAATGTTCGCGCCGAGCAATTCACTTGCAGCAACCGGACCCGGATGCGGCGGCAAAAGTGCGTGCATTACAGCGAATGCACCCGCAGCAGGCAGCGCATATTTCAGCGTAGAACCACCGAATTGTTTTGCTACGCTGAAAATAATTGGCAACATCACCACCAGGCCCGCATCGAAGAAGATTGGGAAGCCAAACAGCAAAGATGCAACGCCAAGCGCTAGTGGCGCGCGGTGTGAACCAAATTTCCCGACCAGTGTGTCAGCCAATACTTTGGCACCGCCAGAGATTTCAAGTAAACGACCAATCATGGCACCCAGGCCAACCAGCAGGGCAACGCCCGCCAGGGTACTACCAAAACCGCCCAAAATTGTTGGGACAATTTTATCGAACGGCACACCGGTGACCAGTGCAACAACAACACTCACAAGAGTTAATGCTAAGAATGCATGCACTTTGAAGCGCATGATGAGAATAAGTAGGAGTACGACTGCACAAGCTGCGATCCCAAGTAGGGTCCCTGCGCCGTAATGTGCTGTTATTTCGGTCATATGTTTGTCCTCTGCGCCGAATTAGTAGGCAAGATATGCGTTAAGCATAAATCACCATCTCTCTGATACCGGTAACATGATATCGGTAACATGACGCCTTCGGGAATGGAGTGCTCCATGTTTATTAACATTTTGAGAGCAACTTCAAACTATCGAAAGAAACCGTCCATAAGCCGCATTGATTAATTGCTGACCGTAAATAAACCTGCCATGGGCAAAACTTGCATTACTCTTTATAGGCACGTTTCACTCAGGCCTTGTGCGGTCATCACCTGAACCGGAGATATCATGAGCCATTACGACAAACTCACGTTAAAGGACGGCAGTTCTCTTTACTTTAAGGATTGGGGAGAAGGACAACCGGTAGTATTCAGCCACGGCTGGCCATTAACGGCGGATGCGTTTGAAGACCAGATGTTTTTCCTAGGGCAGAAAGGATTTCGGGTTATTGCTCATGACAGGCGAGGGCATGGGCGCTCATCGCAAAGCTGGGACGGAAATAACATGGACCAGTACGCCGATGATCTTGCCGAATTGACCGCGCATCTCAATCTCAAAGATGCCGTTCACGTTGGGCATTCAACCGGCGGCGGGGAAGTGGCACGTTATATTGGCCGCCATGGCACCAGTCGTGTGGCAAAAGCGGTGCTGATAAGTGCCGTTCCGCCCATCATGGTCAAAACGGACTTCAACCCAAATGGTGTACCCATTGATGTGTTCGATGGTATCCGCGAAGGCGTGCGTGCGAACCGTGCGGACTTCTTCAAAGAGCTGACGCTACCGTTCTACGGCTATAACCGCTCAGGGGCTGAAATTTCAGAAGGTGTCAGAGAGAGTTTTGTTGAGCAAGGCATGCAAGGTGGCATCAAAGCGTTGTATGACTGTATCAAAGCGTTCTCGGAAACCGATTTGCGCGAAGATCTGAAGAAAATGACCATTCCGACGCTGGTTATTCATGGCGACGACGATCAGATTGTGCCCTTTGAAACCTGTGGCAAGGTGACAGCGGCGACACTGCCAGATGCGACGTTCAAAGTTTATGAAGGTGGCTCACACGGTATTTGCACCACGGAGAAGGACCGGATTAATGCTGATTTGTTGGCCTTTTTGAAAGGTTAGCTGTTGTAGGCGGGTAAGTGGCTATTACCCGCCATTCAGCCACTCATTTAACCGCGACCGGCAACATAATCTCTTTTAAAATTTCATAGCGTTGTTGGGGTGAAAGCCAAATCAAACCCAACAGCTTATGCGCTTTTTCTTCACGTTCGAATTGGGCTTTTAACTGCATTAAAAAACGTTTCGTTTTGTTCATAATTACCTCCGCATTTGATAAACAAAGCATATGTCTACAAACCCGGAACTAATAGTGAACTGATTGTTTTTTTGTCTTCCGTATTTAATCGGACAGGTGTTATCTGGTAATTAAACTCATATCAATCTTCGCTACAATTTTCCTCAGCGCAGCCGGTTCATTTAGCGTTGCCATAGGGCGATGAAGCTCGCCGGGGAAAAGAATCGTCAGGTCCCCTGGCCGTAGTTTTATCAATGTTTCACAGCCCATGTTTTTATAGAACCCGATATCATTTTGTTCGTCAAACTCACCATCTTGTTGCTGCTGTTGATCCACCGGTGCGGCACCGATTATCTCTTCGCCTTCAAGCACGATATGCACGTCGATATAACGGGCATGCAATTCAGGGCGTTGCTCTTCCAGGAGTATTGTTTTGCCATCAAACACCGAGAAATAGATAAGCTCGCCTTCAATCGGGTATTTGCCGTTGGCTAATTGCTGTGGAAGGTTTGCGATAATGGCTTGTAACGCATGACGAATCACAGTTGGGTATACCGGGTTTTGAGCGGCATTCTCAAGTTTATCAATAATCATATTTCCCCCCTTACACCGCAACCAACATGCCGCCATCAACAAACAGCAGGTGGCCATTCACGAAGTTTGACGCTTTTGACGACAGGAACACCGCAGCACCAATCAATTCTTCAGGATCACCCCAGCGAGCCGCTGGTGTGCGTTTGCATAGCCACTGGGTGAAAGCTTCATCGTCGACCAGGGTTTTGGTCATATCTGTTTTGAAGTAACCCGGCGCAATACCGTTAACCTGGATGTTGTAACGCGCCAGTTCCACGCACATACCGCGGGTCAACATTTTCACCGCGCCTTTTGCTGCGGCATATGGCGTAATTGTGTCGCGGCCCAGCTCGCTCTGCATTGAGCAAATATTGATTATTTTCCCAGCCTGGCGTTTTACCATGCGTCTTGAAACAGATTGTGAAACTAAAAATACAGCAGTCTGATTAACGGCAATAATATCGTTCCATTCATTAACCGGAAATTCAGTAAATGGATGGCGACGCTGAATGCCAGCATTATTAATTAATACATCAATCGGCCCGATCTCTTGCTCGATATTTTCAATCGCAGTTTCCACCGCTTCCGGGTCGGTAACATTAAATGCAGCAGTCCAGGCGGTATAACCACTGTCACGTAATTTCATTGCCGCATGTTCGGCGCGTTCAGCAGTAATATCATTGATGATAATTTCAGCACCATGCTCAGCCAGGCCTTGTGCTAATAAAAAGCCAATTCCTTGTGCAGAGCCGGTAATTAATACGCGTTTGTTGTCGAGCGTAAACAAATTCGTCATGGTGAATTCCTGTTATTTTTGCATCGTATTTAATATCCCTTATCAAAGCGGTTCAGAGCGGGTAAAACTGTGAAGTAGATCACTGCGAATAGTGTTACGCCCGCGTGATACCTGGAGTGTGAAGTGTGGTAGCTTTTCTTTTGTTAAGGATGCGAGGCATAATCCTTTTCCCGCGGGTTATCAGGAAAACCAGATGAAGTACCAGCGCATTACATTGCAGGACATTGCCGCCCTTGCGGGGGTGACAAAAATGACCGTCAGCCGTTATTTGCGCACGCCGGATAAAGTAGCCCCGGAAACTGCCGCCCGAATCGCTGAAGTGATGGCGGAAGTCAATTATATGCCTGACCCTGAAAACAGGGCTTTGGCGAGCAATATGCAGCCGCGTATCGGCGTCATTATTCCCTCCTTTAATAACCAGATTTTTGCCGATTTACTGGCAGGTATCGAATCCGTAACAAAGCCAATGGGTTACCAGACGTTGGTGGTTAATTACGATTACGACCGCGAGCGCGAAGAAGAACAAATTGCCACGGTGCTGGGTTTTAACGTCGCAGGGCTTATCCTGACGGAAACCGTGCATACGCTGCGGACCGAGAAGTATTTAAGTGCTGCCGGAATCCCTGTGGCTGAAGTGATGGACCTGGTATCTGGTAGCGGGCGCATTAACGTCGGCTTTGATAATTTCCGGGCCGGATTTGATATGACCAATATGCTGATTGCCAGTGGCAAGAAGCGGATTATCTATTTAGGTTCGATGGCCGATGTGCGTGATATCAAACGGTATGAAGGGTATTGCAAAGCCATGGCTGACGCGGGTTTGACTGATGGACGGCTAATGCCAAATAAAGTTTCCTCTGTAAGCGTAGGAACAGGAATGATGGCGATGGCGCGCCAGATGTACCCGGATATGGACGGTATTTTGTGTACTAATGACGATCTCGCCGCAGGCGTGTTACAAGAATGCCTGGCTGCCAACATTCGTGTGCCGGAACAGATGGGAATTGCTGGTTTTCACGGCCTGGAAATCGGCCAGGTTACGGTTCCAAAACTTGCCAGTGTTGTCACGCCACGCTTTGAGATCGGGAAAGTCGCCACGGAAATTTTATTGAAGAAAATCAATAAACAACCAACAATTGAACAAGTCGATTTGCACTATCGCTTATCTCTTGGCGGCACGCTTTAGTCGCTTAAATGCTGAAGCGATCACGCTAACGGTAACACGGTTTTCTAACATGGATTGGCGTGACCTACGTCGCAAAACCCTGCGCTTAAAAAGGCTTTGATGTTAAGCAGAAATATTGACTTAGCTGACTTAACCGGGGGAACCATGTCGCAACCTACCCAACACGTATTACTTATTGCTCCAGTGATGGATGTACTTCAGCAGCAACTGGAGACTCATTACACCGTTCATCGCCTTTACCAGCAGTCTGACGCTGCGGCCTGGCTTGCTGATAACGGCGCACAAATTGGTGCTGTTGTGACGCGGGGGGATATCGGCGTGACTACCACCGTGCTGGAAAATCTGCCTCAGGTCGGTGTGATTGCTGTTTTTGGTGTCGGCACTGATGCGGTGGATCTGGAATATGCTCGCCGTCGCGATATTGCGGTGACCATTACTGCCGGGGCACTCACCGACGATGTCGCTGACCTGGCTTTCGGTTTGCTGTTGAGTAGTGCTCGCCAGCTCTGCCAGGGTGACCGCTTCGTACGAGAAGGGCGCTGGCTTCAGGAAAGCCCTGCATTGGCAACCCAGGTGAGCCGTAAACGTATCGGCATCTTTGGGATGGGGAATATTGGCCGAGCCATTGCCCGTCGTGCCATCGGCTTTGATATGGAAATTTATTACACCGATCGCGAAATGGATAGCTCACTGCCGTATCACTGGTGTGAGGATGTATTAAGTCTTGCCCGCAATAGTGATTTTTTTATTGTTGCGGTATCGGGTGGCAAGGCAAGTCACGGCATTGTGAATCAACAAGTATTCGAGGCATTACCTAAACATGCATTGGTCATTAATATCGCTCGCGGCAGTATTATCAATGAGCAGGATTTAATTACCGCTTTGCAAAATGGTGATATTTCCGGTGCCGGGCTGGATGTTTTTGTGAATGAACCTAATGTACCTGCTGAATTAATCTGTATGGAGAATGTGGTATTACAACCGCATGTTGCCAGCGCCACACATGAAACACGCCAGCGCATGAGTAATATCGTATTTGAAAACGTTGAGGCTTATTTCAACCATAAACCTCTACCGCACCGTATTAAGTAATTTCCCGGAGCCCTTTATTAAAAAGGGCAATGACTTTTATTGTCACGGATAAATACCATGGAAAAGAAAATCCCCGGCACTCGCTGGTGGCGCGTGGTCGCGCCTATTTTAATCGCCTGTATTATTTCTTTTATGGATCGGGTGAATATTAGTTTTGCACTTCCCGGTGGAATGGAGGCTGATTTAGGTATAACCAGCCAAATGGCAGGTCTCACCAGCGGGATATTTTTCATCGGTTATCTTTTCTTGCAGATTCCCGGTGGGCGGGCGGCCGTGAACGGTAGTGGTAAACGGTTTATCGCCTGGTCGCTGGTGGCGTGGGCTATCGTTTCTGTTGCCACAGGTTTTGTCACCAACCACTATCAGGTCTTAGTTCTGCGGTTTGTGCTCGGTGTCGCCGAGGGCGGAATGCTGCCAGTCGTGTTAACGATGATCAGCAACTGGTTCCCGGACCGCGAAATTGGGCGAGCGAATGCTTTCGTCATGATGTTCGCTCCTATCGGCGGTATGGTAACCGCGCCAATCTCGGGTGCGATTATTCAGAGTCTGGACTGGCGCTGGCTGTTTATCATCGAAGGTTTGCTGTCGATTGTGGTCTTGGCGGTGTGGTGGTGGCTGATTAGCGACCGTCCGCAGGAGGCTCGCTGGTTACCTGCTGCAGAACGTGAATACCTGCTGGCGGAATTTGAACGCGACCGTCAGGCGCGAAGCCTGAAGCAGCCGGTAAGTAATGCTCCGTTGCGCGATGTATTTCGTAACAGCAGTCTAATGAAGCTGGTTGCACTTAACTTTTTCTACCAAACCGGTGATTACGGGTACACGCTGTGGCTGCCGACAATCCTCAAAAACCTTACCGGCGCGAATATGGCGGGTGTCGGGCTGCTGGCAATAGTGCCTTTTGTCGCGACGATTATCGGTATCTATGTCATTTCAATGCTCAGCGATAAAACCGGTAAACGCCGACTGTGGGTAATGATTTCACTGTTGTGCTTTGCCGCGGCATTGCTGGCGTCGGTAGTTTTACGTCATAACATTATCGCGGCCTACATTGCTTTAGTGGTGTGCGGGTTCTTCCTGAAGGCTGCAACCAGTCCGTTCTGGTCGATTCCGGGGCGAATTGCATCACCAGAAGTTGCCGGTGGGGCACGTGGTGTGATTAACGGATTAGGCAATCTTGGGGGCTTCTGTGGCCCGTGGCTGGTGGGGATGATGATTTATCTCTATGGGCAGAACATGGCAGTCTGCGCCCTGGCTGGTTCGCTGGTGATTGCGGCACTGATAACTCTGACGCTACCAAAGAACTGCGATCTGACTCCCGATAATGGAAAGTCAGTCGCAGACGAGTCGGCTAAACAGCCACATGTTGCTTAACGATCAATAACCTACAGCATCCAGGCGGAACTGCTTCGCGCAGTTGCCTGGATTTCTTTGTGTGGCAAACGAACCTTCATTAAGCGGGCCATTAATTTTTGCAGCATCAAGCGAGATTTGCATTTCCGTCAGGTATGCCGGGTTACCGTTACAGGTCAGTTTTACCGCCTTCACCGCATCATTTCCCCAGCTCTTTTCCAACGCTTTATTGAACGCTTTTCGCGTGACGACTTTGCTGTAGTTTGTTGCCAAAAATTCACCGAAAGCGCTTTGTTTGAATTCATTGTTCAGGCGAACCATGGTGCCGAAATAGGCGTTGGGGTTAAAACCAAAACACGCGCCATGTTTTGCGAACTCATAGCGTTCAAGGCACGACTGACCTCCAGCCCCTGGCATGACACCCGCAAGTTTGCTGGCGATATCTGTTGATAACGCAGGTGCTGGTGCCTGGCATTTTTGCGAACCGCGAACTTCAGCCATGTTCGGCACCGGGCGGGTTGAACAGCCGTAGCGCATCCATCGTTTTTCATCCACACCGCGCGCCGCTACCGATTTTGGCAAACCTGGCCATAGGCCGTGCACGGTTAAGAAAGTGCGCTTGTCATTTTGCTCTTGCTGCGTTGTACATTCGGCAGGCTCGTTGCGGTTACGCTCATGCATGCTCTGGCAAAAACCGGTTTGCCAGGACAGAGCCAACACGTAACGGTCAAAATCGGCATACTGTTTGGCGGTGAGTTCCTCCGCGTGTAACAGATGGCTGGTGGCCAGTAGGGAAGTCAGGATTAGCGTGTTTTGCCACATTAATTTCATCGTTTTCTCGCTCAGGCTTCCAGAAGTCACTTTATTTAAACATAAAAAAAGCGCCTCAATGAGGCGCTTATTACAAAGCTAAAGATTAAGGCAGAATAGCAGCAGACGGCACCAGAATTTCGGTGGCGATAATCACGACAATCAGACCAACAGCAACCGGTACTGACGTGCGTTTTACCACTTCGAATGGAGAGATTTTTGCCATCCCTGCAACCGCAACAACCACACCGGAAACCGGAGAAATGGTGCGTCCAAGGTTGGAGGCTTGCAGCATCGGAATCGCCAGGTACGCAGGGTTGATACCGGATGAGTGAGCCAGTTTAGGGATCATCTCAACGAAGGCATAAAACGGTGCGTTACCGGAACCGGTGGTCATCGCAGCCAACATCGTCAGCACGACCAGCACCAGCATCAGAATGATACTTGCTGAACCGAACGAGGTAGCAATCGATATTAGGCTCTGGATAAAGCCAATGGTGCTAAGGCCTTGTGCAAACACACCCGCAGCAACCAACAGCATAACTACGTTTGCGAAGGCATCAGCCATACCGCGATAGCAGACTTCAAGGCCAGAGAAGACGGTTTGCGCTTTGAAGCTACGGAAGAATTCAATCACCGCGGCAATCAGAATACAGATCACCAAAATAGCGATGATATGCAGCTGTGGACCCCATTTGCCGTCGAAAATCAGCACGCCGATAATTGGCGTAAATGGCAGAATGGCATAGAAAGAAGGCGCAGTAGTCTGGATTTCGCTGACATCGAGCATTTCGTGGCTGACGTTTTCTTTTTTATCCAGGTAGCGTTGCCAGAAGAAGTGGGCAATCGCCATGGCAATAATGGCAGCGATAGAAATTGGCACGGTGGTTTTAAAGGCAAAATCAACCAATGACATTTCTGCAGCTTTTGCCGCCAGCACTACGTCACCAGAAGTTGGGGACAGGATGATTGCTGCAGGAGAAGCACAAATTGCTGCTGCCGCACCACGACTAATTCCCACGTTCACCATGACCGGGAACAACGTTGCCATCAGCAACACACCCAGGCCGGTTGCAGATGAAACCGCCAGCGACATCAGACAAGCCACGAAATAAGCGGCGATCATCAGGATATAGGGTGAGTTAATTAATTTCAGTGGTTTAGACGCAAGCTTAACCACCATATCGTTAGCGCCGATATGCGTCATATATGATGCGAAACCGCACAGCATCATGATCATCATGCCAAGATCGCCACCGCGGCTCATCAGCAGGATTTTGACATATTCAACGATATCAGTTGCGGTATACCCAGTGCTTTCGGCATTGCCAGGTAAAACCTTGTGGCCCATCAGGGCACTTATAATCAGTAACGTTAAACCACCGACGAATAATACGCCGGTCGCGGAGTAGCCCTTGATGATGTAGCGAGCTACACCGACAATAACCACAACCCCAATAAGTAATTCAAGAGTAGTTAGCATTTGAGTCCCCTGTCGCGTTCGGCATCTTTACCCATTAAGGGGTGAGCAGTACCTGAGCGCAACGCCATGCCAGAAAATAAAAAAATAAGACGCTTTGCAGTCGTCGGCGAAAACGGTGCCAATCTGCCTGAATCATTGGCGCAGAATTCTGATGAGCATCAAATTTAGTAAGCTTCGTTCTGCTGCCATGACACTTTTGTCGGCAGCCTTGCAATTATGACATTTACTTATTGATAAGCGGTATATATTTATATCGCTTATTGGTCTGTTAATAATCATATGGAGGGAATTTAATTAAAATTATATTACATAATTGTTAATTACCTATCTGAATGTAAAGCAACTAAAAATCTCTTTAAAATAAAAAGGTCTAATGCTTATACTGCCGCCTCGTATATTTTGGGGTAACCAAGTTGCAATCCACTTTCTGGTCGACAAGCCGTTTACGCTTCCTCAGAAAGCATCTTTTGATGCTGCTATTGGCGTTTGGCTGGCTGTTTGTCAACAGCCAGGTCGCAGTGGCATCGCATGACTGCCCGGTAGAAATTAGCGCGCCATCCCTTTCCGTTCAGCATAGCGAACATATGCTGATGAAAAACCATTGGGATATGGTGAAAGCGAAGGGAACGCTGTGTGATAAACATTGCATTCCGGACGTGATGCAAAAAGATAACGGCTACAGTTCTTTGGCCGCATTGCCGGTTACCGATACTCTGGCCTTAGTGATCCCCGAATGCACTGAAACGGTTACCTCGGTTGCCTTATTAACTCCGCCTGCAACTGGCCCTCCGGCCACAATACGGTTTTGTCGTTTTAGAGAATAACTCCAGCACTGTCTTGGTTCATCCCTTACGGATTTCATCCTTTGACTTTAGTTCTGGAGATTTTTATGTCTGCTATTTCTGCACGTTTCTTTACAGCCGTTGCGCTGTCAGTATCAGCTTTCTTTACTTTGGCTCACGCAGCTTCTCACGATATGACTCATGAAATGTCGATGGCTCAGCCAATGGCCTCTGAGGTTTACCACGGCCATGGTGTGGTAAAGAAAGTCACCAACGATTCCATTTCAATTGCCCACAAACCTATCGCTGCCCTTAACTGGCCCGCAATGACGATGACATTCAGCTTGCCTGAAGCGGGTTCATTAGCGACGGTGAAAGCCGGTGACACGGTTGATTTCACTTTTAGCCAGCAGGCTGAAGGTTACCAACTCGCTTCGGTTACCCCGACTAAGTAACTGAGGCCATTATGAAACAACATTCCCTGAGCTTATGGCTCGGCGGGGTGCTGTTTGCTGTGTCTGTCTCTGTCGCAAATGCGGCAGAGTTCAGCCTGCAACAGACCCTGGCCGCGGCCGTTCATTATTCCGCAGAACTTTCTGCCAACCGTAATCAGAGCAACGCGCTGAATGCGATGGCTGATTCTGCCCGCGAATTACCCGACCCGAAATTGAAATTCGGCATTGAAAACGTGCCGGTACAGGGCAGCAACAGCCACCGTTTTACTCGTGAAGGCATGACCATGCAGCGCATTGGCATCATGCAGGATTACGTCAGCGAGGAAAAACGCGACCGTAAAGCAGAAACTATTCTGGCGCAATCGGCCAGCAGCGCTGCGAAAGCGGAAGTGATTCGAGCGACGTTACAAAGAGTTACGGCGCAGGCCTGGCTCGATTTAGCGTTATCGCAAAAGGTGCTGGTGGGAGCTCAAAAGCTGGTGGCAGAAACCGAACGCCAAATCAGCGTGCAAAAAACCACCGTCGCCAGTGGTAGTTCCCCGGCATCCAGCGTAGTGGATATCCGCATGACGCTATTGGGTATGCAGGACAAAGTCACGCTCGCCCAGCGCGATGTGACGCTGGCGCAAACTCGGTTACTGCAATTAACCGGTGAGAACATTGAGAACACGCGCGGCACATTACCGCGCTATCAGCGCTTGCCTGCGGACCCGGAAATACTGGAACAAAATGTCGGGCAGCACCCGGAAGTGATAGAAGCGGCGCGTGAGGCGGATGTTGCCAAAGCGCGTTCGGCGCAGTCTGCAGTCGCCGCGAAGCCGAACGTGGGGGTTGAGGTTTATTACGCCCATCGCGCCGATGATTACGACGATATGGCAGGCGTGATGTTTACCGTCGATTTACCGATGTTTAAATCTCAGCGCCAGGACAAAGATCTCGCGGCGGATATGTCGCGTTCAATGGAAGCCAACGACCAATTGGCATTGGCGAACCGCGACCGTATAGCATTGGTGCGCACGCTTGTCGCGCAGTATCAGGCAGCTCAAACACTCTGGCTGCGCCAGCAAGAAGAGATTTTGCCGTTGCAACGCCAGCGTCTTTCACTGATTGAAGCGCAATACCGTGCCGGGCAATCCACGCTTTCCGATTTGCTCACCGCGCGCCGCACCTTACTCGATACCGAACTGACCGCGAATAGCGCTGAAAAAAGCGTGGCTGAAACCTGGGCCGCCATCCGCTACCTGACGCCACAGGATGACAACCAATAATGAAAACCATAACGAAACTCTCATTGTTAGCGCTCACTATCGCGGCGGCACTTGGCGCTGGGTATTACGCGGGTAAACAAAGCCATTCCACCACTACTACACAATCTGTTCAGCCAGAACGCAAAGTTCTTTATTGGTATGACCCGATGACGCCCGGACAGCGTTTCGATAAGCCGGGTAAATCGCCGTTTATGGATATGGACCTGGTGCCGCGTTACGCCGATGAAACCACTGAAGATGGCGGAGTGACGGTAAGCGCTCGCCAACAACAAAATCTGGGAATAAGAACAGCGCTGGTTGAGAAGAAAGTGCTGGATTATCAGTTTGATGCTTTTGCCACTGTTTCTACCGATGAGCGCAGCGTGCAGATTATTCCGGCCAGTGCTAATGGCGTCGTTGAGAAGCTATTTGTTAATGCGCCGCAGCAATTTGTGAAAGCAGGTGAACCACTCGCACAGCTTTGGATACCTGAATGGACAGCGGCTCAACAGGAATATCTGGCGGTGCGCGGTTTGGGCGATAGCGCGTTAAGTTCTGCCGCGCGTGAGCGCCTGCAACTCCAGTTTATGCCTGCGGAAATTATCAACCAGGTTGAGCGCACCGGGAAACCGCAAACGCGTGTGACAGTGCGGGCTAAACAAGCAGGCTACATCAACAAGCTGGAAACGCGTGAAGGGGCGCAGGTTACACCAACCGCACCGTTGTTTGAGGTTGCCAGCCTCGAATCTGTGTGGATTGTGATTGATTACCCACAAATTCAGGCGCAGGTGCTGCAAGTGGGAAGTGAGATGCAGGCATCGAGCAATAGTTGGCCTGGTGAGACTTTCCATGGCCGCGTGAGTGAACTACTCCCCAATATGGATACGTCCACCCGAACGCTGAAAGCGCGCATCGTGGTGGACAATCATCAAATGAAGCTCAAGCCTGGGATGTATCTCAATGTGAAACTAGCCAGGCAGCTTAATCTCCCGCCAGTGCTGGCTATTCCTGAAGAGGCGATGATTGAAACGGGCAGTAATAGCCGAGTGTTAGTCGCTCAGGACGATGGTCATTTCAACCCGGTGAATGTCGTGGTTGGGGCGGCGCAAAATGGCTGGGTTGAGATTAAACAAGGATTGAAAGAGGGCGATAAAGTTGTGACCTCCGGGCAGTTCCTGATTGATTCCGAAGCAAGCCTTCGTAGTGCATTGCCACAGGAGAAAACTGCCAAGGCAACTGCCCAAGAATATCAAGGGGAAGCCGTAGTAAAAGGCATTGCTGATGACGCGATTACCCTTTCGCACAAACCGATCCCAGCGTTGAAATGGAATGCAATGACCATGGACTTTGCTCTGAAATCAGCCGCTGACGCGCAGAGTGTGAAGGTTGGAGATAGCGTGATGTTCAGTTTCACAATGGATGACGAACATGGCGCAGTAATCACTCATCTGATGCCGATGGCGGGGGCAATGAAATGATTGCCGCCGTTATTCGTTGGTCACTTAAAAATCGGCTGCTGGTGTTGCTTGCGGCGATCATGATGGCTGCATGGGGAATTTGGTCCCTGCAACGCGCGCCGCTGGATGCGCTGCCCGATCTCTCAGACGTACAGGTGATCATTCGTATCAATTACCCAGGCAAAGCGCCACAGGTCGTTGAGGATCAGGTTACTTATCCGCTGACCACTACCATGCTTTCGGTACCAGGCGCGAAAACTGTGCGCGGGTTTTCGATGTTTGGTGACTCCTATGTCTACATTCTGTTTGAAGATGGCACCGATCCGTACTGGGCGCGCTCGCGGGTTCTGGAGTATTTAAGCCAGGTTCAGTCGCAGTTACCTCCAGAAGCTAAAGCCTCGTTAGGGCCGGATGCGACGGGGGTGGGTTGGGTTTATGAATATGCGCTGGTGGACAGAACCGGCAAACACAGCCTGGCAGATTTACGCGCCCTTCAAGACTGGACGCTTAAATTTGAGCTCAAAACTGTGCCGAATGTTTCGGAAGTTGCGAGCGTAGGCGGCATGGTTCGACAGTACCAAATCGTCCTCGATCCGCAGCGCATGCGGGCGCTGAACATCACACATGAACAAGTTATTAGTGCGGTGCAAAGCGCTAACCAGGAAGGTGGCGGTTCGGTCATCGAAATGGGCGAAGCCGAATATATGGTGCGCACGGCAGGTTACCTGAAAAATCTGAATGATTTTAAACAGGTAGTGATCACCACGCGCGAAGGCGTGCCGGTGTTATTGAGCGATGTAGCAACGCTGCGCATGGGGCCTGAAATTCGCCGGGGCGTGGCGGAATTTAATGGTGAAGGTGAGGTTGCGGGCGGCATCATTGTAATGCGCTATGGCAAGAATGCGCTGGATACCATTAATGCAGTGAAGGCAAAACTCCAGCAAATCCAGAAAAGTTTGCCAGCGGGAGTCGAAATCGTTCCGGTTTACGATCGCTCGCATCTGATTGAAAACGCGATTGAAACGCTGTCCCACAAGTTGCTGGAAGAGTTTATTGTCGTCGCCATTATTTGCGCGCTGTTCCTGTTCCATTTCCGCTCGGCAATGGTGGCGATGATCACCCTGCCGCTGGGAATTTTGGGTGCATTTATCGTCATGCACTACCAGGGGGTGAACGCCAATATTATGTCGCTGGGTGGGATCGCCATTGCGATAGGGGCGATGGTTGATGCGGCGATCGTGATGATCGAAAACATGCATAAAGTCCTGGAGCAGTGGCGGCATGACAACCCTGGCAAACAGCCAGCAGGAGCTGATTACTGGCGGATATCAGAACAAGCTGCCGTGGAAGTGGGGCCTGCACTGTTCTGTAGTTTGCTGATTATCACGCTGTCGTTTATCCCGGTGTTTTCCCTCGAAGCGCAGGAAGGGCGCATGTTTTCGCCGTTGGCATTCACCAAAACCTACGCCATGGCGGTGGCGGCAGGGTTGGGAATCACGCTGGTGCCAGTGCTGATGGGCTATTTTATTCGCGGGAAAATCCCTGATGAAAAGGCAAATCCCATCAACCGTTGGTTAATTGCAGCCTATGAACCACTGCTGGATAAAGTGCTGGCGCGCCCGAAAACTACGCTGCTGGTTGCAGGGTTAGTATTATTGGCGACGTTATGGCCGCTGAGCCGACTTGGAAGTGAGTTTATGCCACCGCTTGATGAAGGCGACTTGCTGTACATGCCATCAACGCTGCCGGGTATTTCCGCACGTGAAGCCGGACGTCTACTGCAACAGACAGACCGCTTAATCAAAACCGTGCCTGAAGTGGCGACGGTATTTGGTAAAGCTGGACGTGCAGATACTGCAACCGATCCTGCACCGCTAACCATGATCGAGACCACTATTCGTTTTAAGCCGCGCGATCAATGGCGGCCAGGAATGACGATGGATAAGCTGGTTAGTGAACTCGATAGCGTGGTGAAAGTACCGGGAATTGCTAACGTTTGGGTGCCACCTATCCGTAACCGCCTGGACATGTTGGCAACGGGTATCAAAAGTCCGGTAGGTATTAAAGTAAATGGCAATAATATTGCCGCCATTGAGCAGGTGGCTGAGCAAATCGAGCGAGTTGTGAAGCAAGTTCCTGGTGTCACATCCGCTCTTGCGGAACGACTCGGTGGTGGGCGCTATGTTGATATCAATATCGACAGGCTTAAAGCGGCGCGCTATGGCGTCTCAGTCAAAGAGTTACAGTCATTAGTCGCAACTGTGATTGGCGGCCAAAATATCGGTGAAACGATTGAGGGACGTGAACGCTATCCGATCAATATTCGCTACCCGCGCGAAATACGTGACAACGTCCAAAAATTGCAAAACTTGCCGGTGATTACCGCAAATGGTAGCCAGATTGCGCTTTCTGAATTGGCAGATATCACTATCACTGATGGTCCACCAATGTTGAAAAGTGAAAATGCCCGTTTATCTAATTGGGTTTATGTGGATTTACGTGGGCGCGATTTAAAATCAGCAGTGGAAGATATGCAGCGTGCTGTTTCCCAGCAGGTGAAATTACCTGATGGCGTCTCATTATCCTGGTCTGGTCAATTTGAATATTTAGAGCGAGCAAGTGTTAAATTAAGAATAGTCTTACCATTCACTCTGGTCATTATTTTCGTCTTGCTTTATGTAACATTCTCACGTGTAAGTGATGCGTTGTTAATAATGGGGACTTTACCATTCTCACTTATTGGTGGTGTTTGGTTGCTATATTTGCTGGGATATAATTTATCCGTTGCGGGTGCGGTAGGATTTATTGCATTGGCTGGGGTAGCAGCTGAATTTGGCGTAATAATGGTACTTTATTTAAATCAAGCTATTGCGAGGCATAAAGCGTTAGATCCACAGGGAGGAAAACCCATGCTAATGCGCGCCCTTCATGAGGGGGCAGTGTTACGCGTCAGGCCTAAAGTGATGACTGTTGCGACTATAATGGCAGGTTTATTGCCGATTATGTGGGGCGACGGTACGGGATCAGAAGTGATGCGCCGTATTGCGGCCCCGATGATTGGCGGCATGATTACAGCCCCATTACTATCGATGCTAGTCATCCCCGCAATGTATGTGTTACTAAAAAAGCATAAATAATAGTCGGTTACCCTTGTTGTTTTTAGCTTATAAAAACAACAAGGGTGATTTTTTTTGGGGATATTCAAATAAGCGTGAAAGGCTGTTTTTAGGAATTAGCCATAGGCTTATTTAGCTTTTGTTAATATATAATTTGTTAGGCTGTATATTGGATTTTGATGTGGAAATCAATGTGACACTAACAAATAAAATCATCTTTTCTGTTATTATTTTTGTATCACCATTAATGGTGCTGCCTGCTGCAATGGCGAGCCAAAATAGTGTATTAGGTGACGCCTGGAATACTTTGTCTGATAACGTTTCACAAACATGGAACGAGCCGCAACATTATGATTTGTATGTGCCAGCAATAACCTGGCATGCTCGCTTTGCATACGACAAAGAAAAAACCGATCGCTATAACGAACGCCCTTGGGGGGTTGGGTTCGGGCAAACGCGTTGGGATGACAGCGGCAACTGGCATGGTTTATATCTGATGGCGTTCAAAGATTCCTATAACAAATGGGAACCTATCGGTGGCTATGGCTGGGAGAAGATCTGGCGTCCTTTGACAGATGATAACTTCCGTCTTGGTCTGGGCTATACGCTAGGGGCAACAGCACGTGATAACTGGAAATACATTCCGATTCCCGTGATTTTACCTTTGGCATCGGTAGGTTATGGCCCTGCAACGTTCCAGATGACTTATATACCCGGCACGTACAACAACGGTAACGTTTACTTTGCCTGGTTACGCTTCCAATTCTGATGGGCATTGGTAGTCTGGAATCATACAAATCGCGTATTTTTGCTGTCTGGTATTCAAAAATACGGACTGCTGCACAGTTTTTAAAAGAGGTAGTAATTTTTATCACTTTTTAGCAATTCTGGGCTGGACAAAATCCATCACAATTGGTGTACTGATGCCCGACACAGCATTTGTGTCGTTTTTCATGTAAAGGTAATTTAGATGTCTAAGATTAAAGGTAACGTTAAGTGGTTTAACGAGTCAAAAGGCTTTGGCTTCATTACTCCGGAAGATGGTAGCAAAGACGTGTTCGTACACTTCTCTGCAATCCAGAGCAATGGTTTCAAAACCCTGGCTGAAGGTCAGCGCGTTGAGTTTGAAATCACTAACGGTGCCAAAGGCCCATCTGCTGCAAACGTAATGCCTATCTAAGGCTTTACCAGTAGAATATAAAAACCCGCTAAGGCGGGTTTTTTTTGCTTTAAATTCAGGGGAAAAGATAAACTTTCACAAAGCACATCACAATCAACGTGCTCATCAGCACCGCTGTCCATCCAGCAACACGTTCTTTCATAAGTTTGCCTCACACTCATTTTGATCCAGAGTGGCAGACAAAAATTAAGCTAACCTTAACGTGGCTTGAATCATTGACCGTAGGCTAAAGAAACTATCCAAAATGCGATGGCAGTCATGGTGAGTGAACCTGCGAGATTAAGCAGCATATTCAATCCAGCCCAGGCCAGACGCCCATCTTGTAGTAAGAAAACAACTTCTGCCGAGAAAGTCGAAAAAGTTGTAAGGCCGCCACAAAAACCTGTGGTGATTAAAAGTTTCCAGACAGGGTCGAGGTGAGTCATTCTGGTAAACAGCGCCAGCCCAAGCCCAATAATAAACGCGCCAACCAGGTTTGCAGTCAACGTCCCGACGGGAATCGCTGCATGTACTGGGTTGAGCTTCATACTCAATAACCAACGCACAACACTTCCTGTCCCACCGCCAATAAACACGGCTAAAAGCATCTGCAACACGATAGTTTCCTGTTCGTTCTTATTTTAAAGTGCTTGAGTGTAACTTCAGCACGGGAAGTTTCACACCCGGTATACTGAAATTATTCGCAGCCTGTTGAGAGATGACAATGAAAGTTGCAGTAGGACAATTTGCGGTGAGCAAGGTATGGCAGGAAAATGTACAAACCTGTCTGGGGTTGATGGCGCAAGCACAAGCTGCAGGGGCACAATTGCTGGTATTACCCGAGGCTGTCCTGGCTCGTGATGATAGCGACCCCGATTTATCCGTAAAATCAGCGCAAATCATGGACGATGAATTTATCGATAAGCTTTGCGAGCAGAGTCGTAATGATAATCTTACAACCATACTGACATTGCATATCAAAACCACGGTGGGTCGTGCGGCAAATACTTTGCTGGTAATTCGTGACGGTGAGGTGACAGCTCGGTATCAGAAACTTCATCTCTATGATGCGTTTAATGTACAAGAATCGCGCCTGGTTGATGCAGGTGAGGTATTGCCGCCATTAATTGAGGTAGCAGGTTTTAAAGTGGGCTTAATGACCTGCTACGATCTGCGTTTTCCAGAGATGGCTTTGAGTCTGGCTTTAGCGGGCGCGGATGTTTTAGTCTTGCCTGCGGCATGGTTACGTGGCCCAAATAAAGAGATGCATTGGTCAACGTTATTGGCGGCTCGTGCGCTTGATACCACATGTTATGTTGTGGCATCAGGTGAATGCGGTAATAAAAATATTGGTCACAGTCGAGTTATGGATCCGCTCGGCGTTGTCATTGCATCTGCAAATCAGCGACCGGCTTTGATCTATGCTGAGTTGGATAGCGAATATTTAACTGAAGTAAGGGCCATGTTACCTGTCTTGAAAAACCGCCGGTTTGGTTTACCCAAATTGTTATGATGTTTTTTAACTCGATCTTGATTCAACTTGTTACAGGTTGCTATTGTATCGCGCGAGAAAATGACCGTTAATTGTCTCAGTGTATTGTTCGCCGTATCCACGGCACACATGATTAAAGAAGGTTGTTATGGGTGAGATTAGTATTACAAAGTTGTTGGTGGTCGGTGCGCTGATTGTTTTGTTATTTGGCACCAAGAAGTTGCGCACCCTGGGTGGTGATCTCGGCTCGGCAATCAAGGGCTTCAAGAAAGCCATGAATGAAGACGAGACTACCGCTAAGTCTGCCAACGATACGGATGCAACAACTGACCGTATTACGCATAAAGACTGATCACGACGCAGCTTTCGACCAGATATAAAAAAACCGGCATCATTTATGCCGGTTTTTTTGTGCCTGGCGCAAATTAAAGGTAACGATTTGTTACATCGTTATTTAACTTCCATACCTTTAGCTTGTAGATCTGCATGGTATGAAGAGCGAACAAACGGGCCGCAAGCTGCATGGGTAAAGCCCATAGCCAGAGCTTCTGCTTTCATCTCTTCGAACTCGTCAGGGCTAACATAACGCTGCACTGGCAAGTGATGGCGGCTTGGTTGTAAATATTGGCCCAGAGTCAACATAGTGACGCCGTGGCGACGTAAGTCACGCATCACTTCGACAATTTCTGCGTTCGTTTCGCCTAAACCTACCATCAAACCTGACTTGGTTGGGATATCCGGATGCGCTTCTTTAAAACGCTCTAGCAATTTCAGCGACCAGTTATAGTCAGCGCCAGGGCGTACTTTGCGATAAATACGCGGTACGTTTTCCAGGTTGTGGTTGAACACATCAGGCGGCGTGGCGGTAAGAATTTCTAGTGCTTTGTCCATTCGGCCACGGAAATCTGGCACTAATGTTTCAATTTTGATGGTCGGATTTTTTTCACGAATTGCGCTTATGCAATCGGCAAAATGTTGAGCTCCACCGTCGCGCAGGTCATCACGGTCGACAGACGTGATAACGACATAGCGTAATGCCATGTCAGCGATAGTTTGGGCCAACTTAGCTGGTTCATTGGCATCAGGTGCGACAGGGCGACCATGAGCCACATCGCAGAATGGGCAGCGACGAGTGCAGATTGCACCAAGAATCATAAAGGTTGCCGTTCCGTGGTTAAAACATTCCGCCAGATTAGGGCAGGAAGCTTCTTCACACACAGAGTGCAGACCATTTTTACGCATTGCCGCTTTGATACCCTGAATTCGGGTCGAATCAGATGGAAGTTTGATCTTCATCCATTCTGGTTTTCTTAACAGCTCCTGGCGCTCAGTCACCACGTTTTTCACCGGGATCAGAGCCATTTTATCGGCGTCGCGATACTTGACGCCGCGTTCCATTACAATAGGTTTACTCATATCGTACGTGTTCCAGTTGCTGAAAAAAATCAGGCTAATCGAATGTTTTATTTATCAACTATTTTTTAATAGCGCCCGAAGTATATCATCACTGAAGGGAATAAATCAGCCTGACAGAGCAGTAAATGGGGAAAGAATTGTAAATGAGTTGTTGGATTGTGCGCTTTTCGAAGTTAACAATTAGCAAATCGACCTCATAGCAACCGCCGGGAGGTCGATGTGACTACGCAGCCTGTAATTCGTCGAGGATGCAGTTGTCAGAGTAATAAATCTTAAGCAGGTAAGTATTTAACCGGCGGATTATTCAATAGCTCGATGAATTTATTGATGAGCAATGGTTGTACATCTTCAAGTGACGTTCCAGCGCGTAGTGAACTGACCTGTGTCATCTCAAGTCCTGCATATCCACAGGGGTTGATTCGCAGAAAAGGGCTGAGATCCATATCAATATTCAATGCCAGCCCGTGAAATGAACAGCCCTTACGAATACGTAAACCCAGAGAGCAAATCTTACGTCCATCAACATAGACACCAGGAGCATCCGCGCGTGGATAAGCGTCTATTTGAAATTCAGCAAGGGTATTGACCACTGTTTGCTCAAGAATAGTGACCAGTTCCCGAACGCCGAGCTTACGACGCTTAAGATTAAGCAACACGTACATCACTTGCTGACCGGGTCCATGATAAGTGACCTGGCCGCCCCGATCGCTTTGAATCACGGGTATATCACCAGGAACGAGCACGTGCTCCGCTTTACCTGCCTGGCCTTGTGTAAAGACACGCTCGTGTTCTACCAGCCAAATTTCATCGGCGGTCGTTTCATCACGGGTATCGGTAAAATCATGCATCGCCTGAGAAATGGGTTCGTAGGGTTGCAGGCCAAGTTGGCGGATTTGAATAGTATCTTGAGACAAAACATCGTCTCCGGCAGGTTAGAAAGATGAGGGAGTATATCTCACCGGGGCAAAAAGCAGTACCCGGCCTAGTGGCCGGGTATGAATTACAGCACCATACGAACGATTTCGATTTTGCCGAGTTCTTCGTACAGGGTCTCAACTTGCTCAATGTGGGTTGCTTTAATGGTAACCGACACAGAATGATAATTACCTTTGCTGCTCGGTTTAACCTGCGGGGTGTAGTCACCAGGTGCGTGGCGCTGCACCACCTCAATGACCAAATCAACCAGCTCGGGTTTCGCCAAACCCATCACTTTGTAAGTAAAGGGAGTCGGGAATTCGAGCAATTCTTTCAGATTGGTTTTCATGGTAGCTCCAGCGTTACGGCATTAAAAATGATAACTCCCGCCTGGAGGGGCGGGAGCTGCTTTGATTCATAGTATATGGGGACGACTTCTATTCTTTCAAGTGTTCAATTATTAACCAAACCAATGATGGAATGTCAGTTTGATGTAATCAATGATACGACTGAAGAAATTACCTTCTGGCATTTCCTGAAGGACAACCAGTGGGCGTTGCTCGATAGTTTTCCCATCGAGTTGGAAATTGATGGTACCAACAACCTGGTTTTTCTGCAGTGGTGCGTGCAGTTCAGTGGTGTTTAGTACATAGCTCGCTTTCAGATCTTTCATGCGACCACGAGGGATTGTCAGATAAACGTCTTTATCAACCCCGAGCGATGCACGATCGTTATCACCAAACCAGGCTGGCTCAGAAGCAAACTCTTTACCGGCTTTCAGTGGCGAGACAGTTTCAAAGAAACGGAAGCCCCAGGTCAGCAGTTTTTTGCTTTCGGTTTCACGGCCTTTGTACGTACGTCCACCAAGTACTGCTGAAATCAGGCGCATCTGGCCTTCAGTTGCAGAGGCTACCAGGTTGTAACCTGCAGCATCGGTATGACCTGTTTTGATGCCATCAACTTGCAGACTGGTATCCCACAGCAAGCCGTTACGGTTTGTCTGGCGGATATTGTTGAAGGTGAACTCTTTCTCTTTGTAAATAGCGTATTCGTTCGGCACATCGCGAATCAGCGCCTGGCCAATCAACGCCATATCACGCGCTGAGCTGAATTGGCCTTCGGCATCGAGACCATGTACGGTCCCGAAATGGGTGTTCTTCAGACCCAATGCGGAAACATAGCTATTCATCAGACCAACAAATGCATCCTGGCTACCGGCCACGAAATCGGCCATTGCAACACATGCATCGTTACCTGATTGCAGGTTAATACCGCGAATCAGCTGTGATACCGGCACCTGCATGCCTGGTTTCAGGAACATCAATGATGAACCTTTAAATACCGGGTTGCCGGTCGCCCATGCATCCTGTCCAACAGTCACAATCGAGCTTTCGTTAAATTTACCGGCTTTCATCGCTTGACCGATGACGTAGCTGGTCATCATTTTGGTCAAACTTGCAGGATCACGACGAGTATCAGCATTAGACTCAGCCAGTACTTTACCGGAGTTGTAATCGATCAGGATGTACGCTTCCGCATCAATCTGCGGGACGCCTGGGATCATGGTTTTAATGTTCAGGTCGTCAGCGTGTGCGACAGCCATCCCCGAAAGAGTGAGGGCCGTAGTGAGCGCCAGGCGTTTAACAAAACGAAAAGAAGGGGCTGTATTCATGATTAGAACAACGACATCCATGATGGGAATAAAAAAAGTGCCTTACTATAGCAAAAGCGATTTTTGCTGGCATCCGTCTTTGCGCATCATTTGTTAATGGAATTTACATTAATTGACGCACGACGGATGCCAGACACAACCACTTACATAGCGGGTGCGTTAGTGATGAAAGATTGCTGCTGGGCTTCACTCATTAAACGTTGTTGCAGAGCGGCCGCTTCGTTCCGACTGCCAAATGGCCCAAGCTGTACACGGAACATAGCACCATTAGTGGAAACCTTGCCCGGCACACCAAATTGCTGGCTAAGTTTTTGTTGCCACTGAGTCGCACGATTCTGATCGCTGACTGCTCCGACCTGAACGACATAACGCCCGGAAGCTGTGGCAACTGGAGCTGCTGTCTGTACGCTACCCTGAACTGAGCCTGGCGCAGTAACCGGTGCATTTTGTTGTACAGGTGCTGCTGCTACTGCAGGAGCAGCTGCAACAGCAGGCTGGTCATTTTCAATCACACCGGGGGCCAGTGGCGTTGCAGCACCTAAGAAACCACTGCTATTGACCGGGGCTCCGGTAGTGTCTTCACTTTTTAGCGAGGAGTTACTAATAGCGCGTACCTCACCTTGCGGAGCTTCCGTTGGCATTCCTGAAGAAGCACTGCCCATTCCACCACTTAAATCAGGGCGAGCGGGGAGGATGTAGGTCTGTTTGGCAACAGTCGTACACACAGTCCCTGGTCCGGACATGGAGCCATCCTGGGCAACAATAATTGGGTCGATGCGTACTTTGGTGTTGTTCGAGTTGTTCAAACGGTCGGCTGCGGCGCGTGATAATGAAATGACACGATCATTGCCATAAGGACCACGATCGTTAATACGCACGACAATCATGCGCCCATTTGCGAGGTTTGTGATACGCGCATAGCTTGGAATAGGAAGTGTTGGATGGGCAGCAGTCAGTGCAGTCGCATCAAATGGCTCACCCGATGCTGTCAGGTTGCTACCTGGTTCCGCATCATAAATAGCGGCAAAACCTGCCTGGCTAAAGTTTGCCGGATTTTGCACGATTTTGTAGCGTTTACCGTTATTTTCGTAATCCTGATTAGCTGAAGGACTTAACGGTTCAAAGCGCGGTTCCGCGCCGCTTATCTCAACCGTCGGGCCATTACACACCGCCGGTTGCGGTTGCTGGTTTACCTGTTGTTGATCACCATCATCAGACGAGCAGCCAGCCAGTATTGCAGCAACGACACAGATCCCAAGCCAACGCTTAACCATTACGCACCTCATCCACTTACACGCTTTTTGATAACATTTTTCTGTGGGTATGTATCGACATCACGATACCAAACCCGGCCATCAGAACGATCAGGGCCGAGCCCCCGTAGCTCACCAGCGGCAAAGGTACGCCGACCACCGGTAAGATACCACTAACCATACCAATGTTAACAAACACATATACGAA
Source organism: Buttiauxella cochleicola (assembly GCF_021282405.1). Lineage (NCBI taxonomy): Bacteria > Pseudomonadati > Pseudomonadota > Gammaproteobacteria > Enterobacterales > Enterobacteriaceae > Buttiauxella > Buttiauxella cochleicola. The sequence continues at coordinate 391,468 of NZ_JAJSOU010000003.1, forward strand.
TAAAATCAACATTAGCCCACCAGCCATTACTCGACCAAATGTGGTCTGAGCACGAGCGGCAATGATAAGGCCGCGCATGATAAGCAATAGGTAGAGAGCCAGTAATACCAGAACACCCACCAAGCCTAGCTCTTCGGCAAGAACAGCAAAGATAAAGTCAGTGTGGCGTTCAGGTAAGAATTCAAGTTGCGACTGTGTTCCGTGTAACCAACCTTTGCCACGTAATCCGCCAGAACCAATAGCAATTTTAGACTGAATAATATGATAGCCCGCACCGAGAGGGTCACTTTCCGGATCAAGCAGCATCATTACGCGTGCACGTTGGTAATCGTGCATCAGGAAGAACCACAGAATCGGAATAAAGGCGGCAACCAATAGCACGGCAACACCGATAAGTTTCCAGCTCATACCGGATAAGAACAGTACGAACAGTCCTGATGCGGCAATGAGAATAGACGTTCCCAGGTCGGGCTGAGCGGCAACCAGCAGTGTCGGCATGAAAATGAGTATCAGCGCGATGCCGGTATTCTTCAGTGTTGGTGGGCAGACATCGCGGTTAATAAAGCGAGCCACCATCAGCGGCACGGCAATTTTTGCGATTTCTGACGGCTGGAAACGCACAATGCCGAGGTCAAGCCAGCGTTGTGCACCTTTGGATATCGCTCCAAACGCATCCACCGCCACTAATAATATTATGCAGACAATATACAGATAAGGAGCCCAACCTTCGTACACGCGAGGCGGGATTTGCGCCATCACGATCATCACAACCAGTCCCATCAGGATCTGGCCAATTTTACGCTCCATCATGTCCATGTCCTGGCCACTGGCGCTCCAGATTACCAGCGCACTAAAGATAAGCAGCGCCAGAATGGTCACAAGGAAGAGCGGGTCGATGTGGATTTTATCCCAGAACGACTTTTTATTTGGATTATCAGTCATGGTCATTGGTCCTCAGCCCCCGGTGGTGCGGGTACTTCAGTAGGCAGTACCGTATTGTTATCCCCGAGCATAATGTGGTCGAGGATCTGGCGCATGATGGTGCCTACAGCGGGGCCTGCGCCGCCGTTTTCCAGAATCATGGTGACGGAAACCTGCGGATTATCGTAAGGGGCGAACGCAGTCATCAATTTATGATCGCGTAAGCGTTCAGCAATTTTATGAGCGTTATAAGTTTCATTAGCTTTCAGGCCAAAGACCTGTGCCGTCCCTGATTTTGCCGCAATTTTATATGGTGCATTGGCAAAATATTTATGGGCTGTACCGTTAGGGCGGTTGGCTACGCCATACATACCGTCTTTAGCAATTTCCCAAAAACCAGAGTGGATATCACCTACAGGAGGCTGTACCGGCTGCTGCCACGGAACTTGCTTACCATTCTCAACAGTACTCATCAGGAAATGAGGAACGCGAACGATGCCATCGTTAATCAGGATCATCATTGCTTTACTCATCTGAATCGGTGTCGCGGTCCAGTAGCCCTGGCCGATACCGACCGGAATAGTGTCACCCTGATACCACGGCTTTTTAAAGCGTTTCAGTTTCCATTCACGCGTTGGCATGTTACCGGACCTCTCTTCAGAGAGATCGATACCGGTATAGTGCCCGTAGCCAAACTTACGCATCCACTCGCCCATACGGTCGATGCCCATGTCGTAAGCGACCTGATAGAAATAGGTATCAGCGGATTCTTCAAGCGCTTTGGTGACGTTCAGGCGGCCGTGGCCCCACTTTTTCCAGTCACGATAGCGCTTTTCAGAACCAGGCAACTGCCACCAGCCTGGGTCAAAGAGGGAAGTATTGCGGGTGATCACCCCGGCACTTAACGCGGATACCGCCATATACGGTTTCACCGTGGAAGCCGGAGGGTAAACCCCTTGCGTTGCACGGTTAATAAGCGGTGTGTTCGGGTCATTGAGCAAACCGGAATAGTCTTTGCTTGAGATGCCGTCAACGAACAAGTTCGGGTTGTAACTTGGCATCGAAACAAGCGCCAGAATGCCGCCGGTACGTGGGTCGGTGACCACAACTGCTGCGCGGCTTCCTGCTAATAAGGTTTCAATATAATTCTGTAGCTTAAGGTCGATAGTCAGATAGATATCGTGCCCGGCTTGCGGCGGTACTTCCTTGAGCTGGCGAATCACACGGCCACGGTTGTTTACTTCAACTTCTTCATAACCGGTCTGACCATGTAAGACATCTTCGTAATAACGTTCAATACCGAGCTTACCGATATCATGCGTTGAGGCGTAGTTTGCCAGCTTGCCGTCTTTATCAAGGCGTTCAACGTCTTTATCGTTAATTTTGGAAACGTAGCCAATGACATGTGTTAGTGCTGAGCCATACGGGTAGAAACGGCGTTTATAGCCCTTCACCTCAACACCCGGGAAACGGTATTGATTCACGGCAAAACGTGCAACCTGCACTTCGGTGAGGTTGGTTTTGACCGGAATAGAGGTGAAGCGGTGAGAGCGTGCTCGCTCTTTCTTAAAGTTGGCAATATCCTCGTCAGTTAAGTCCACGACTGAACGTAACGCTTCAAGTGTTGCCTGCACGTCATCAACTTTTTCCGGCATCATTTCCACTTGGTAAATGGTGCGGTTAAGTGCGAGTGGTGTGCCGTTGCGATCGTAGATAATGCCGCGGCTAGGCGGAATAGGGACCAGCTTTATGCGGTTTTCATTCGAGCGAGTTTGGTAGTCGGTGAAACGGACGATTTGTAAATTATAAAGGTTGGCAACAAGCACACCGCTTAGTACCAAAATACCAAGAAACGCGACCAGCGCCCGGCGCACAAAAAGCGCAGACTCAGCTGTATAGTCACGAAAAGAATTCTGTAATTTCATCCGCAGCTTTGTTCTACCTGACGATATCTACTCACGGTGATAAGGATGGTTGGTCGTAATGCTCCACGCACGATAGAGGCTTTCCGCTACCAGCACCCGGACTAAAGGATGTGGCATTGTCAAAGTGGACAGTGACCAGCTTTGCTCTGCAGCAGCTTTGCATGCGGGAGCGAGTCCTTCTGGGCCGCCAATCAGCAAGCTTACATCTCTACCATCCTGTTTCCAGCGTTCAAGCTGCACGGCAAGGTGCGGCGTATCCCAAGGTTGCCCCGGGATATCCAGCGTGACAATTCGGTTGCCCTTGCCGGCCGCTGCCAACATCATTTCACCTTCTTTTTCGAGAATGCGTTTGATATCAGCGTTTTTGCTGCGTTTTCCCGCGGGAATTTCTACCAGTTCGAATGGCATATCCTTGGGAAAACGACGCAGGTACTCGGTAAAGCCGGTTTGCACCCAGTCAGGCATTTTTGTGCCAACTGCTACTAATTGGAGCTTCACTCATTAACCCCAGAGCTTTTCCAATTCGTATAACTGGCGGCTTTCTTCTTGCATCACATGGACGATAATTTCGCCAAGGTCAACAACCACCCAGTCAGTCGCATTCACGCCTTTCACGCCCAAAGCTTCAAAACCGGCTTTGCGAGATGATTCTACAACGTGTTCAGCGATGGACATAACGTGACGGTTAGAGGTGCCGGTACAGATAATCATGCAATCAGTGATGCTTGATTTACCCTGAACATCCAGAGTGATGATGTCCTGGCCTTTGAGGTCGTCGATTTTATCAACGATGAAATCTTGAAATTCTTTACCCTGCAAGTGTTCCCCCTGGGAAAAGTAGAGTGTGTTCGATTTAGCCCGCATGATACCCATAATGGGGCAGCTTTACTGACAATTCGGCAATGCGGCGCTCAAAGCGGGGTATCATCCCACCGAGTGGCCTGGTTTGCATCGCCATTTTTGTAAAACTATTTTGGAAAGTCATGCTTGCGGGCAGGAAATTATGGCAGCGGAGCATAACAGTCTGAGGTGTAGTGTCAATGGTTGACGATACCAGAGACGCTGGCAACTTATTGCACCGGTGGACAAATAGCACGGTTATTGAGAGTTCTGAGCGTGGTAAACCCCTCTCGAATCTCAATTGAACTCCACGCCCCTTGTTCAATTACAAAGTGCCACAATGACGCGGGTGGCATGTTGAGCAGGGTGGCGATAAGCAGACTCAGTACTCCCTGATGGCTCACAATCAGAACATTTTCATCTTTTGGCAACGCGGATAACGATGCGGAGAACTCGCTTACACGGCGGGAAAAAAGCTGGAAGCCTTCACCATTGCGGGGAATAACGTTTTGCCAGTCATTGCACCATGCGGCGTAGTTTTCGCTATCCAAACGCTGTAAATCACGGTGGTGGCGCATCTCCCAGTCACCAAAATTCATCTCATTAAGGCGTGGTTCGGTCACTACAGGAATTTTACGTTGCTGGAGAATCAATTGAGTGGTGTGTTGTGCCCGGCCCAACTCACTGCAAAGTACTTTCTCAAAAGTAACATGACTTAGCATATCGCCTACCGCTTCGGCCTGGTTGATGCCTTCTGCAGTCAGTGGGGTTTCAGAAATACCACTGTAAAGACCGTCTAAATTTGCCTGGGTTTGCCCATGGCGCACTAACCATAATTTCATCTCATCCTCGTACAAACATTGGCTGGCCCTGGCATAAGTGTATCATTGCGCCTCAAGCTCGAAGTCTGTTTTATTGGGGGGATATATGGCGTTCAGTAGTCAGCACGGTGGCAATATCATTGAAGCTGCAGTTGTTATGGGTGTGGATGCAAATTCACTTATCGATTTTAGTGCCAATATTAACCCATTAGGTATGCCCGATTCATTGAAGCGCGCCATTACCGAAAACCTGGCTATTGCTGAACGTTACCCTGATGTTGAATATCGCTCGCTGCACCAGGCTTTGGCAGAACATCATCAAGTCCCCCAGGATTGGGTATTGGCAGGCAATGGCGAAACGGAGCTGATTTTTAATCTCGTGCAGCAACTCTTGCCACGTAAGGCGCTGTTATTGACGCCAGGTTTTGCCGAGTATCGTCGTGCGCTAACGCAAATTAATTGCGAAATAATTGATTTCCATCTTAGTGAAGAACAAAGCTGGCAACCTGATGAATCATTATTACAAGCATTAACGCCCGATTTGGATTGCTTGTTTTTATGCACACCGAATAACCCAACCGGTTTGATGCCTGATAAATCTTTACTGTTGGCTATTACGCAGCGTTGCCAGGAAAACCACATCGATTTAATCATTGATGAAGCCTTCCTCGATTTTTTACCCGATGAGCCAGGCCTGATTCCGTACTTAGCAAAGTTCTCCCGACTTTACGTTCTGCGCTCGCTCACCAAATTCTTTGCTATTGCTGGTCTACGACTTGGCTATATGGTGAGTGCCAATACGGAAGTGGTTGGACGTATTCGATCACAAAGAGAACCCTGGACCATTAATGCGTTTGCGGCATTGGCAGGAGAGGTTATTCTCAATGACAGGGATTATATTGAGGCGAGTTATCGTTGGCTAAGCACCGAACAACCTCGCTTGTTTAAAGGTCTTGGTGAGCTATCGGGAATTAAAGTATGGCCTCCACGGGCGAACTATATTTTTCTACGCTGCGAAATTGAAGGTTTAGATCTGCAACGGCGGTTGCTGGAAGAGAATATTTTAATTCGTCACTGTGCGAATTATCCGGGACTAGATTCGCGCTATTACCGTGTGGCGATTAAAAGCCCTGTCGATAACGACAAACTACTGGCTGCCATGCAGCGCATTCTTAGCAATACAGATGGTGTTGGCGAATAAACTCAGCGACTGCTGGGGGGAGTAGATCATCACAGGTTTGATGCTGCTCTAATCGTTGGCGGATAGCCGTTGCCGAAATGTCATACATTGGCGTTTGCGCGAGGTAAATCTTACCGGCAGGCTGGTTATGGAGCTCTTCAACCGAACCGGTTTGATGCGCTTCAAGCCATTGCTGTTCCTCTGGTGTGTTCATCGACAGAGAATATCCGGGACGTTGGCAAACCAGCAGGTGGCATAACGTTAGCAGTGTTTCCCAACGATGCCAGCGTTGCAGGCTAAGCAAGGAGTCCTGTCCCACGATAAACGCCAACGGTTGTTCAGCTCCAATCTCCGAGCGTAACTGTTCGAGAGTTTCAACAGTGTACGACGGTGTTTCGCGCTGTAATTCGCGGTCATCCAGCTTAAACAGCGGGTTCCCGGTAATCGCAAGTTCGACCATGGTTTTGCGCTGCTCGCTGTTCGCCAGCGGCTGCGCACGATGTGGAGGGACGTTATTCGGCATGATAGTGACTTGTTGCAGCGCCACCTGTTTTGCCAGTGCTTCGACCGGTTTTAAATGCCCATAATGGATGGGATCGAATGTCCCGCCATACAGAGCAGTTAACCTCAGCGCACTCTTAGCCATCGATGAAAATTTCCGGCAGTGCTTTATGGCACAGCAACAGAGAAAGCCCTTCCAGCTCGGCCCAGACCGACTGGCCGTAATCTTTTTTCAGCGTCATTTCGATTTGACTAAGCAAACGCACCGCCTGATAAAGCTGTTCGGCGGATAAGCGATTGAGTGCTTCAGTCACCAGCGCGCGACGATTTTGCCATACGCGTTGTTGATCAAATAACGTGCGTAGTGGGGTGTTAGCCGATTGACGTTTGAGATTAACCAGTTGTAGCAGTTCACGTTGGATTGTACGCAGCAAAATCACTGGTTCACTGGCTTCCAACCGGAGCTGTTGCAGAATATGCAATGCGCGCTTACTTTTCCCTGCCAGAATCGCATCCACCCAATGGAATGGTGTGAAGTGAGCTGCATCGTTTACCGCTTGCTCAACCCGAGGCAAGGTCAACGTACCATCAGGCCAAATCAGCGAAAGACGTTCAAGCGCTTGCGACAGTGCCAGCAGATTTCCTTCATAGCAATAACAAAGCAGTTGGTTGGCCGCATCATCGAGTGTGAGATTCATCTGTTTAGCGCGTTGGGCTACCCAGCGCGGTAATTGAGCCTGTTCCGGGGTTTGACAGGTCACAATAACGCAGCGTTCGGCCAGTTTACTTAGCCACGCTGCATTCTCTTGAGCTTTGGTGAATTTGTTCCCACGCACCAGCAGAAGAATGTCGTCATGCAGCAGGGACACCAGAGTTTCTAGTTGGGCATTGATCGCAGCGTTTGGGCCATTTTCTGGTAGTAGCAACAGAAGTGTCTGGCGACTGGCGAACAGGCTTAAAGCCTGGCAAATCGAGAACAGATCTTGCCAGTCGGTACTGACATCAATCTGAACGGTATGGTGTTCTTCGAAACCCTGGGTGCCAGCCATCTGGCGAATGGCATCCTGGCTTTCCTGGAGTAATAGCGGATCGTTACCGAGTAGCAGATACGCCGCGCGCAGCCCTTCATTGAGCTGCGCGCGAAGTTGTTCAGGGTACAACCTTATCATTGGCTACCAGATGTAGCCGAAAGCGTGGTCGACGTGCGCCCTGCTGGCGTTGCTGGCGTAGAGGTTGAGGTTGCGCCTGTAACAGGCGTCTCAGCTGCTTCGGTTTCAGCGACATCAGCAACATGCACGGTCATCAGCTTACGAATAAGCTGTTGAGCTGCCGTGGTGTACATCTCTTTGATCAATAAATCTTGCTCGGCATCTTTTTGCAGTGCAGCGAGTGGGTTATCAAAGAATGACTTATATACTCTGGCGTTAATCGGATAAATGTCATGACCCGGAATCAGCACCTGCGCTGAAACTGTCATAACCATTTGATACTCCGCTGTGCGACCATCCTGGAAGACAGATGCAGTATCTTTTCCGAGCGAACTGCCTAGTAAGCGCAGCGACGGAATATCCTTGCGAACACCCGTTCCGGTATCGCTGACTATCGTAACGCCGTTAAGGCGCAACTGAGAGCGTACTTCGCGCGCTAGTGGGCCGTTCGGATCGCCAGAGTTGAAGATCAAGGTTTTCATTTGATCTGGAACCTGCGTGCTGCCACGCAGGTGAAAACCGCACCCGGCAGTGACAAGCACCGCCAAAGTAACTAACAAGCTGATAAAGGGATGTCGCACGGTTCCTCCTGCGCTTAGCCCACAACCAAATTGAGCAGTTTGCCCGGAACGTAAATCACTTTACGTACGGTCACACCCTCAAGATATTTCGCAACCAGATGTTCCTGACCTGCGCGTTCCTGCACTTGTTCTTGCGTTGCATCCGCTGGAACAGTGATTTTGCCGCGAACTTTACCGTTCACCTGCACAACCACCAGCAGCGAGTCTTCGACCATCGCTTTTTCATCAGCCTGCGGCCATGGTGCGTTGTCGATATCGCCTTCACCACCCAGAGACTGCCACATATCGAAGCAAACATGCGGGGTGAAAGGATAAAGCATACGAACTACAGCAATCAGCGCTTCATTCAGCAGTGCGCGGTCTTGATCGCCGTCCTGTGGTGCTTTCGCCAGTTTGTTCATCAATTCCATGATGGCAGCGATTGCGGTGTTAAAGGTCTGACGACGACCAATATCATCGGTCACTTTCGCGATGGTTTTATGAACATCACGACGTAATGCTTTTTGATCTTCACTTAATGCAGCAACGTCTAATGCTGGTGCTGCGCCACGGCTGGTGTGCTCGTAAGCCAGTCTCCAGACACGTTTCAGGAAGCGGTTAGCCCCTTCAACGCCAGATTCCTGCCATTCCAGCGTCATATCCGCAGGAGATGCAAACATCATAAACAGGCGAACAGTATCTGCGCCGTAGCGTTCAACCATCACTTGTGGGTCGATGCCGTTGTTTTTCGACTTCGACATTTTACTCATGCCAGCATAGACCAGTTCATTGCCCTGTGCGTCAGAGGCTTTGATAATACGGCCTTTCTCGTCACGTTCTACAATCGCATCAACCGGGGAAACCCAGTTACGCTCACCGTTAACGCCGGTGTAATAGAACGCATCAGCCAGAACCATACCCTGACACAGCAGTTGTTTGGCGGGCTCGTTAGAGGTCACCATGCCTGCATCACGCATCAGTTTGTGGAAGAAGCGGAAGTAGAGCAGGTGCATGATGGCGTGTTCGATGCCACCAATGTAGATATCAACCGGCAGCCAGTAGTTAGCTGCTTTAGAATCCAGCATACCTTTGTCGTACTGCGGGCAGGTGTAACGCGCGTAGTACCAGGATGATTCCATGAAGGTATCGAAAGTATCGGTTTCACGCAGCGCAGGTTTGCCATCAATAGTGGTTTTTGCCCACTCAGGATCGGCTTTAATTGGGCTGGTGATACCGTCCATTACGACATCTTCAGGCAGGATAACAGGCAGCTGATCTGCAGGCGTTGGCATAACGGTGCCGTCTTCCAGAGTCACCATTGGAATTGGCGCGCCCCAGTAACGCTGACGGGAAACACCCCAGTCGCGCAGACGATAGTTAACTTTGCGTTCGCCAACACCTTTGGCAGCCAGTTTGTCGGCAATAGCGTTAAAGCCGTTCTGGAAGTCCAGACCGTCGAATTCACCTGAATTAAACAGCACGCCTTTTTCGGTCATTGCAGATGCAGACAAGTCAGGCTCGCTGCCGTCAGCATTCAGAATAACCGGTTTGATTTGCAGACCATATTTAGTCGCAAACTCCCAGTCGCGCTGGTCGTGACCAGGAACGGCCATTACCGCGCCTGTGCCGTATTCCATCAGGACGAAGTTTGCCACCCAAACTGGAACAGATTCGCCAGTCAGTGGGTGAATAGCGTTAATGCCAGTAGCAACGCCTTTCTTCTCCATGGTTGCCATTTCAGCTTCAGCAACTTTGGTGTTACGGCACTCTTCAACGAACTCAGCCAGCGCTGGGTTGTTCAGTGCGGCTTGCTGTGCGATTGGGTGACCTGCGGCAACGGCCAAATAGGTCACACCCATAAAGGTGTCCGGGCGCGTGGTGTAAACGGTCAGCTTCTCAGCGCTGTTTTCAACGTCGAAAGTAATTTCAACGCCTTCGGAGCGGCCAATCCAGTTACGCTGCATGGTTTTGACCTGTTCAGGCCAATGGTCCAGCGTATCCAGATCGTTTAACAGTTCGTCAGCGTAAGCGGTGATTTTGATAAACCACTGTGGGATCTCTTTACGCTCAACTTTGGAATCACAACGCCAGCAGCAACCGTCGATAACCTGTTCGTTTGCCAGAACGGTCTGATCATTCGGGCACCAGTTAACCGCGGAGGTTTTTTTGTAAACCAGGCCTTTGTTGTACAGCTGAGTAAAGAACTGCTGTTCCCAACGGTAGTATTCTGGGGTACAGGTCGCCAGCTCGCGGCTCCAGTCATAACCAAAGCCCAGCGTTTTGAGCTGGTTCTTCATATAGTTGATGTTGTCGTAAGTCCACGGTGCTGGAGCGGTGTTGTTTTTTACCGCTGCACCTTCTGCTGGCAGGCCGAACGCATCCCAGCCGATTGGCTGCAGTACGTTTTTGCCAAGCATACGCTGGTAACGTGCGATAACGTCACCGATGGTGTAGTTACGAACGTGGCCCATGTGTAGTCGGCCAGAAGGATAGGGTAGCATCGAGAGGCAGTAATACTTCTCTTTGCCTTCGTCTTCGGTTACTTCAAAAGTACGCTTCTCTTGCCAGTGAAGCTGTACGTTGGATTCTATCTCTTCCGGGCGATATTGCTCTTGCATGGCAGCCAATGGTCCTGTGATGAAAAACAGCTACAGGTTAGGTTTCAATCCTAACGTGTGATTTGATCCGCATAGCATAGCCGATAAGAGTGCGGCAAAACAGCCTTTCAAGGGCCGTGATCACCATTTCTCATTTGCAGATATTTACCTTGCTTGTGGTCAATCTAACAAAGAGATGCCCGATTAAGGTCTACTATTATAGTCAGTTACATGACACTGAACGCATGAAACTCTTCAAGGAGGCAGGTAGACGATGAACAAGGTTGCTCAATTTTACCGTGAACTGGTGGCCTCACTCACCGAACGGTTACGCAATGGAGAGCGCGATATTGACGAACTGGTCGACAGCGCGCGTAAACGCATGAACGAAACCGGGGAGCTGACTCGTACCGAAGTAGATGAAGTGACACGCGCAGTCCGTCGTGATTTAGAAGAGTTTGCTCGCAGCTATAACGAAAGCCAGGATGAATTTACCGACAGCGTATTCATGCGAGTGATTAAAGAGAGTCTTTGGCAGGAACTGGCTGATATCACAGACAAAACGCAGCTCGAGTGGCGCGAAGTTTTCCAGGATCTCAACCATCACGGCGTTTATCATAGCGGTGAAGTGGTCGGTCTTGGCAATTTGGTTTGTGAGAATTGCCATTTCCACCTGGCGATTTATACCCCTGATGTGCTGCCCGTTTGCCCGAAATGCGGGCATAACCAGTTTAGCCGTCGCCCATTTGAACCTTAATTTTCACAACGCGAAGGAACCGCAATGCAACGAAAACCCCTGGCCAGAAAAATTCTGGCCGTCTTCCTCACCATGATGTTCATACCCACCACGGTATCGGCAGTTCAAATTCTGAAATATTCCGACCATGAACCACTGGACGGGATGCGCACCAGCTTTATCAAGAATGTTTTCTTTGCCGAAATTGAGAAGGAATCGCACGGCCGCCTGAAGGTTGACGATCACTGGAACAGTGAACTGGCTCGTAGCTATGATGCTCTGGGTGTCGTTAAAGAAGGGAAGGTTGCTGATATGGCAATCGTGGTGCCTGAATACACGGCGAAGGAATTTCCCCTGCAGCAGATCTTCAAAAGTTTCCCTGTCGGGCCAACGGGTGATAAACAGGTTGAGTTTTTCCGCAAGGCTTACGCCACTATCCCTGAATTCCAGGCTGAGTTAGCAAAGCAAAATGTGGTTAACATCTTCCTTGCGACCGGCTATCCCGTGGCTTTTTTCAGTACCAAACCCCTGAGCGCAATAGGTGATATCAAAGGAACCAAGTGGCGTTCAGCCAGTTTCTGGCATCAGGACTTTCTGAAAAACAGCGGTGCCATTCCCGTTTCTATGCCGTGGGGCGAGGGAATTTATGACGCGCTGAAAGCAGGAACTCTGGACGGATTAATGGTTAACGTCGACAGCGGTTTTGAGCTAAACGTGCATAAAACGGCCCCTAATGTTTTGATCTCCAAAGATCTGTGGTTGGGCCATATATATCCGTTGGTGATGAATAAAGACACATGGAACAAACTTGCCGATCAAGACAAGCAAGCAATTCAACGCGCCGCCCAAAAAGCGTATCAGACTTTAGGCTCGGTGATGGACAGCAGTTTCGATGGCATGGTGAGTGAGTTGCGTGATAACGGTGTAAATATTCGCGAGTTGAAACCTGATGAAGTTAAACATTGGGAAACGGCGACCCATTACCAGGATGTGCAAAGCAAGTGGGTGAAGGAGCAAGAGGGTAAAGGCGTGAAGGACGCAGGCCCTGTGATGAATAAAGTCACAGTGTTAATGAACGAGACTATGAAGTAATTTTGCCGCGCAACCACCGCTCTGGAGGGTGATTGCGCGACTTAATACCGAATTAGTGCAGGATTTTCGCCAGGAAGTCTTTTGCACGTTCGGACTGCGGGTTGTTGAAGAAATCCTCTTTATTCGAGTCTTCGACAATCTTCCCTTCATCCATAAAGATCACGCGGTTCGCCACTTTACGAGCAAAGCCCATCTCGTGTGTGACCACCATCATGGTCATCCCTTCGTTTGCCAGCTCAACCATCACGTCCAGCACTTCGTTGATCATCTCAGGGTCAAGGGCTGAAGTCGGTTCATCAAACAGCATCGCCACAGGGTCCATACACAGCGCACGGGCAATCGCTACACGCTGCTGCTGGCCGCCAGAAAGCTGTGCCGGGAATTTATCCGCATGTGCGGTCAACCCAACGCGCTCGAGCAGTTTCAGCCCCTTTTTACGCGACTCTTCTTTGTTGCGTTTCAGCACTTTTACTTGAGCAAGGGTCAGGTTTTCGATAATCGACAGATGTGGGAAAAGCTCAAAGTGTTGGAACACCATTCCTACATGCGAGCGCAATTCCGCAAGGTTAGTTTTTTTGTTGTTCACTTGCGTGCCGTTAACAACAATTTCGCCTTTTTGCACCGGCTCCAGGCCATTCACCGTTTTGATTAGCGTTGATTTACCGGAGCCAGATGGTCCACAAACAACAACTACTTCACCTTTTTTCACTTCTGTTGAGCAGTCGGTTAGCACCTGAAAGTGACCATACCATTTAGAAACATTTTTCAGGGAAATCATTACACTGTCCTTTTCTTCAAGTAGCTGACCAACAGCGAAGCACTCAGGCTGATTGCGAAATACACTACACCGGCAAACAGGATCATTTCGACCTGGGTTCCGTCGCGCTCACCAATGGTGGAAGCGGTACGGAAGAAGTCAGCCAGACTTAATACATATACCAGTGACGTATCCTGGAACAAGACGATGCCCTGCGTTAACAGCAATGGCACCATGGCGCGGAACGCCTGTGGCAGGATAATCAGTTTCATTGACTGCCAGTGCGTCATCCCCAGCGCAAGAGCGGCATTGGACTGCCCACGGGAGATACTCTGGATACCGGCACGGATAATCTCGGAATAGTAGGCAGCTTCAAACATCGAGAACGCCACCATTGCGGAAATTAAACGAATGTCGGTTTGAGGGGAAAGCCCTAGCACTTTTTGCAGAATACCTGGCACAACCAGGTAGAACCACAACAGCACCATCACCAGCGGGATAGAGCGGAAAACGTTGACGTAGGCGCTGGCAAACCAGGCTATGGGCTTAATCGGCGACAGGCGCATCACAGCCAGCAGCGTACCCCAAACGATACCGAAGATAATCGCCGTAACGGTGATTTTCAGGGTGATGATCAACCCCTGCATCAGGTAAGGCATTGCGGGGAGAATAGAACTCCAGTCAAACTCGTACATTATTTGCCTCCCATATTGCCAGGCAGGCGAATTTTACGTTCAACGACATACATCACCAGCATAATCACAGCGTTAATCAGGACATACGCGAGGGTGATTGCGGTAAAGGATTCGTAAGCATGCGCGGAGTAATCCAGCAATTTACCCGCCTGCGCCGCCATATCGACCAGGCCAATGGTTGATGCAATAGCTGAGTTTTTCACCAGGTTCATCATTTCAGATGTCATTGGCGGCACAATTACGCGATAGGCGTTTGGTAGCAGCACATAGCGGTAAGCTTGTGGGAGCGTTAAACCCATCGCCAATGCGGCATTTTTTTGCCCGCGAGGCAGAGACTGAATGGCGGCACGAACTTGCTCACATACACGAGCTGCGGTAAACAGGCCAAGGCAAATCATCGATGACAAGAAGAATTGTACATTCGGGTCAAGCTCAGATTTAAACCACATGCCGAGATTTTCGGGCAGTAATTCCGGCACCACTAAGTACCAGGTAAAGAACTGCACGATAAGCGGTACGTTACGGAATAACTCGACATACAGCGTGCCAAGGCTCGACAGCCATTTATTTGGAACGGTGCGTAAAATGCCGAACAGAGAGCCGACGAGAAAAGCGATTATCCATGCACAGATGGATAGGGCGACGGTGACCTGGAAGCCATTCCAAATCCAGCCCAAATAGGTGGTGTTGCCGAACGGGGCGGGCTGTAGAAATATTCCCCAGTTCCAGTCTATAGACATAAAATACTCCGAGAAAAAATTGAGGGTAGCGAGCTGCGCTACCCTCGAAGATTGATGAGAAGCTTGCACCCTGATTTCAGATCTATGCCTGAGATTTATTGGGGTGCTTTCACGCCGGATGGGGAACGGCCATCCGACGCATAGTCTGTCCGAGCTTCAGTTCGTCAATCGAGAGGGCTGGGTCATCCCGGCCCCTTGTTCTATACCCGCCATCCTTCAAGCTGCAGGGGTGTTGGCTGCACTCACTTACCCGACAAATCTGCCGGGAGCAGATTTGAACGCTGTAACCAGCGCCCCGAAGGGGTGAGGCCCATGGATGGGCCGAATAATCACTTACTGAAGTAAGCTCATCGGGATAAGCTCCCTGGCCGCGTTACTCGGTCTGCGACCTCGCCCCTTCGGGGCCAGCGCAAGCGCTGTTCAAAATGCCAGAGGCATTTTGTCCTGCAACTCGAATGCTAACGGGTATGTTTAGTTCAGTGCTTTATCGTTTGGTTCTTTGAACAGGGCTTTCATGTCGTCAGACAGAGCGAAGTTCATATTGATGTTTTTCGGTGGAATTGGATTCATAAACCACTTATCAAACCATTTCGCCGCTTCACCAGATGTCTGTGCCTGAGCGATGGTGTCATCCATCAGCTTCTTAAACTCTGGGTCGTCTTTACGCAGCATACAGCCGTAGGCTTCGCGGGATTGCGGAGTGCCAAGAATTTCCCAGTTATCCTGTTTCTTCGCTTTAGCACGTTCACCCGCCAGCAGGGCGTCATCCATCATAAAGGCAACGGCACGACCGCTTTCAAGGGTACGGAACGAGTCGCCGTGGTCTTTGGCGCTGATAATACGCATGTCCATTTTCTTCTCTTCGTTCAGCTTGTTGAGCAGAACTTCAGAAGTGGTACCAGAAGTCACAACAACTGCTTTGCCTTTCAGGTCAGCGAAGTCCTTAATCGGGCCACCTTTCTTAACCAGCAGACGGGTACCGACGACGAAGATAGTGTCGGAGAACGATGCTTGTTTCTGGCGTTCCAGGTTGTTGGTGGTAGAACCGCACTCAAAATCGAAAGTGCCGTTTTGCAGCAATGGAATACGGTTCTGAGAAGTAATCGGGATCAACTTAACGTGCAGGTCAGGCTTGTTTAGTTTTTTCTTCACGGCTTCAACGATAGCGTTGGAGTAATCCTGTGAATAGCCGACGACTTTTTGTTGGTTATCGTAGTAAGAGAAAGGAACAGAAGACTCACGGTGACCGACCACAATGACGCCGTTTGCGGCGATCTTATCAAGAGTACTTTGTTGAGCTGCAGGTTTAGCATCTTCGGCGTGTGCTATTCCAGCGCCTAAACCCATTACCAGCAAAGCTGAGGCTAGTTTACGTAATTGCATTACCAACTCCTTTATCTTAATGCCATGAGGCATTGATACCCGTTGTGAGTGTTTTACCTGTCATCCTTCGAGCCGCAAGAGCTGAATGCTGACAAGTATATTTTTGTTGTTGTGTGTTATTGAATAAGCTTAATTCTTTGTCTTTTTGTTAACACTTAACCTAGCTTAATGTAAAGATTTTGCTATCCAGATGTTTATTTTTGCGAAGCGTGCCGCACCGTTTAGAGGCAAAAATCTTCCGTTGCACTACTTTGGTGCTGGGTTTGTCATCGTTTGGTGCAACTCAATGCTTCATGCTGCTCACAGGGTAGTGATTCAGCATTTTGTGTCTTTCTAGTGAGTAATATTTTGCAAAGGTTGTGCCAGAAATGAAAATGGCCAGCATGAGCTGGCCATTTTTAGGTAATGCAGAATCAGGATTTGCGGCGTGTGCGCAGTGCCAACAGAACAGAGGCGAAGCCAAAGATGAGTGTTGCGCCCCACAGTGGCCAGTCGCCAAAGCGTGCATAAGGCGTAATACCCCGCGTTGGCGTGACCTTCGCTTCCAGAACTTCGCGAGTAAACTGCGGGATCATTGCGTCGATATCACCGTTAGCATTAATCACGGCGGTAATACCATTGTTCGTGCTGCGTAGAAGCGGACGACCCAACTCCAGTGAACGCATACGCGCCATCTGGAAATGCTGCCATGGGCCAATCGATTTGCCGAACCATGCATCATTCGAAATAGTCAGTAGGAAATCTGTATCAGGGCGGAAGTTATCGCGCACCTGCTCTCCCAGGATAATTTCGTAGCAAATCGCAGGTGTCAACTTAATACCATTGGACTCCAACTGCGGCTGTAAATAGGGCCCGCGACTGAATGATGACATTGGCAAATCAAAGAACGGAGCCAGCGGACGCAGGATGGATTCCAGCGGCACGAACTCACCGAACGGCACCAGGTGATTCTTGTTGTAACGATCGGGGCTGTTATAGCTGTACTGGTTGCCTTCACCCAATGTGATGATGGTGTTGTATGTGTCGTAGCGATTCTGTTTATTCAAACGTGCATCAACAATACCGGTGATCAACGAGCTGTGCTTCGACCGCAGCAAATCGTCCATCATCGTCAGGAATTGCTGCTGGTTAATCTCCAGATCGGGGATTGCCGATTCAGGCCAGATAATCAGCTGGGATTTACCCATCTGCGGCTGAGTTTTATCGAGATAGATTTTTAGCGTATTGAGCAGCTGGTTTTCATCCCATTTCAGGGATTGCGGGATGTCTCCCTGGACCATCGCCACATCAACGGTGCGCTCAGGTTGCGGCTGATACCACTGAATCGAACGTAACGGCCACGGCAGTAACAGCAACGCCGCAGCAACCACCGCCGGGCGCCAATTGCGTTCATGTAGCGCAAACACCAACAGGCCACTGATAATCATCAGCAGGAACGTTACACTTTCCACGCCGAGAATCGGCGCGATACCTTTCAGCGGGCCATCAATCTGGCTGTAACCAAATTGTAGCCACGGGAAGCCGGTTAATACCCAGCCGCGCAGGAACTCGGTGAGTTGCCATAGCATCGGAGCAGCAATCGCTACGCGCCACCACGTCGTTTTCGGGCAAAGTTTGCTGAGGAATCCACCAAATAAGCCGGTATATAAAGATAAATAAGCCGCCAGCAGTACCACCAGGAAGACGTTAACCGGGCCGGGCATCCCGCCAAATTGCGCGATGCTGACATACACCCAGTTAATGCCTGAGCCAAATAGCCCCAGCCCCCAGAAGAAACCAATCCACGCACTTTGAATAGCGCGTCGATTAAGTGTCAGCCCCTGAAGCCCAGCCAGAGAAACAATCGCGGCAGGCCAAAAATCGTAAGGGGAGAAAGCCAGCGTTCCGCAGGCACCAAAAAGCAGCGCCAGCAGCAGACGCACGCGCTGGCGTTGAAGGAGTAGGGCTATAGCCATCTTTGAATTAATCTTCCAGTTTCGGTTGTGGCGAGTCGTCCGGAATTCTGACATGAACCTGAATAACACGGCGGCTATCTGCCATCGCGACTTTGAACTGATAACCATCGATTTCGATGGTTTCGCCACGGGCAGGTAAGTGGCCAAAGGCCTGCATCACCAATCCACCAATGGTATCAACTTCGTCATCGTTGAAATGGGTGGCAAAGGTGTCGTTAAAATCTTCGATTGAGGCCAGAGCGCGAACCGTCCAGGTGTGACGGCTTAGCTGGCGGAAATCACCGTCTTCTTCATCGTCATACTCATCTTCAATTTCCCCAACAATCAGTTCGAGAATATCTTCGATGGTGACAAGTCCGGAGACGCCGCCAAACTCATCAATCACTATCGCCATGTGGTAGCGCTGCTGACGAAACTCTTTGAGCATGCGGTCAACACGCTTACTTTCCGGCACAACAACTGCCTGACGTAACACTTTTTCCATGCTAAATGGCTCAGTATCGCTGCGCATAAACGGCAGCAAATCTTTAGCCATCAGAATCCCTTCGATATGATCTTTGTCTTCACTGATCACCGGGAAGCGGGAGTGTGCGGATTCGATGATCACATCGAGGCATTCGTCCAGCGTCTGGTTGTGTTTGAGCGTTACCATTTGCGAGCGAGGGATCATGATGTCGCGGACGCGTTGGTCGGCGATATCCATCACGCCTTCAAGCATGTCGCGGGTATCTTGATCGATCAGATCATTTTGCTCAGAATCACGGATGAGTGTCAGCAGATCGTCACGGTTTTTAGGTTCACCGTGGAATAGCTGGTTGAGAATCAGGGAAAAGAATCCCTTCTTACTGGCAGGTGTGTCACTGTTTTGGGAATTGTCGTCGCTCATGGCGTTAGGTTTGTGGCCCCTCGGTTAATTAATAGATAGCAGGCAGTTAATGGCTCGCTGCCTGCACCTGATGCGTTACGGTAATCATTTACCGTAGCGACTATTCTTTCTCGGCAATGTACGGATCAGCATACCCAAGAGCAAGCATTATCTCTGTTTCCAGGGATTCCATCTCTTCGGCTTCTTCATCTTCAATATGGTCATAACCAAGCAGATGCAAACTGCCGTGGATGACCATATGTGCCCAATGCGCATCCAGCGGTTTTTGCTGCTCTTTTGCTTCTTGCTCCACAACCTGACGGCAAATAATCAGGTCGCCCAATAGTGGCAGTTCAATGCCCGGAGGCGCTTCAAACGGGAACGAGAGCACATTGGTGGATTTATCTTTCCCACGATAAGTGAGGTTCAGATCGTGGCTTTCTGCGTCATCCACCAGGCGAATCGTGACTTCTGACTCTTCCTGAAATTGTGGAATGACCGCATCAAGCCATGCCTGAAATTGTTCTTCCGTAGGCAGGCCGTTTGCGTCTTCACACGCGACCTGTAAATCCAGTATAACCTGACTCATTTACTCTCCTGAGCGGCAGCATTGATTGCCATCGCTTCTCGCTTGCGCTCTGCTGCGAGTTCATCTTTACGAACCTGTTCCGCGTTTTCCCACGCTTCATAGGCATTCACAATACGTGCCACAACCGGATGGCGTACCACGTCTTCACTATTAAGGAAGTTAAAGCTGATTTCATCGACTTCGGCCAGTACGTCGATTGCATGACGTAAGCCCGATTTCAGATTTTTTGGTAAATCTATTTGGGTGACGTCGCCTGTAATCACTGCTTTGGAGTTAAAACCAATGCGCGTCAGGAACATTTTCATCTGTTCGATAGTGGTGTTCTGGCTTTCATCCAGAATGATGAATGCATCGTTTAACGTGCGGCCACGCATATAGGCGAGTGGTGCCACTTCGATGACGTTACGCTCGATCAGTTTCTCAACACGCTCAAAGCCGAGCATTTCAAACAGGGCGTCGTACAACGGGCGCAGATAAGGGTCAACTTTCTGGCTTAAATCGCCAGGCAAGAAGCCGAGCTTTTCGCCCGCTTCAACGGCCGGACGGGTCAGCAGAATGCGACGGATATCCTGGCGTTCCAGTGCATCAACGGCTGCCGCAACCGCGAGGTAAGTTTTACCTGTACCCGCAGGGCCGACACCAAAGGTGATGTCGTGGTCGAGAATATTGGCGATGTACTGCGCCTGGTTCGGTGTACGCGGTTTGATGACGCCGCGTTTAGTCTTGATGTTCACTGCTTTGCCGTACTCTGGAACGCTTTCAGCAGACTGTTCCAGCACGCGAATTTCTTTAATGGCGAGGTGGATATGCTCAGGAGTTATATCCTGAATTTCGCCACGCATCGGTGCGGTATCGACATACAGGTTACGCAAAATATCTGCGGCAGCATTGACCAGAATCGGGCGGCCCGTCAGCTTGAAGTGATAGTCACGACGGTTGATTTCGATCCCCAGCCGACGTTCAAGCTGCTTGATATTGTCATCAAATGGGCCACACAGGCTTAGCAGACGCGCATTGTCTGCGGGTTCTAGCGTAATTTCACGTGTCTCGATATTCAAACTTATCCTCGGGGTCGCACAGGGCCAGTAGAATGTATTGCTGCATAATTGCAGGCCATAAAAAGATTATTTACGGCGTGGGCAGATGGCGCAAGCCTGGTTTTTGATATTTGGGTGGATGCTTCCGAATGCAAGTGCAACAAATGAAAATGCCAGCGGGTTCACGGCGTTAGCGAACCCGCTGGCATTGAGTGGAATTATGGCTGATAAATCCCGACGCCGATTTCGTTCTCTTTGCGAGTGCGGGCAATCACTGACTCAGGCGATTGCGCGATACGCAGTCCCATTTCGTCTTCGGTGCGAACCACTTTCCCGCGCAGGGAGTTGTTGGTCGCCACTTCGGTGATTTCGACATCAACAAATTTACCGATCATATCCGGGGTGCCCGCAAAGTTGACGCCACGGTTGTGTTCGGAACGTCCGGTCAACTCCATAATGTTTCTGCGTGAGGTGCCTTCGACAAGGACACGCTGCGTGGTGCCAACCATCTTACGGCTAAATTCCATGGCCTGTTGGTTGATACGCTCTTGCAGAATATAGAGGCGCTGCAATTTCTCTTTTTCTGGTACGTCATCAACCATATCGGCGGCTGGCGTGCCCGGGCGTGAAGAAAAGACGAAGCTGTAGCTCACGTCAAAATTAACATCGCCAATGACTTTCATGGTTTGCTCGAAGTCCTGCTGGGTTTCGCCAGGGAAACCAACAATGAAATCAGAACTAATTTGAATGTCAGGACGCACGGCGCGCAGTTTGCGAATAATCGATTTGTATTCCAGCGCGGTATGCGTACGACCCATTAAATTCAGGACGCGGTCAGAACCGCATTGAATCGGCAGATGCAGGAAACTCACCAGTTCTGGAGTATCGCGGTAAACTTCGATGATATCGTCAGTAAATTCAATCGGATGGCTGGTGGTGAAGCGAATGCGGTCAATGCCGTCAATGGCAGCCACCAGGCGCAGCAGTTCAGCGAATGAACAGATGCCACCATCGAAAGTCGGCCCGCGGTAAGCATTCACATTCTGGCCGAGCAGATTCACTTCACGCACGCCTTGCGCTGCGAGTTGTGCGATTTCAAACAGCACATCATCACACGGACGGTTCACTTCCTCACCACGCGTATAAGGCACCACGCAGTAAGTACAATACTTGTTACAGCCTTCCATAATAGAAACGAATGCAGTCGGGCCATCGGCTTTTGGCTCTGGCAGACGGTCGAACTTTTCGATTTCAGGGAAGCTGACATCAACGATTGGGCTACGGTTGCCACTCACTTTGTTGATCATTTCCGGCAGGCGGTGCAGCGTTTGTGGCCCGAAAACAATATCAACATAGTGTGCACGGCTACGAATCAGCTTACCTTCCTGGGAAGCAACGCAACCGCCAACACCAATAATGATATTGGGATTTTTACGCTTTAAGAGTTTCCAGCGGCCAAGCAGATGGAACACTTTTTCCTGGGCTTTTTCACGGATAGAGCAGGTATTGAGTAGCAATACGTCCGCTTCTTTTGGGTTGTCCGTAAGCGTATAGCCATGTGTGCTATTCAGCAGATCGGCCATCTTCGATGAATCGTATTCGTTCATCTGACAGCCCCAGGTTTTGATATGGAGTTTTTTTGTCATCGACTTGCCATTGCTCAGTTAAAGCCAGGAATTCAGGCGGCGTATTGTAATGCTTTGGCCTTGATGTGACCAGCTTGCGTAAAAATCCGGTAGAATCAGCATAGACAATTTAAGGACAAACTCATCATGTTGAATCAGTCAATTGATGTCGCGGTAGTGGGTGGGGGGATGGTCGGCGCGGCCGCAGCCCTTGGCCTCGCGCAAAATGGTTTTCAGGTTGCGGTGATTGAGCAGCAGGCTCCTGCTGCCTTTGACGCAACAAGCCAACCCGATGTGCGTATTTCGGCTATCAGTAGTGCATCGGTCGGGTTGTTGAAATCACTTGGCGTTTGGGATGCTATTCGTTCAATGCGTAGCCATGCTTATCGCCAGCTCGAAACCTGGGAGTGGGAAAGCGCCCACGTTAGCTTTAAAGCTCAAGAGTTAGGGCTGCCAGAATTGGGCTATATGGTCGAAAACCAGGTTTTACAATTCGCGTTGTGGCAGGCGCTGGAGGCCCATCCGAATGTCACGTTGCTTTGCCCTGCACACATTGACCGTATGCACGGGCAGGCAGGGAAGTGGACGTTACACTTTGCGGATGAGCGGACCCTAACGGTTCCTATGGTCATTGGAGCTGATGGCGCAAATTCACAGGTGCGTCGTTGGGCGGGAATTGGTATTCATGCCTGGCAGTATCGTCAGTCGTGCATGCTCATTACGGTAAAATGCGAACAAACACCAGGCGATAGTACCTGGCAGCATTTTACGCCGAACGGCCCGCACGCGTTTTTACCGCTATTTGATAATTGGGCCTCGCTTGTTTGGTACGATTCGCCGGCACGTATTCGCCAGCTGCAAAATATGACGATACCGCAACTGCATAAAGCGATTGAGGCGAGTTTCCCGGAGCGCTTAGGTAAAGTAACACCGATTGCCAGTGGCGCATTTCCGCTGACTCGTCGCCATGCATTGCAATATACCCAACAGGGCCTGGCGTTGATTGGCGATGCCGCGCATACCATTCACCCATTAGCGGGGCAGGGTGTGAATCTAGGTTATCGTGATGTGGACGCTTTACTTGATGTGATGATTAAAGCGCGTAGCTACGGTGAAAACTGGGCAGATGCGCGTATTTTGAAGCGCTACCAGACACGCAGGCAGGCGGATAATTTCCTGATGCAAAGCGGTATGGATCTGTTCTACGCAGGTTTTAGCAATACTTTAGGGCCGTTGCGTGTGATTCGAAACTTAGGGTTGATGGCGGCTGAACGTGGTGGGGTGCTTAAACGCCAGGCGCTGAAGTATGCGTTAGGGTTATGAGTCGATAGTCTTTCTTAGGTCGGATTAGCGTTAGCGACATCCGACTTTAATTCTGACGAGAATATCCAAATGCAGAAAAGCAAAAAGCTCGCCGAAGCGAGCTTTTCATTTTTGGCTGGGGTACGAGGATTCGAACCTCGGAATGCTGGTATCAGAAACCAGAGCCTTACCGCTTGGCGATACCCCAAAAATATGGTGGCTACTACGGGAATCGAACCTGTGACCCCATCATTATGAGTGATGTGCTCTAACCAGCTGAGCTAAGTAGCCTAATTTTAAAACTTTATTCTTCGACTGGCTGGGGTACCTGGATTCGAACCAGGGAATGCCGGTATCAAAAACCGGTGCCTTACCGCTTGGCGATACCCCAACTATGGGCGCACAAAACTAACGTGCTATGTCGAAAAAATGGCTGGGGTACCTGGATTCGAACCAGGGAATGCCGGTATCAAAAACCGGTGCCTTACCGCTTGGCGATACCCCAACTGTGCAACGCTTTAAAATGGTGCGGGAGGCGAGACTTGAACTCGCACACCTTGCGGCGCCAGAACCTAAATCTGGTGCGTCTACCAATTTCGCCACTCCCGCGCTAAAAAAAGAATAATGGTGGCTACTACGGGAATCGAACCTGTGACCCCATCATTATGAGTGATGTGCTCTAACCAGCTGAGCTAAGTAGCCTTCTTTTTTCTGCGTCACCTTATCGGCGTTGCGGGGCGCATTATGCGTAGTTGGCCTTCTAGCGTCAACAATTTTTTCCCGAAAATTAGCGTAAATAGTCTGTTTGATTAGCTTACGAACAGCTTGATGCAATATTCGTCAAAAATCGGTTATTTCGTGGTTTTATGTTAGGGAAAAGCCCTGATAAGAGGTGAGGAATATTGCAGAAACAAAAACGGGCCCGTAGGCCCGTGTGTTTCATTTTGCTCAATTATTTGTAAGCGGACTGGTGAACGCCCACTGCACGGCCTGATGGATCATTCATTGTTTTGAATGCTTCATCCCATTCGATGGCCTTAGCTGAAGAACAGGCAACAGATGGGCCGCCTGGAACGCACTGCGCAGCGCTTGGTAGTGGGAATAACTCTTCAAAGATTTCACGATACAAATAAGCTTCTTTAGAGCCTGGTGTGTTGTACGGGAAGCGATAGCTTGCCGTTTCCAGTTGTTGGTCGGTGACCTGACCCGCTGCAACTTCTTTTAACGTGTCAATCCAGCTGTAACCTACGCCATCAGAGAATTGCTCTTTCTGACGCCATGCAACGCTTGCTGGCAGGTAAGATTCAAAACATTCACGCAGGATATGTTTTTCCATCTTGCCGTTGCCGCACATTTTGTCTTTCGGGTTGATGCGCATAGCTACATCAAGGAATTTCTTGTCCAGGAACGGTACGCGAGCTTCAACGCCCCAGGCAGACATCGCTTTGTTAGCACGCGCACAGTCAAACATATGCAGCGCTTGCAGCTTACGAACGGTCTCTTCGTGCAGCTCTTTATCGTTTGGCGCTTTATGGAAATACAGGTAGCCGCCAAAGACTTCGTCAGAACCTTCACCGGATAGCACCATCTTGATGCCCATTGCTTTGATTTTGCGTGACATCAAATACATTGGGGTAGAGGCGCGAATGGTGGTCACATCGTAAGTTTCAATGTGATAGATAACATCGCGAATCGCATCCAGGCCTTCTTGCACGGTGAAATGAATTTCGTGGTGCACGGTGCCTAAGTGATTTGCCACTTCTTGCGCTGCTATCAGGTCAGGAGACCCGACCAGGCCAACTGCAAAAGAGTGCAGCTGTGGCCACCAGGCTTCGGAACGCTCTTCATCTTCTACACGGCGGGCGGCAAATTTCTTGGTAATCGCAGAGATAACCGATGAATCCAGACCGCCGGACAGCAACACGCCATATGGCACGTCAGACATCAGGTGGCTTTTTACCGCGTCTTCCAGCGCCTGACGCAATTCGTTTTTATCAGTAACGTTATCTTTTACTGCATCATATTCGAACCAGTCACGCTGGTAGTAGCTGCGGATTTCACCGTCTTTGCTCCACAGGTAGCTGCCTGCCGGGAACTCTTTAATAGTGCGGCAAACCGGAACCAGCGCTTTCATTTCAGAAGCAACATACATGTTGCCGTGTTCATCATGACCCATATATAGGGGGATGATACCAATATGGTCACGGCCAATCAGATAGGCGTCTTGTGTTTCGTCATACAGAATGAAGGCAAACATACCTTGTAGATCGTCGAGGAATTCCGGGCCTTTTTCCTGGTACAGCGCAAGGATAACTTCACAGTCGGAGCCTGTCTGGAATTCGTAACGGTCGCCGTATTCTGCACGCAGAGCCTGATGGTTGTAGATTTCGCCGTTAACAGCCAGGGCGTGGGTTTTGGCTTTGTTGTAGAGCGGCTGAGCGCCAGCGTTAACGTCAACAATCGAGAGACGTTCATGGGACAGAATGGCTTTATCATTAGCGTAAACACCAGACCAGTCTGGGCCACGGTGACGCATCAGGCGAGATAACTCGAGCGCTTTCTTACGCAGTTCGACCGCATCGGTCTTGATATCCAGAACACCAAAAATTGAACACATAGAACTCTCTCCGTAATGCTTCTTTGAGCCATTAAATTGTTTTTACCCTTCATACTTCAAGTTGCAGATGCGTTGTCTGCATTCAGTCACCCGAATCACTTACTCCAGTAAGCTCATCGGGATTCCTTCACTTGCCGCCTTCCTGTAACTCGAATTATTTTGGGTAATAGCTGCGTTGCATGACTATGAAAATGCGCAATCATTGACGTGAAAGCAAGTCCTTTAGCCCTGGAGAGATAAATAGTTCAATGGTGATTGTTGATTACTGAAAAATGATGAGGAAATGAGCGAAATAATTAGCGGATCGGCAATTATTGGTGAAATCGCCAGGCTGGTATTCAGAGAAGGGGAAAAAGATTGGTGAATCGCTAAAACGCCCGGCGAAAACCGGGCGAATGAATAATTAGATAATATCGACTTCGGCAACGGACGGGTAAATCCACGAAGGGCGGAACGGCATGGCATCGATATCGTTCAGCGTTGAAACGCCCGACAGCACCAGAATCGTTTCCAGGCCAGCCTGGAAACCCGCAAGAATATCGGTGCGCAGGTTATCGCCGACAATCACCGTGTGCTCGGAATGTGCCTGCATTTTATTGAGCGCCGCGCGGATAATCCACGGGCTTGGCTTGCCAACACAGAATGGTTTGCGGCCAGAAATTTTCTCGATACCCGCGCAAAGCGCACCACAGGCTGGATAGTAACCACGGCCATGTGTATCAGGGTTAGTCGCAATAAAGCGCGCACCGTTTGCTACGAAGTAGGCGGCCTTGTGCATCATTTCCCAGTTATAAGAGCGGGTTTCACCGACGATGACAAAGTCAGGATTGATATCGGTGATGGTAAAGCCAGCTTTATACAGTTCATGAATCAACGCACCTTCACCGACAACGTACGCTTTTTTTCCTTCCTGACGTCGCAGGAAATCCGCGGTTGCCATTGCGGAGGTATAAAAGACGCTGTCCGGTACATCAATACCCGCGGACGCAAAACGGTTCGCCAGATCCTGACCTGTCTGCGACGGGTAGTTAGTCAGCAGAACCAGCGGCATACCCTTTTCCATGATGCGGGCTAAGAATTCATTAGCACCCGGTACGGCGACGTTATCGTGCATCAGCACACCGTCAATATCACAAATTACATTCTGAATGGTCATTGATTACCTTGGCTCACATTTCAGGAAGGCGTAACTATATCGTAAAAAGGCTCACGGCTGAGTTAACTTTCCAGCAAACGTTGAAGCAGAACGCCATTCAGCATCGAGCGTTTTACCAAAGCAAAGGCACCAATGGCTGAACGGTCATCGAGTTTTGAGCACACGACGGGTAGATTCTTACGGAATGCTTTCAATACCTGTGTATTAATGCAGGCTTCGATAGCGGGAAGAAGCACTTTTTCGGCTTCGATGATTTCCCCGGCAATGACCACTTTTTGCGGATTAAACAGGTTAATCGCGATGGAAATGGCTTTGCCTAAGTGGCGACCAACATGTTCAATCACTTCGCAGGCGAGGGCATCACCTTTGTTCGCAGCTTTACAAATCGCAGTAATATCGCAATCTTCAAGTGTCAGGCGGCTGTTATAACCTTGCTCGAGTAAATGGCGCACACGGTGTTCAATAGCAGCATTGGCGGCAATCGTTTCCAGGCAACCAAAGTTTCCGCAGTGGCAGCGTTCGCCTAATGGGTCAACCTGAATATGGCCAATTTCACCAACGTTACCGTTACGGCCAATAAAAATACGTCCGTTAGACAAAATCCCCGCACCTGTACCACGGTGGACACGCACCAAAATGGAGTCATCGCAATCGTGTGTTGCACCAAAATAGTGCTCAGCAAGCGCCAGGCTACGGATATCGTGACCCACATAGCAAGTCACTTTGAACTGTTTTTCGAGGCTATCGACTAACGACCAGTTATTGACCTGGATATGAGGCATATAACGAATCACCCCGCTTTCAGGATCAACCAGGCCTGGCAGGATTACGGAAATCGCAATCAGCTCACGCATTTTACGTGTGTTTTGTTCGATAAATTGAGCAATAGCGTTTAGCAGTGCATGCTCGAGCGTTTCCTGAGTTCGTTCAGGAAGAGAATAATGCTCTTCGGCAATCGGTTTAGCGCTGAGGTCAAATAACGTGATGGTTGCATCGTGGCGGCCAAGACGTACGCCAATAGCATGGAAATTGCGGGTTTCAGTGATAATTGAGATAGCGCGGCGGCCCCCGGTGGAAGCCTGTTGATCAACTTCTTTGATCAGCCCGCGCTCAATTAACTGGCGAGTAATTTTCGTGACGCTGGCAGGTGCTAGCTGGCTTTGTTCGGCAATCTGAATGCGAGAAATTGGCCCATGTTGGTCAATCAGGCGATATACCGCCGCGCTATTCAGTTGTTTTACCAGATCGACATTACCAATTTGAGCCTGTCCGCCAGTCGTCATGCCTTAATTACTCAGTTACGACCTCGTTACCATTAACAAAGGTCTTGGTGATTTTAAAATCGCGGGTAAAGGTCGTCAGGTTGGCGACTTTCCCTGCTTCAATAGTACCTAATTGCTGCTCTACACCCATTGCACGGGCAGGGTAGAGGGTGGCCATACGTAAGACTTCGTCTAATGCGATGCCCGCATGCTCAACCAGGTTACACACCCCTTCAATCATCGTCAGGGCTGAACCGCTCAGCGTACCGTTCTCATCTACGCATAAACCATCACGGTAGTATATTGTTTTTCCTGCGAAAATGAACTCATCGATATTTGCGCCTGCCGGAGCAGTTGCATCAGTCACCAGGCACAGCTTATCGCCTTTGACCTTTTTCGCAGTACGAATATTGGCATAGTCCACATGTAAACCATCGGCAATGATACCGCAGTAAACATCTGGCTCATCAAAAATGGCCCCAGCAAGACCCGGTTCGCGGCCAGTAATATATGGCATAGCGTTGAAAAGGTGGGTTGCGAAGGTGATACCAGCACGGAAGCCGACTTTAGCTTCTTTTACAGTGGCATTGGAATGCCCGGCTGAAACGATAATGCCGGAAGCAACCAGTTTACTAATCACTTCAGGCCCAACCATTTCTGGTGCCAAAGTGACTTTAGTGATCACATCTGCGTTTTGGCACAGGAAATCAACCAGTTCTGCATCAGGTTTACGCACGAAGCTTGGATTGTGCGTTCCTTTTTTCACCATGTTTAACCACGGGCCTTCAAGATGCAGACCGAGAGCCTGGTGCTGATATTTCGCCAGGTATTCGCGCATCACTTTCACGCCTTGCTTCATCAGCTCATCGCTGCTGGTGATCAGTGTCGGTAAGTAGCTGGTACAGCCAGAACGCTCGTTGGCTTTCTGCATGATTTCCAGCGTTTCAACGGTAACCGCATCTGCGGAATCGTTGAACTGAACGCCACCACAACCATTAAGCTGCACATCAATAAAACCGGGGGCAATGATTGCACCACCCACATCGCGAGTCTCAATACCCGCAGGGAGATCTGAGCGCGGGCAAACGCGTTCAATTAGGCCGTTCGCGATAACAATCGCGTGATCATCAAGAATTTCATGGCCGGTATAAATCCGACCGTGAGTTAATGCAAACATAATTACCCCCGGTTATACCCGTCATACTTCAAGTTGCAGAGGTGTTGGCTACAAAAGCTCACCCCAGTCACTTACTCAAGTAAGCTTCTGGGGACTCACTTTTTTGCCGCCTGGCTGCAACTCGAATTATTTTGGGTATAAGTTAGTATTTAAAGATCTTTGATATTTTCCGCTTCGAGCTCATTGAAGTACTTCAGCGTCTTCACTTTGAGTTCCATGGTGGACGGCTCATCACAAACAACCACTGCTTTCGGGTGCAGTTGCAGACAGCTAATGGTCCACATGTGATTCACGTTGCCTTCCACTGCTGCTTGCAGAGCTTGTGCTTTCAGATGACCAATGACCAAAATCATCACTTCTTCTGCATCAAGCAGAGTGCCCACGCCCACAGTCAGCGCAAATTTTGGAACCTGAGTAACATCGCCATCAAAGAAACGGGAGTTTGCAACACGGGTGTCATGAGTCAGCGTTTTGATACGAGTACGGGAAGCCAGAGAAGAAGCTGGTTCGTTGAATGCGATGTGACCATCGTTGCCCACACCACCCATAAACAGGTGAATTTTACCGTATGAGCGAATTTTTTCTTCATAACGACGGCACTCTGCGTCAACATCGTCAGCATTGCCATTCAGCAGGTTGATATTTTCCGCTGGGATATCAACATGATCAAAGAAATTGCGGTGCATAAACGTATGATAGCTTTCCGGATGCTCTTTTGGCAGACCAACGTACTCATCCATATTAAAGGTGACGACGTTTTTAAAGCTAACCTGGCCCGCTTTGTGCATCTCTACCAGCGCTTTATACGCTTCAAGTGGAGTACCACCGGTTGGCAGGCCCAGCACGAAAGGACGATCTGCTGTCGGATTAAACGCATTGATACGCTTAACGATATGGCGTGCTGCCCATTTGCCAACTTGAGTTGGGGTAGCCAGGGGAATCAGTCTCATCATTCACCTCATAAGTTAATAGAAAGTAGCTTTAGCCAGATTGTTATCCGAACCCTCTAAGGGTAAACCAGTTTCGAACCAGTTATTACGGGATCAATCCGTCTTGATTTTTCGGATGATAAAATAAGTTTTAGTCGATAGCTAGCCAAAGGGGAGTGGAATAACAATATTTGGTGATTTTAATCACAAAAAAAGGGTGTTTAATTTGCGATACGAATTAATTTTTCACACACTCTGAAAGTTGGCGAATCTTCGTCATGCTTTCAAGGTTTGTTACACAATAATAAAACTGCTTTGAACGAGCCTTAACGGGGTCTCATAGGGGGAATTAACGTGAGTATTCTAGGTTATATGCAAAAGGTTGGCCGTGCGCTGATGGTGCCGGTAGCCACGCTACCAGCCGCAGCCATATTAATGGGTGTTGGTTACTGGATTGACCCGGTTAGCTGGGGTGGTGATAGCGCATTAGCTGCGTTGTTCATCAAATCTGGTGCTGCAATCATTGACCACATGGGAGTGCTGTTTGCCATTGGTGTGGCTTACGGTATGTCCAAAGATAAAGATGGTGCTGCTGCACTAACCGGTTTTGTCGGTTTCCTGGTTTTGACGACTCTCTGTTCGCCAGCCGCTGTTTCCATGATCAAACACATTCCGTTGGATCAGGTTCCATTGGCGTTCACTAAAATTGAAAACCAATTTGTGGGCATCATGGTGGGGATTATCTCCGCAGAGTTGTACAACCGCTTCAGCAGCGTCGAGTTGCCGAAAGCGTTGTCCTTCTTCAGCGGTCGTCGCCTGGTTCCAATTCTTACCTCCTTTGTGATGATTGCTGTTGCCTTCATCATGATGTTCATCTGGCCAATCGTTTTCAGCGGCCTGGTGAACTTTGGTGAGCACATCCAGAAAATGGGTTCAATTGGCGCAGGTGTTTATGCGTTCTTCAACCGTCTTCTGATTCCAGTTGGCCTGCATCACGCTCTGAACTCCGTGTTCTGGTTTGATGTTGCAGGTATTAACGATATTCCTAAATTCCTTGGCGGTGCTAAATCTATCGCTGAAGGTACTGGTATCGTTGGTATTACTGGTCGCTATCAGGCTGGCTTCTTCCCAATCATGATGTTTGGCCTTCCAGGTGCTGCATTGGCAATTTACCACTGCGCGCGTCCTGAAAATAAAGCCAAAGTATTGGGTATCATGATGGCGGGTGCGTTTGCTGCCTTCTTTACTGGTATCACCGAACCGTTAGAATTCTCCTTCATGTTCGTGGCTCCAGTTCTGTATCTGATTCACGCAGTGCTTACCGGTATCTCTGTATTTATCGCAGCAAGCATGCATTGGATTGCTGGTTTCGGCTTCAGTGCGGGTCTGGTGGACTTGGTGCTTTCTACCCGTAACCCACTGGCGACTCACTGGTACATGCTGATCCCACAAGGCATCGTGTTCTTCGTGATTTACTACGTGGTCTTCCGTTTCACTATCAACAAATTCAATCTGTTGACTCCAGGTCGTGAACTGGCTGTTGCAGGTGATGAAGCTGATGGTCAGGACGTGAATGTTAGCGCCAACGCCTCTCAAGATGTAACTGAGTTGGCTCGTCAGTACATCGCTGCGGTAGGTGGTTCAGCTAACCTGACTGGTATTGATGCATGTATCACTCGTCTGCGTCTGAACGTGAAAGACTCTTCATTGGTTAATGAAGCGTTGGCGAAACGTCTGGGTGCAACCGGTGTTATCCGTCTGAACAAAACCAGCGTGCAAATCATCGTCGGCTTCGTGGCTGAGAAGATTGCCAACTCCATGAAGACTGTAGGTGAAGTTGCAGCTGCTCCTGTTAGTGCTGCTACCGCGGCGCCAGTGGCTGCTGCTAAACCACAAGCAGTTCCAAATGCTGTAACCATTGCTGCTCTGGTTTCACCAGTGACAGGTGATGTGGTTGCGCTGGACCAGGTTCCTGATGAAGCCTTCGCCAGCAAAGCAGTTGGTGATGGTGTTGCTGTTAAGCCAACTGGAAAAACAGTTGTCGCTCCAGCTGCCGGTACTATCGTAAAAATCTTTAATACCAACCATGCGTTCTGCCTGGAAACCGAGAAAGGTGCTGAGATCGTTGTCCATATGGGCATTGATACCGTTGCACTGAACGGCCAGGGCTTTACTCGTCTGGTAGAAGAGGGTGCTGAAGTGGTTGCAGGCCAGCCGATTCTGGAAATGGATCTTGATTTCCTGAATGCGAATGCCCGCTCCATGATTAGCCCAGTAGTTTGTAGCAACATCGACGACTACAGTGGTCTGGTACTCCAGGCACAAGGTTCTGTTGTTGCGGGGCAAACACCTCTGTACGAAATTAAAGGCAAATAATCGCTCCTGAGTCATAGATTGTGCCTTTAGCGGCTGGAGATTTTCTCCAGCCGCTTTTTTGTTCCTCTAGCACGCCACCCGCCTATACCCTTATTTATGCAACTAAAGGTTGTTTCCGACGCTTGCTTATAAGATCATGTGCCGATAACTAAAGTTTTTGCACAGAGGAACCCGCGATGAGTGAGGCTGAAGCCCGCCCAACTAACTTTATTCGCCAGATTATCGATGAAGATTTGGCTAATGGTAAGCACAACAGCATTTGCACCCGTTTCCCGCCAGAGCCAAATGGTTATCTGCATATCGGCCATGCAAAATCCATCTGCCTGAACTTTGGTATCGCCCAAGATTATCAAGGCCAGTGCAACCTGCGTTTCGATGACACCAACCCGGCAAAAGAAGACATCGAATTCGTAGATTCCATCAAGCACGACGTCGAATGGTTAGGTTTCCATTGGTCTGGTGACGTGCGCTACTCCTCCAATTATTTCGATCAACTGTTCAACTATGCTGTTGAGCTGATCAATAAAGGGCTGGCGTACGTGGATGAACTGTCGCCTGAGCAGATCCGTGAATATCGCGGCTCATTGACATCTCCGGGTAAAAACAGCCCTTACCGTGACCGCAGCGTGGAAGAAAACCTCGCGCTGTTTGAGAAAATGCGTAACGGTGAGTTCGCTGAAGGGACTGCGTGCCTGCGTGCGAAAATCGACATGGCATCGCCGTTCATCGTGATGCGTGACCCGGTTATTTATCGTATTAAATTCGCCGAACACCACCAGACTGGCAATAAGTGGTGCATCTACCCGATGTACGACTTCACCCACTGCATTTCCGATGCGCTGGAAGGCATTACGCACTCTCTGTGTACGCTGGAATTCCAGGACAACCGTCGTCTGTATGACTGGGTGTTGGATAACATCACAATTCCTGCGCATCCGCGTCAGTACGAGTTCTCTCGCCTGAATCTCGAGTACGCCATCATGTCTAAGCGTAAGCTGAACCAGCTGGTGACTGAGAAGGTTGTAGAGGGCTGGGATGACCCACGTATGCCAACCATCTCGGGTCTGCGTCGTCGTGGTTATACGGCTGCTTCTATTCGTGAGTTCTGTAAGCGAATTGGTGTGACTAAGCAAGATAACACGGTTGAAATGGCATCTCTGGAATCTTGTATCCGTGATGACCTGAACGAGAACGCACCACGCGCTATGGCTGTTCTCGACCCGGTTAAAGTTATCATTGAAAACTTCCCACAGGGTGAAGTTGAAATGGTAACGATGCCTAACCATCCTAACAAACCAGAGATGGGTAGCCGTCAAGTGCCATTTAGCCGTGAGATCTATATCGATCGTGCTGACTTCCGTGAAGAAGCTAACAAGCAATATAAGCGTCTGGTGTTGGGCAAAGAAGTACGCCTGCGTAATGCATATGTGATTAAAGCCGATCGCGTTGAGAAAGATGAAGCAGGTAATATCACCATGCTGCATTGCTCCTACGATCCGGACACATTAAGCAAAGACCCAGCTGATGGACGTAAAGTTAAAGGTGTGATTCATTGGGTGAGTGCGGAACACGCATTGCCTGTTGAGATTCGCCTTTATGACCGCCTCTTCAGTGTTGCAAACCCAGGGGCTGCAGAAGATTTCCTTGCAACGATTAACCCGGAATCACTGGTTATCAAACAAGGCTTCGTCGAACCAAGTCTGCAAAATGCCGAAAAAGGCAAAGCGTACCAGTTCGAGCGCGAAGGTTATTTCTGCCTGGATTGCCGTTATGCAACTGCCGAAAAACTGGTATTTAACCGTACCGTTGGCTTGCGTGATACCTGGGCGAAAATGGGCGAATAGCCTAATGCCGGTCACTTAAGGTGACCGGCATTGTTTTTTAAGGGATATTTCGACCTTTTTTCTCTCACTTCCCTTGCATATTCACGCTCACGCCTCGAGGGGAGTTTTAGCATCGCTGCGTTGCTGTAA